>JAEYGD010000045.1 GCA_023402505.1 Actinomycetes bacterium
TCCCGGTGCCGACCGAAGGAAGCATCATGCGCAAGCCCATCACCCTCGCCCTGGTCGCCGGGCTCGTCGCGGCGGTCGCCGCCATCGGGCTGCTGCCCCGGGCGCCGCGACTGACCGCCCAGCAGACCGGCGACGCCGACCTGGCCGGCGCCGTCCGCGCGGCCGTCGCCGACCCGGAGGGTCACCGGGGCCTCGCCGTCGCCCTCGTCGAGGACGGGCGGGTGCGCACCGCCGGGCTGGGCGACCGCGACCCGGACGGCGCGCCCGTCGAACCGGGCACGCCGTTCGAGATCGGCTCGGTCACCAAGGTGCTCACCGGCATGCTGCTCGCCGAGCGGGCCGCCGCCGGCGCGGTACGCCCCGACGACCCGATCGCCTCGGCCCTGCCCGAGCTGGCCGGCGCCACCGGCGACGTGACCTACGCGGAGCTTTCCAGCCATCGCTCCGGGCTGCCCCGGCTCGCCATGTCGGCACCCGAGTTCGTCCGGATCCTGTGGTCGAGCCTGACCGCCGGAAACCCGTACGCCCGCTGGGACGCCGACCGGATCGTGGCCGCCGCCGGCGACCGGAAGCCCGGCGACGGTCGCGGCGAGGTGTCCTACTCCAACTTCGGCGTCGCCCTGCTCGGGCAGGCGCTGGCCGCGCGGGCCGGCACCGGCTACCCCGACCTGCTGGACCAGCGGGTGCTGCGACCGCTCGGCATGACCCACACGGTGGTGGCCGGTGCCGATCTGCCGGCGGGCCGGGCGGTCGGGTCCACCGCCGGCGGCCGGGTCGCCGACCCGTGGGTGGGCGGTGGGTACGCGCCCGCCGGGGTGGGCGTGTGGTCCACCGCCGAGGACCTGGCCCACCTGGTCGGGGCGATGCTCGCCGGCACCGCCCCCGGCGCCGACGCCGCCACGCCCCGGTTCGACGAGGACGACCGCAACCGCGTCGGGTACGGCTGGTTCACCACCCGTCACGGCGACCGCGAGGTGGTCTGGCACAACGGCGGCACCGGCGGCTTCCGCTCGTACGTCGGGTTCGAGCGGGCCACCGGGCGGGGTGTGGTGGTGCTCGGCAACACCGACCGGGCCGTCGACGACCTCGGGTTGCGGCTGCTCGGCGTGCCGGAGGAGCCCGCCGGGCTGGACGTCGGGGCCGCGGTCCCCGGCTGGATCCGGGTCGGGATCGCGGTGTCGTTCCCGCTGCTCGGCGCGCTCAGTCTGCTGTCGACACTGCGCGGCGTCCGGGACCGGCTGACCCTCGCCCCGGCCGCCGCGTGGGCGGTGCTCTACCCGGGCCTCGGTCACCGGATGGGGGACTGGTCGGCCGTTCCCGGCTGGTTCTGGCTGGTCGGCGTCGCGGCGTCGGGAGCGGCGCTGGTCGCGGCCGCGTACCGCTGGCGGGACCTGCCGGTCCTCGGGGGCGTGCCACCGTGGCGCCGGCTCACCGGCCTCGCCGGGAACATCCTCGTCATCGCGATCACGGTCGCCGCGATCGTGCGGTGACCACCCGCCGGGTCGGGTCCGGAGGACCCGCCACCAGCCCGGTCAGCCGGCGACCGGCAGTACCACCTCGTTGCGGCGCAGGAACCACGGCCGCCACGGCGGGTCGTAGCGCGCGTACCGGACCGCGCCGACCGGGTGCAGGCGGGCCGCGGTGACGGCCCGCCCGAGCGCGGTGGCCCGCCGGTCGAACGCCGCGGCGGTGCCCCGCCCGGAGAACCGGACGGCGGCGGCGAGCTGCTCGGGGATCTCGCGGGTGCGGACCCGCGGGTCGGCCGGTTCGGGCAGCGTGGCGGGGGTGAAGCCGGCGGGCAGCACGAACCGCACCAGCCAGCAGCCCGGCCGGTCGATCTCCTCCTGCACCACGGGCGCGGTCATCGGGATCGTCTCCGGCTCCGCTTCCTGGACGAGACCCGGCTCCGCTTCCTGGACGAGACCCGGTCCCGGCCGCCGCCGGGACCGGTTCGCCCCGGTCAGGTACGCCGACAGCGGGCGGAAGGCGTCCCGGGTGACCTGGTCGAAGGCCCCCTCGACGAGCACCTCGGCCGCCAGGTGGGCGGGGTAGCGGCGCAGCTCGAAGCCGGGGTGGCGGGCCACCACCCGGTACGGCTGCTGCTCGGTCATCGCACGCTCCCCGGGGCAGGTGTCACCGCCACGCTACCGTGCGTGACGGTGCTGCTCAGGGGAGTTGACGGCCCTGCTCCGGCGCGGTGAGGCGCCAGTACTGCCGCCGGTCGCCGTCGCGGACCACCACCCCGCTGCGGGCCAGCTCGGCCCGCAGTTCCCGCGCCTCGCCGTCGCGGTCCCTGTCGAGGGCGCGCTGCCGGGCCGTCAGCAGGGCGTCCGCGCCCGGCGGCAAACCCGGCAGCCCGGGCACCCAGATGCGGTACGCGTCCCGGTGCGGGTCCCCGTCGGTCCACGGCCAGCCCTGGGAGCGGAACGCGGCCGCGAGGCGCCCCGCCGGCAGGTCGGACTTCTCGCCGGCCAGTTCACCGCCGTCCGCGCCGAGCAGCACCAGCCGTTTCCCGTCGACGAACACGGCCCGCACGTCCCGCCGGGCCAGCTCGCCCCCGGGGGCGCCGGGACGGCGCAACCGGACCCGTTCCCGGTCGACGGACACGACGAGCCGTTCGGCGTTGGCCACGCCTCCGAGCACCAGGCCGGCGAACGCGCCGAGTGCCACGCCGCCGGCCGTCGCGTACGGGTCGGGCAGCCGGGTCGCAAGTTCGAACAGCCACTGGACCGGCACCCAGCCCTGCCCGGCGAGCCAGCCGGAGGCGGCGGCCAGCCCCCAGCCCGCCGCGGCCCCGACCGCCGGGAAGCCGCCCCAGAACAGCACCAGCTCCGCCCGGCCGCCGTCCACGACCGCCGGTGCGCCGAGGTTGTCCATGCTCACGCCGCCTCGCGCCGCAGCGTCCGTACCAGCCCCGCCACCAGCGGCAGGACCATCCAGACCAGCAGCGACACCGCCAGGCGGGCCCACTGCCCACCGGTGACGTCGGGGGTGAACAGGGGCTCCATCGTCCGGCCGGTGTCCAACCACTCGGCCGGGCCGCGCAGCGGCCGGATCATCTCGCCGAGCACCGACCAGAGGGTCGGCAGGAGCAGGTAGGTCACGATCGCCAGCGGGGTGTTGAGCAGCAGCAGGCCGAAGCCGGCCCCCATCAGCGCCCCGGTCACTTGGACGACGGCGGCGTGCAGGACCAGTGTCCCGTCGATCCGCCAGGTGCCGGCCCCGCCGGTCAGGCCGGCGATCGCGGTGCCGGCCGCGGCGGTGGCCAGGCTGGTCAGCGTCGACGCGGTCGCCGCCAGCACGAGGGCGGCGAGCTTCGCGACGATCACCCGTTCCCGGCGGGGGACCAGCGCGAACGTGGTCAGCGCGGTGCGCTGCGACCACTCGGCCGTGATCGACAGGATGCCGAGCACCGGCAGCAGCAGGCCCACCGGCAGCAGCGACGCGGTGAAGAACGCGACGAACGTCTGCTCGGCCTCGGGCGCCCAGATCAGCTGGACGGCGGCGAGGACGGCGGTGCCCAGCGCGATCGTGACGAGCAGCCACAGCCCGGCCCGGGTGTCGGCGAGCTTGCGCAGCTCCACGCCGGTGAGCCGGACCAGCGACGGCCCGGGCAGCGCCCGGGGCGCGACCGGCGGCGCCGTGCCGGCCTGCTCACCGGGTGCGGTTGCGGCGGTGCTGGTCATCGGGCGGCCTCCTGCGGCGTCGAGGTGGTGGTGAGGGAGAGGAAGAGCTGTTCCAGCCCGGCGGCGGCGTCGGCGGGGCGCAACTCGCTCAGCGGCACCCCCGCGTCGGCTGCGGCCCGGCCGACCGTCTCCGCGGTGACCGGCACCAGCAACGACCCGTCGGTGCCGGCGGTCGCCGCCAGGCCGGCCGTGGCCAGGGCGCGGCGCAGCGCCGCGACGTCCCGGGCCCGGACCAGCGTGCGGTCACCGGCGAGCAACTCGTCCTTGCCGCCCTGGGCCACGATCCGGCCACCCCCGATGACCACCAGCCGGTCCGCGACCGCCTCCACCTCCCGCAGCAGGTGGGAGGAGAGCAGCACGGTGCCGCCCCGGTCGGCGAAGTCCCGCAGCAGGCCGCGCATCCAGAAGATGCCCTCCGGGTCCAGGCCGTTGGCCGGCTCGTCGAGGATCAGCACCCGGGGGTCGCCCAGCAGCGCGTGTGCCAGGCCGAGCCGCTGCCGCATCCCGAGCGAGTACGCCCGCACCCGGCGCTTCGCGGCCACCCCGCCCAGCCCGACCAGTTCCAGCCTGGCCGCCACCTCCCGCCGGTCCACGCCCATCGTGGCGGCGGCCACCGCCAGCGCCTCCCGGCCGGTCCGCCCGGCGTGCTGCGCCGACGCGTCGAGCAGCACCCCCACCTCGCGGCCCGGGTTGGGCAGCTGCCGGTACGGCCGGCCGAGCACCGTGGCGGCGCCACCGCTGGGCGGGGTGAGCCCGCAGATCATCCGCATGGTGGTGGACTTTCCGGCGCCGTTCGGCCCCAGGAACCCGGTCACGGTGCCGGGCTCGCAGCGGAACGACACGTCGTCGACGGCGGTGTGCCGCCCGTACCGCTTGGTCAGGTGCTCGACGCTGATCATGCGGTCCAGGCTGCCCGGGCCACTGGGCGGTGCGCAGCGGCCGGCGGTCGGCGGCCGGTCGACCAAGGTAGCCACCGGCGTCGACTTCGGTAGCTGGCCGGCGCCTCCGCCGGCTGCCTACGCTGGTGCGGTGACCAGCGCCGCCGTACCGGAACATCCCTGGCTGCTGCCGGGCTCGCTGGCCACCGGGGAGCACGGCGGCCGGAGTCACCGCCGCACCACCCGGGACTGGGTGGTCGACGTGACCGCGTTCCTGCTCTCCGTCGGCTGGGTGCTCTGGGCCACCGCCGACGCCCTCTCGCCCGCCCCGCAGACCGCCCTGCCGCTGGAGCCGCGCTGGCTGGTGGCCGTCGACGCGGTGCTCGGGCTCGCCTGCTGCGCCCTGCTCTGGGTACGCCGCCGCTGGCCGCTCGGGCTGGCCGTCGCGACCCTGCCGCTGACCGCGTTCTCGATGGCGGCGGCGATCCCGCTGCTGATCATCTACTTCACGGTGATCGTCCACCGCCGCACGGCCGTCGCGCTCGCGCTCACCGCCGCCGGCCTGGTGACGAACCTCGCCTTCTCCTACCTCCGCCCGGATCCCGACCTGTCGTTCTGGGGAAACATGGTGTGGGGCGTCGTCCTCACGGCCACCGTGCTGGCGTGGGGGATGTTCGTCCGGGCCCGCCGGCAGCTGGTCGTCTCGCTGCGCGAGCGCGCCGAGCGCGCCGAGGCCGAGCAGCAGCTCCGGGTGGCGCAGGCCCGCCAGCTGGAACGCACCCGCATCGCCCGCGAGATGCACGACGTCCTCGCGCACCGGATCTCCCTGCTCAGCCTGCACGCCGGGGCGCTCGAGTTCCGCCCGGACGCGCCGCCGGAGGAGGTGGCCCGGGCCGCCGGGGTGATCCGGGCCAGCGCGCACACCGCCCTGGAGGACCTGCGGGCCGTGATCGGGGTGCTGCGCTCGGAGAACATGCCGGCCGGTGACCCGGAGCGCCCCCAGCCCACCCTGGCCGACGTGCCGGCGCTCATCGAGGAGTCCCGGACGGCGGGGGTGCGGGTGGACACCGTCGACCGGGTGGCCGCGCCGGACCGGGTGCCGGCGGCCGTCGGGCGCAGCGCGTACCGGATCGTGCAGGAAGGGCTGACGAACGCGCGCAAGCACGCGGCCGGCGCCGCGGTCGCTGTGGAGCTGGCCGGTGCGCCGGGGGAGGGGCTGGCGGTGGAGGTCCGCAACCGCTGGCCGGTGGGCGGCACCGTGGCACCGGACCTGCCGGGTACCGGCACCGGCCTGGTCGGCATCGCCGAACGGGTCAGCCTGGCCGGCGGCCGGCTGGAGTACGGGCGGGACGACGCCGGTGACTTCCGGCTCGCCGCGTGGCTGCCGTGGCCGGCGTGACGCCGCCGGGGCCGGTACGGGTCCTGATCGTCGACGACGACCCGCTGGTCCGGGCGGCGTTGTCGATGATCCTCGGCGGAGCACCCGACCTGGTCGTGGTGGGTGAGGCCGCGGACGGCGCGGAGGTCCCCGACGCGGTCGCCGCGTACGCGCCGCACGTCGTGCTGATGGACATCAGGATGCCCCGGGTCGACGGGCTGGCCGCGACCGAGGCGCTGCGGGCCGCGCCCGACCCTCCCGAGGTGCTCGTGCTGACCACGTTCGACGCCGACGAGCAGGTGCTGCGGGCGCTGCGCGCCGGGGCGGCCGGCTTCCTGCTCAAGGACACCCCGCCCGCCGAGATCGTCCGGGCGGTCCACCGGGTGGCGGCGGGGGAGGCGACCCTCTCGCCGACGGTCACCCGGCAGCTCATCGCGCACGTCACCGGCACCGGCGGCGGCGACTCGCGCCGGGACCGGGCCCGGCGGCAGCTCGCCGCGCTGAGCGAGCGGGAACGGGACGTCGCCGTCGCGCTCGGGCAGGGCCGCAGCAACGCCGAGATCGCCGCCGAGCTGTTCATGAGCGTCGCGACCGTCAAGGCGTACGTGTCGCGGCTGCTGGTGAAGCTGGAGCTGAACAACCGGGTGCAGGTGGCGCTGCTGGTCCACGACGCCGGGCTGGTCTGACCTGCTGGCCGCGTACCGGGATTGAACCTTCCGGCGGCGGGCGACGTACTCCCGGCCGAGGATGTGGCGCGGCGCGTCAGCCGCGCCGCTACCTGAGCTGCGGGAGGCCTACCGTGCGAGTTGGTGAGCAGTCGACGGATCCCATCGACCAGGTACTGGGCGAGGTGCCGGTTCCGGTGCCGCTGACCCCTGAGGACGTCCGGCTCGCGGTCCGGGCGGTCGTCGTGCACACGGCGGAGGAGTGGCCCGCCGGGCCGCTGTGCCGCAACGACGGTGCCACCTACCCGTGCCGCCTGCACCGCTGGGGCCGGCGCGTGCTGGAAACACACGGCCTCAACGAGCGGCAGATCGAGGCTCTGATCCGGCACGGCAACCCGTTCGTGCACGTCCCGTTCCCGTTCACGGTCAACGGGCCCGCCCCGGCGCGGCCCCCGGCGCCGGCCCGCACCCCGGCGTCCGTGCCGGCCCGGCCCGCGTACCCGGTCCGGGGCCAGGTG
>JAEYGD010000049.1 GCA_023402505.1 Actinomycetes bacterium
GCCGTACCGGACCCGCCCGGCCCGGACACCGCGACCGTCAGCCCGGGCACCGCGACGGCCGGCGGCGGCACCGCGACGGCCGGCGGCGACGAAGCACCGCGCGGAACAGACCCGCGCGGCACGGCGGCGGAGGGAGCGGCGGCCAGCACGACGGCGAGCAGGCCGGCGACGATCGGGGCGGATTGCATGCCAGCACCCTCCCCGGCCGTTCCGCCCACCGCCACCCCGGCAGCCGTTCCCTGTGGACAACGGACGCACTGTGGACAGACCCCACGAGCGGGGCCGATCTGCTATGCGGCCGGGACAGCGACCCGCCCGTCACGTGCCTAGGCTGGCCGGATGACCCGGGACTGGTACGACTGGCACGCGGACTACGACGATCCCGGCTCGGCGCTGTCCCGCCGGCTCGCCGAGGTGCGCCGCCGCGTCGCCGACGCGCTCGACCAGGCCCCGCCCGGGCCGCTGCGCGTGATCAGCCTCTGCGCCGGCCAGGGGCGGGACCTCGTGCCCGTCCTCGCGGAGCATCCGCGCCGGGCGGACGTCACCGCCCGGCTGGTGGAGTTGGATCCCCGCAACGCCGAGGTCGCCCGGTCCGCGGCGACAGCGGCCGGGCTGCCGGCGGTCGAGGTGGTGGTCGGTGACGCGGCGCGCGGCGACGCGTACGCCGATCTCGTCCCGGCCGACCTGGTCCTGGTCTGCGGGGTATTCGGCAACGTCCCGGAGGCCGACATCCGGGCCACCGTCGGGCACTGCGCCGCCCTGTGCGCGACCGGCGGCACGGTGATCTGGACCCGGCACCGAGGTGCGCCCGACCTCGTGCCGACGATCTGCGACTGGTTCGTCGAGGCGGGGTTCGAGCCGGTGGCGGTGAGCACGCCGGCGGACCGGGTGGGCGTGGGGGTGCACCGTCTCCGCACCCCGCCGCGCCCCCTGCCGGCGGGTGTGACGATGTTCCAGTTCGACGACCGGTAGCCGGTGGGGCGGGAGCGGCGGTCACCGCCGGCCGCGGCGGCTCTAGGCTGGGTCCGGGTCACGGCGGAGCCGCCGCCGTCCGGGCCGGGGAGAGCGGATGACCACAGTGGACGATGTCAGCCGTCCGTCGCGACTGGCCGAGCCGGACGAGGCGATCAGCGTGGAGGAGCTTCAGCTCGCCGCCCGCAACCACGGGATCCCGCTGGAGGCGCTGCGCTACGACGTCACCCCGGCCGGCCTGCACTACCTGCTGATCCACTACGACATCCCGCACGTCGACCCGGCGACCCACGTCCTGACCGTGGACGGCGCGGTGGAGCGGCCGCTCACCGTCAGCCTGGCCGACCTGCGGGCCCGGCCCCGGGTCAGCCACCGGGTGACGCTGGAGTGCGCCGGCAACGGGCGGGCTCTGCTGCACCCCCGGCCGGTCAGCCAGCCCTGGCTGGTGGAGGCGGTCGGCAACGCCGAGTGGACGGGCACCCCGCTGGCGCCGCTGCTGCGGGAGGCAGGGCTCCCCGCCGACGCCGTGGACGTCGTCTTCACCGGCGCCGACCACGGGGTGGAACGCGGCGTGGAGCAGGACTACCAGCGGGCGCTGCCGGTGGCGGAGGCACTGCGCGAGGAGGTGCTGCTGGCGTACGAGATGAACGGTGCTCCCCTGCTGCCGCAGCACGGCGCCCCGCTGCGGCTGATCGTGCCCGGCTGGTACGGGATGGCGCACGTCAAGTGGCTGCGGACGGTCAGCGTCCGGACCGAGGAGTTCACCGGCTACCAGAACGCGGTGGCCTACCGGCTGCGGCGGGACGCCGAGGACCCCGGTGTGCCGGTGACCCGGATCGAGCCCCGCGCGCTGGTCCGCCCGCCCGGGTTCCCGGACTTCATGTCCCGCACCCGCGTGCTCCGCTCGGGCCCGTGCATCCTGGACGGCCGCGCCTGGTCCGGCCACGCCCCGGTGGTCTCGGTCGAGGTGACGACCGACGGGGGCGGGACCTGGACGGCGGCGGAACTGGACGGCGTCGGGGACGGCCCGTACGCGTGGCGGCGCTGGCGCCACGAGTGGACGGCGACGCCCGGCCGGTACGTGCTGAGTGCCCGCGCCACGGACGCGTCCGGCCGCACCCAGCCGGTGGAGCAGCCGTGGAACCGGGGCGGGTTCGCGAACAACCTCGTCCAGCGGGTCGAGGTTGTGGTGCTGGAGGGGTGACGGGCACGGCGGTGGGGGGACCGCGGTGTCGGTGCGGCCGGCGGGCCGACCGGAAGGGTCAGCCGCCGAAGCCCGAGTCGGCGGGCAGCGAGATGTCGGGCTTCTCCAGCTCCTCCACGTTGACGTCCTTGAACGTCATCACGCGGACGTTCTTGACGAACCGGGCGGGACGGTACATGTCCCACACCCAGGCGTCGTGCATCTCGACCTCGAAGTAGACCTCGCCGTCCGAGTTGCGCACGTGCAGGTCGACCTGGTTGGCCAGGTAGAACCGGCGCTCGGTCTCCACCACGTAGGAGAACTGGCGGACGATGTCGCGGTACTCCCGGTAGAGCTGCAGCTCCATCTCTGTCTCGTACTTTTCGAGATCTTCCGCGCTCATCCCACTCCGCCTTCCATGACCACATCTTCCCCCACCGCCGCCGAGGGCCGGGGCCGCTCGCCCAACGCCACGCCGACGGTACCCCCTGGCGCGCCGGAGCGCTCCATCGGCTCGTCCGGCCTTGCACCCAGCGGCCGACGGGCGCGCGGCGGAGCCTCGTGCCGGCCCGACACCGTGGCGACGTTGACGTACGAGAAGCGGTGCTCCGGGCACGGGCCCAGCTCCCGTAACGTCGCCGAGTGCTCGGGGGTGATGTAACCCTTGTGCTCGGCGAACCCGTAACCGGGGAACGCCTCGTCGAGATCCACCATGATCCGGTCCCGGGTGACCTTGGCCAGCACGCTCGCCGCCGCCACGCAGGCCGCCACCCGGTCGCCCTTCCACACCGCCAGCCCCGGCACGTCCAGGCCGTCCACCCCGAAGCCGTCGGTGAGCACGTACTCCGGCGGGGTGCTCAGCGAGGCCAGCGCCCGCCGCATCGCGGCGAGGTTGCACACGTGCAGGCCCCGGGCGTCGACCTCCTCCGCCGGGATCACCACCACCGCGTACGCCAGGGCGCGGGCGACCACCTCCTCGTACACCCGCTCCCGGCTGGCCGGGGTGAGCAACTTGGAGTCGGCGAGCCCGTCGATCTCACCGCGCCGCCCCTCGGGCAGGATCGCGGCGGCCGCCACCAGCGGACCGGCGCAGGCGCCCCGGCCGGCCTCGTCGGCGCCGGCCACGTGCCGGAAGCCGCGCCGTTGCAGGGCGCGCTCCAGCGCGTACAGGCCGCCGTCGCGGCGGACGACGGTGCGTGGGGGCGTCAGCACGACGCACCCCCGGCGCCCGGCGCGCCGCCGGACAGGGCGTGCGCCAGCACCGCCGGCAGGTCCGGCGGGTAGTAGCGCTGCCCGCTGGCCGCCAGCTCGCCCGGCGGCCACCACCGGTGCCCGGCGACGCTGGCCCGCTCGATCGCGTTGAAGCCGGCCGTGTCGACCTCCCACGCGCCCACCCGGACGAGGAAGAACTCCTGCTCCTGCCGGTACCAGACGCCGTCGAACGGAAACTCGACCGTCTCCGACCACACCGGGGCACCCAGGTCGGCCGGGTCGAGCCGCAGCCCGGTCTCCTCGGCGAGCTCGCGGGCGGCTCCGGCCGCCGGGCTCTCACCCGGGTCGAGCCCACCACCCGGCGTGAACCAGTACCGGTGCCCGGGCCGGGCCGGGTCGGTGCCCTCGAAGAGCAGGACGCGGCCGGCCGCGTCCACCAGCAGCACCCGGGCGGCGCGACGAGGGGTGTAGACGGTCACCGCCCCAGCCTGCCAGACGCCGCCGACAACGCCCACGCCCCCACCGGCCGGGTCAGGACCGCGGCTCCGGAATGGCGTCGTACTGCTCGGGCACGCTCAGCCAGCGCGCCCGGTTCACCGGCCAGAAGACGGTGAAGGCGCGACCGACGACGTCCCTCTCCGGGATGGTCGCCTCGTTGACGTCCTGGCCCGACTGCTGCCAGTGCTGCAGCGAGTCACCCGAGGCGGACCGGTGGTCACCCATCACCCAGAGCCGGCCCTGCGGCACGGTGACGTCGAAGTCCTGGTCGGCGGGCTTGTCCCGCTCACCGTCGAGGGAGAACAGGTACGGCTCGTCGAGCGGCGCGCCGTTGATCGTGATCCGCCCCTGCTCGTCGCAGCAGACGACATGGTCCCCACCGACGCCGATGACCCGCTTGATGAAGTCCTCGCCGTCCGGGTTGCCGCTCCAGGTCGTCGGTGCCTTGAAGACGATCACCTCGCCCCGGTGCGGCGAGCGGAAGTCGTAGACCAGCTTGTTGACCAGCACCCGATCGTCGATCTTGAGCGTGTTCTCCATCGACGGCGAAGGGATGAAGAAGGTCTGCAGCACGAAGGCTCGTACCAGCACCGCGACCAGGATCGCCACGCCCAGGAGGATCGGCAGCTCCTTCCAGAAGGAGCTGCGGGACTTGTCGGTCTGCTCGTCAATCACGGGATGGAGCCTACGTTGCCCGGCGGGGAGGCACCGTCCGGAACGCGCGAGAACGGAGCAGAGCGGCCGAGAGTGGGAGGAGCAGCAGCACACCGCCGTCCGGCGTCGGGCGGACCGGCGCGGTGCCCGTCGAGACGTTCGCCGGCGACGGGACGTCCGCGAAGGTCTCCGGGACCGACAGCGCGGTCCACCGCGAGGACGGCCACACGATGCCGAACGCCCGGCCCACCACGTTGTCGATCGGCACCGGGCCCTGGCAGCGGGCGTCCTGCGAGACGAGCCGGTGGTCACCCATCACGAAGATCTGGCCGGGCGGGACCACGACCTCCTCGAAGCGCCGCGCGCGGCACTCGCGGGGGTTCGGCGGCACGTCCATCGGCGAGTCGCGCAGGACGTACGGTTCGTCCAGCGGCGTGCCGTTGACCAGCACGCGACCCTGCGCGTCGCAGCATTTCACCCGGTCGCCGGGCAGGCCGATGACCCGCTTGATGAAGTCCTTCTCGCCGGGGCGGCTCACGCCCACCAGGTCGCCGACCGTGGCGCCGAGCTTGCCGACGAAGCCGGGTTCGGGCTGCTCGTCGACCTGCGGCGCCCAACGCTCGGTGCCCCGGAAGACGACCACCTCGCCGCGCACCGGGTCGCGTACGTCGTAGACGACCTTGTTGACCAGCACCCGGTCACCGACGAGGAGCGTGTCCTCCATCGAGCCGGAGGGGATGAAGAACGCCTGGAGCAGGAAGGTGCGGATCAGGACCGCAAGGCAGAACGCGACGATCAGCAGCAGCGGCAGCTCCTGCCAGAGGGGCATCTGGCGGCGTGTGCGGCGGGTCCGTCGGCGCCACGGGTCGACCGCGCCGTCCTCGTCGAGCGTCTGCACCACGCCACTCCCCGGTCCGCAGAAATGACACTACCGCCCGGGAGCCCCGTCGAGGCTCCCCGGGCGGCAGTGGACGTCTTCCCCGCCGTGGAGCGGGGACCCGGCCGGCTGCGCCCGTACGACCAGGGTAGTGCGGTCCGGTCGGTACGGCATACGCGCAGCTCGGGCGGCGTGGCGCGGCGAGACGTCAGCTCGGCTGCTTCTCGCGCTTCTCCTTGATCTTCGCCTTCTTGCCGCGCAGCTCACGCAGGTAGTAGAGCTTGGCGCGCCGGACGTCACCGCGGGTCACGACCTCGATGCGGTCGATGCCCGGGCTGTTGACCGGGTAGGTGCGCTCCACGCCCACGCCGAAGCTGACCTTGCGGACGGAGAAGGTCTCCCGCAGGCCGGCACCCTGGCGGCGGATGACGACGCCCTGGAAGATCTGGACCCGGGACCGGCTGCCCTCCACGACCCGCGCGTGCACCTTGACGGTGTCACCGGCGCGGAAGTCGGGGATGTCGACCCGCTTCGACTGGGCGTCAAGAGCGTCCAGGATGTTCATCGCTGCGTCCTCGCGAGGCTCACGGCGCACCGTCAGTCGGTGCGCGGTTGGGTGATTCTGACCCCCGGGTGGTGGCCGGCGACGCCGACCCCGGTCGAGGGTCCTCGCAGCCGTCCGCGGCGCGGCCGACTGCGGCAACCCCTCTACTTTGCCACATCCCCCGGGGGCGGCTGAAATCCGGCCCGGTCCAGGGCCGCCCGGTCCCGTTTGTCCAGGCTCTCCGGCGGCAGTGCCGCGATCATGTCGGGGCGGCGGACGGCCGTACGCGCCAGCGCCTCGTCGCGCCGCCAGCGGGCGATCCGCCCGTGGTCGCCGGACCGGAGCACCTCCGGCACCGCCCAGCCCCGCCACACGGCCGGCTTGGTGTACATCGGGGCCTCGAGCAGCCCGTGGGCGTGCGACTCCTCGTCCAGCGAACCGGCGTTGCCGAGCACCCCCGGCAGCAGCCGGGTGACCGCCTCCAGGATCACCAGCACCGCGACCTCACCGCCGAAGAGCACGTAGTCGCCGAGGGAGACCTCGGTGACCGGCATCCGGGCCGCCGCGTGGTCGAGCACCCGCTGGTCGATGCCCTCGTACCGGCCGCAGGCGAAGAGCAGGTGCGGCTCGGCCGCCAGTTCGTGGGCCAGCGCCTGGGTGAACGGGACACCGGTCGGCGCGGGCACCAGCAGCCGCGGTGCGACGAGGTCCGGCGGGGCGAGCGCGTCCAGCGCCTCCCCCCACGGCTCCGGCCGCATCACCATGCCCGGTCCGCCGCCGTAGGGCGTGTCGTCGACCGTGCGGTGCACGTCGTGGGTCCAGGTGCGCAGATCGTGTACGGCCAGCCGCAGCGTGCCGGTGGCGCGGGCCTTGCCGATCAGCGACAGGTCCAGCGGGGCGAAGTACTCCGGGAAGATCGACACGATGTCGACGCGCATTGCGGGACGCTCCAACAGCTGTGCGGGCCGGGCCGGCCTCGTCAGAGGTCGAGCAGGCCGCCGGGCGGGTCGACGACGACGCGACCGCCGGCGAGGTCTACCTCGGGGACGATCGCCTTGACGAACGGGATCAACGCGTCCCGGCCCTCCGGGCGGCGCAGCACCAGCAGGTCGGACGCGGGGGCGTGGTCGATCCGGGCCACCTCGCCCAGCCGCTCCCCGGCCGGGGTGACCACGGCCAGGCCGACCAGTTGGTGGTCGTTGAACTCCTCCGGGTCGTCCGGAGGGGCGACATCGGCGCTGTCGACGCCGACCAGGGTCCCCCGCAGCGCCTCGGCGACGTCGCGGTCCAGCACACCCTCGAACGCCACCAGCAGCCGGCTCTGGTGCCAGCGGGCGGACTCGACGGTCAGCTCCGCCGGCACCTGGTAGGCGCCGGGCTCGGTGGACGCGTTGGCACCCGGGTCGGTCCGGAGAACCGACCCGGGTGCGAACCGTGCCTCGGGCTCGTCGGTCCGCACCTCCACGGTGACCTCACCGCGGATCCCGTGCGGTTTCCCGATCCGACCGACGATGAGCAGCATCAGTACGAGTCGACGATGTCGACGCGTACGCCGCGCCCGCCGATGGAGCCGATCACCTGGCGCAGTGCCTTGGCGGTCCGGCCGGACCGCCCGATCACCGTGCCCAGGTCCTCCGGGTGCACGCGGACTTCGAGCCGCTTGCCCCGGCGGGAGTCGACCAGCCGGACCCGGACGTCGTCAGGGTGATCGACGATGCCCTTGACCAGATGCTCCAGCGCCGGACGCAGTGCCACGTCAGGCCTGCTCGCCGGAGTCCGCACCGGCCTGCTCCTCGGTCTTCGGCGCCTCCGCGGCGGCCGGCTCGGCCTTCGCGGCAGCCGGCTCGGCCTTGGCGGCGGCCGGCTCGGCCTTCGCGGCGGCCTTCTTGGCCGGCTTGGCCGGCGCCTCGGTCAGGCCGGCGGCGGCCTTCGCCTCGGCCTCGTACGCCGCCTTGCGGTCGGCCCGCTCGGGCGCGACCTGCAGCGGCTCGGGGGCCGGCAGGCCCTTGAACTTCTGCCAGTCACCGGTCTTCTCCAGCAGGCGCTGCACCGCCTCGCTCGGCTGCGCGCCCACGGAGAGCCAGTACTGCACCCGGTCCGACTTGACCTCGATCACCGAAGGGTGCTCCTTCGGCTGGTAAACCCCGACGAACTCGATCGCCCGGCCGTCGCGCTTGGTACGCGAGTCGGCGACGACGATGCGGTACTGCGGGTTGCGGATCTTGCCCATCCGCAGGAGCCGGATCTTTACGGCCACAGTTCTTTCGCTCCTGTTGCGATCTCACCTGCCCGGAAGGGCGGTGCACGGGTGAGCGCCCACCGGCACAGTGGGGTTTGGGCCGGAGACTGCTCGGTGGACTGGCGCGGTGCCCGGGGTAGAGGGCGCCGGACACGCGCCGGATACCAGCCAGCCATTCTGCCAGATCGGGTCGGGATCTCTCACACCGGACCGGCCCGGTTCACCCGCCGCCGCCCGGAGGTGACCGGAAACACCGCCTCAGCGCACCGGGGGGCGGCCCCAGCCGGGCGGCAGTTCCTGCGGCGCGGCCCAGCCGGCGGGGGGCTGGAAGTCGCACCAGGTGCCGTCGAAGGGGAACTCCCCCGCCTCCGCCTGAGCGATCACCCGCTCCCCCTCGGCCCGGACCGCCTTCTCGTCCGCCACCCAGTAGTGCTCCGGGAAGTCGAGCCGCTCGGCGAACTCGTCCTCGTCCTTCCACTCCCAGCCGTGATCCGGGCGGACCAGCACGTCGAGGTCCTGGTCCACCACGTCGACACCGGCGAGGTCGCCGTCGTCCCAGCGGATGCCCGGCTCCTCCAGGTTGACGTACCAGTGGGCGAACCGTCCCTGCTCGTCCCGGAACCACCAGACCGAGTGCGCCGCGCCGGTGGGCAGGAACTTGAGCAGGGGCGGCCCCTGCCACCGGCCGGTCGCCAGCCGGTACGACGAGGCGATCCACTCGGCGAACGGGACCGCCCGCATACCGAGACCCGCCTCGGTGACCTCGCTCGCCACCGCCGAGCCCCGGGCGATCCACAGCAGCAGCCCACGGTCGTCGTCGCTGACCACCCGCGCCGGCCGGACCCACCCGATGCGCCCGCGCCGGACGTTGCGGTGCACGACCAACCGGCCCGGCTCGAACCTCACCGCCCGACCAGCACCCTCAGTAGGCGCGGGCGAGGATCGCCACCAGGTCCGGCTCGTCCTCGGCGTCGGGCACCGTGCCGTCGGCCCGGACCAGGCAGCGCACGGTGACGCCCTGGGCGTTCGCCTCGGCCTCCCCCTGCGCGCCGACCTCCGACCACGGCACCCGGGCCCAGCCCGTCGCCGCCGCCTCGATCGCCTCGGCGAGCGTGCCGACGTCCCGGGTGCGGGTCCGCCGGTTCGCGAGCGCCTCGTCGTGCAGCGCCCTCTGGTCGGCCTCCAGGGCCGCGAGCACCGCGCCGACCACGTCCGCCACCGGCACCGGCGACTTCGAGCCGTCGGTACGCCGGACCACCACCGCGTTGCCGGCGGCCAGGTCGCGCGGGCCGACCTCGACGCGTACCGGATAGCCGCGCAGCTCGGCGTCGACGGCCCGGCGGCCGAACGGGGTGTCGGTGCGGTCGTCGAGCGCGACCCGGACGCCGGCGTCGCGCAGGCCGTCGCAGAGCTTTCCCGCCACCTCGGCAGGGCCGCCAGGGCCGTCGCCGTCCTTGACGACCATGACGTACGCCTGCACCGGCGCGAGCTTCGGCGGCACCCGCAGGCCGTTGTCGTCGCCGTGGCACATGATCAGCCCACCGAGCATCCGGGTCGACGTGCCCCACGACGTGGTCCAGGCGTGCTCCCGGCCGCCCTCGGCCGACGAGTAGCTGATGTCGAACGCCTTGGCGAAGTTCTGGCCCAGCTCGTGACTGGTGCCCAGCTGGAGCGCCTTGCCGTCGCCCATCATGCCCTCGAGCGTGTAGGTGGCGGTGGCACCGGCGAACCGCTCCCGGGCGGTCTTGAGCCCCACCTGCACCGGGATCGCCAGGACGTTGACCATGAGGTCCTCGTACGCCTCGTGCAGGATCTTCCGGGCGTAGGCGCGGGCGTCCGCGCGGGTGGCGTGGGCGGTGTGCCCCTCCTGCCAGAGGAACTCGCTGGTGCGCAGGAAGACCCGGGGGCGCAGCTCCCACCGGACCACGTTGGCCCACTGGTTGAGCAGCAACGGCAGGTCCCGGTACGAGTCGACCCACTTGGCCATGAACTCGCCGATGACCGTCTCGCTGGTCGGCCGCACCACCACCGGCTCGGCGAGCTGCTTGCCGCCACCGTGGGTGACCACCGCCAGCTCCGGGGAGAAGCCCTCGACGTGCTCGGCCTCGCGCTTGAGGTAGCTCTCCGGGATGAAGAGCGGGAAGTACGCGTTCTCCGCGCCGGCCGCCTTGATCCGGGCGTCCATCTCGGCCTGCATCCGCTCCCAGATGGCGTAGCCGGCCGGTCGGATCACCATGGTCCCCCGGACCGGGCCGTTGTCGGCCAGCTTCGCCTTCGCGATCAGGTCCTGGTACCAGCGGGGAAAGTCCTCCGCACGGGGAGTGAGCACGCGTGCCATGACCGCACATCCTATGCGCCGTCGGGCCGGTGGCCGTCAGCGGGCGGCGGGTGCGTCCCGCGCGTCCCGGCCGGTACGCCGACCGCCGTAGACTTCGACCATCATGGGTGCACCGAGGGCCGCCACCCCGCTGCGCGACGGGATCGTCGACGCGGCGCGGGCGCTGACGATCGCGACCGGCTGGGACGGCGTCCGGATGGGTGCGGTGGCCAGTGCGGCCGGGGTGAGCCGGCAGACCGTCTACAACGAGTTCGGCAGCAAGGCCGGCCTGGCGGAGGCGCTGGCCCGGCGCGAGGTGGACCGGTTCGTCTCCGAGGTCCGCGCGGCCCTGACCGGGCAGGACGACGTCCGTGCCGCCACGTACGCGGCGATCCGCCACACGCTCGCGTCGGCCGCCGACAACCCGCTGGTCAAGGCGATCCTCACCAGCACCCGCAACGGCTCGGAGGAGTTGCTGCCCTACCTCACCACCCGCGGTGACCTGGTGCTCGCCGAGGCGTCCGCCGTGCTGATCGACTGGGCCGGGCGGCAACTGCCCGGTGCCGACCCGGCGGCCCTGGCGTTCGCCGCCGACTCGGTCGTGCGGCTGGTGGTCAGCCACATCGTGCTGCCCCGGGCGCCGGTCGACGAGACGGCCGAGGCGCTGACCCGCCTGGCGGTGCGCCTCTTCGCCGCCACCGCCGGGTCGCCGTCCTGACCCGGCCACGCCCGCGAGCCAGCCGACGACGCACCCACGGGCCAGCGGACGAGACGCGCCCGCGGGCCAGCGGACGACACGACCGCGAGCCAGCCGACGACGCTCCGGCGGGTCAGCGGACGACGCGCCCGCGCAGGACGATCCGGGCCGGACTGCGGACGACACGCAGGTCGCGGCGCGGGTCCTCGGGGTACACCACCAGGTCGGCCAGGCCGCCCTCGACCAGACCCGGGAACCCGAGCCACTCGCGGGCCCGCCAGGAGGCGGCGGCCAGGACGTCCAGCGTGGACATGCCGGCGCGCTCGTGCAGCAGCAGCATCTCCTCGGCGGCGAGGCCGTGGTCGATGCCGCCGCCCGCGTCCGTGCCGACGTAGATCGGCACCCCGGCCTCGTACGCGGCCCGCACCACGTCCGGGAACCGGTCGCGCAGGGCGAGCATGTGGTCGGCGTACCCGGGGAACTTCGCCCGGGCCTGGTCGGCGATCCCGCCGAACGTCTGAATGTTGATCATCGTGGGCACGAGCGCCGTGCCCTGCCGGGCCATCAGGTCGACCAGGTCCAGGCTGAGGCCGGTGCCGTGCTCCACCGAGTCCACCCCGGCCCGCACCATGATCTCGACGGCCGCCTCGGAGAAGGTGTGCACCGCGGCGCGTACCCCGGCGGCGTGCGCGGCCTCGACCGCCGCGGTCATCGTGTCCGCGTCCCAGGCCGGTGCGAGGTCGCCGACGCCCCGGTCGATCCAGTCGCCGACCAGCTTGACCCAGCCGTTGCCGGCCCGGGCCTGCTCGGCGACCGCCCCGGCGACCTCCGCCGCCCCGACCTCCACCCCGATGTCGCGCAGGTACCGCTTCGGCGGGGCGATGTGTCGGCCGGCCCGCGCCAGCCGCGGCAGGTCCGGGTCGTCGTCGAGCTCCGGGTACGGGTACGGGGAGCCCGCGTCGCGGATCGCCAGCACCCCGGCGTCCCGGTCGGTGCGGGCCAGCTCGCGGGCCTGGTCGAGCGAGTCGATCGGGGCGCCACCGCGGGCGATGCCGAGGTGGCAGTGCGCGTCGGTCAGGCCGGGCAGCACCCAGCCGCCGTCGGCGATCGTCTCCGCGCCGGGCACCGGGTCGAACGTCACTCGGTCGCCGACCAGCCACAGGTCCCGGACCTCGTCGTCGGGCAGGAGCACACCGCGTACGTGCAGAGCCATGCGCTCGTTCCTACCCGATCGGGTGGCGACGCGTGCACGCGCCCTGCCACCACCCGTGGCGGATCGGGGTGCCGGAGCACTCCGGGACCTCGACCCGCCGTCACACGTGCGTTGGCGGGGCGCTCAGCGGGGGCCCTTGCCCTCCTTGCCGAGCTTGTTGAAGTCGATCTTCGGGAGCTTGAAGCCCGGCGGCAGGCCCTGGCCGCCCAGGTCGTTCGGGTCCATGCCGGCGGGCAGTTGCGGCATCCCGCCGGGGAAACCGGCCGGCATCCCCGCGCCGGTACGCGGCCGGCCGCCGCCCTTCGTGCCCTTGCGCTTGTTCTTCGGCGACTTGGTCGCCTTGCGGCGGCCACCGCCCGGCAGGCCCATCATGCCGCCCATCTGCTTCATCATCTTCTGCGCGTCGGCGAAGCGGTTGAGCAGTTGGTTGACGTCCATCACGGTGACGCCGGAACCGTTGGCGATGCGGGCCCGCCGCGACCCGTTGATGATCTTCGGGTTGGTGCGTTCGGCCGGCGTCATCGACCGGATGATCGCGGTGACCCGGTCGAAGTGCTTGTCGTCCAGCTCGGCGAGCTGGTCCTTCATCTGCCCCATCCCGGGCATCATGGCCAGCACGTTGGCGATCGGGCCCATCCGTCGCACGGCGATGAGCTGGTCGAGGAAGTCCTCCAGGGTGAACTGCTCGCCGCCCATCAGCTTGGCGGTCATCTTCTCCTTCTGATCGGAGTCGAAGGCCTGCTCGGCCTGCTCGATCAGAGTGAGGACGTCGCCCATGCCGAGGATCCGGCTGGCCATCCGGTCGGGGTGGAAGACGTCGAAGTCCTCCAGCTTCTCGCCGGTGGAGGCGAACAGGATCGGCTGCCCGGTGACCTCCCGGACCGACAGCGCGGCACCGCCGCGGGCGTCGCCGTCGAGCTTGGAGAGGACCACGCCGGTGATGCCCACGCCGTCGCGGAACGCCTCGGCGGTGCGGACCGCGTCCTGGCCGACCATCGCGTCGATGACGAAGACGACCTCGTCGGGCTGGACGGCGTCGCGGATGTCGGCGGCCTGCTGCATCATCTCGGCGTCGACACCGAGCCGGCCGGCGGGGTCGACGATGACGATGTCGCGGGCGGCCCGGCGCGCGTGCTCGATCGAGGCGCGCGCCACCTGCACCGGGTCGCCGACGCCGTTGCCGGGCTCCGGGGCGTACACCTCGACGCCGGCGCGGCCACCGAGCACCTGCAGCTGCCCGACGGCGTTGGGGCGCTGGAGGTCGGCGGCGACCAGCAGCGGCTGGTGGCCCTGGGCCTTGAGCCAGCGGGCCAGCTTGCCGGCGAGGGTGGTCTTGCCGGAGCCCTGGAGGCCGGCGAGCATGATCACGGTCGGTGGCTGCTTGGCGAACTGGAGCCGCCGCCCCTCGCCACCGAGGACGTTGATCAGCTCCTCGTTGACGATCTTGATGATCTGCTGGGCCGGGTTGAGGGCCTGGGAGACCTCGGCGCCGCGCGCCCGCTCCTTGACGTTCGCGATGAAGCCCTTGACCACCGGCAGCGCGACGTCCGCCTCCAGCAGCGCGAGGCGGATCTCGCGCGCGGTGGCGTCGATGTCGGCGTCGGTGAGCCGACCCTTGCCGCGGAGCTTGGTGAAGATCCCGGACAGGCGGTCACTCAAGGTGTCAAACACGCGAACATCCCGTTTGTCAGTGTTCCGGCGAGCACAGGCACGGCCGAACGAACTCTCCGGCCACCGCTAAGCGTATCGGGCCCAGCGCACCCCCGCTCCAGCCCGCCGGCCCACCCTCCCAACCCCGACGGCGGCGAGCACTTTCGGGGAAAGTGCCGGCTCCACGCCGCGGAAGGCAGCACTTTCCCCGAACGTGCCGCAAAGGTGGCCCTCACACCGCGGCGAGCACGGCGGCCTCCAGGCGGGCGCGGACCGGATCCGCGGGCCAGCTTCCGACCAGGTAGAAGGCGTCCACCACGTCCGCGCCGAGGGTGGAGATCCGGGCCGCCCGGACGTGGGCGCCGGCCTCGTCCAGCGCGCCGGCCACCCGGTAGAGCAGGCCGGCGGCGTCCGCCGCGCGCAACTCCAGGACCACCGCGTCGGTGGCCGCCTCGCGGTGCCACACGACCCGGGGCGCGGCCCCCTCGCCGCGCGCGGCCAGGGCACGCCCCCGCAACCGCTGGGTCACCGACACGTCGCCGGCCAGCGCCCTCCGGAGGTCGGCGCCGAGCGCGACCGGGTCGGGCGCCAGCCCGTACCGGGGTTGGACCCGGAACTCCACCAGCGCCCGCCCGTCGACGCTGGAGGCGTCCGCGGCGATCACGTCGAGCCGGTGCAGGGCCAGGCAGCCGGCCACCGTCGCGAGCAGGCCCCGCCGGTCCGCCGCGGCCACCGCCACCCGGTCCCCGGTCAGGTGTACGACCGGCAGCGGGCCGGCCACCAGGGCCGGGTCCGGGGCGGGCGGCTCGGGCAGCACGCCGGTGTCCAGCGTGGTGCGGACCCGGGCGACGAGTTCGGCGACCAGCCGCCCCTTCCAGTCCGACCAGGCGGCCGGCCCGGTGGCCGCCGCGTCGGCGCGGACCAGCGCGTGCAGCAGGTCGAGGGTGGTCGTGTCACCGACCCTGGCGGCCACGCCGGCGATGGTCCGGGGGTCGGCCAGGTCGCGCCGGGTGGCCACGTCGGGCAGGAGCAGGTGCAGCCGGACCAGCGTGCCGATCAGCGCCACCTCCGGCTCCGGCAGGCCGATCCGCGCGGCCACCGCCTCCGCGACCGGCGCCCCGACCACACTGTGGTCCCCGGGCAGTCCCTTGCCGGCGTCGTGCAGCAGGGCGGCGAGCAGCAGCAGGTCCGGCCGGTCGACGTCGCGGGTGTGCCGGCTGGCCTCGTACGCCGTCTGCACCAGGTGCCGGTCGAGGGTGAACCGGTGCACCGGGTTGTGCTGCGGCAGGCTCCGCATCCGGGTCCACTCGGGCAGCCACCCGTCGACCAGCCCGTACCGGTCGCAGGTCTCCCAGGCCGGCACCAGGCCCGCACCGGCCCCGAGCAGGGTGACCAGGGCGGCGCGTGCCTCGGTGGGCCACGGCGCCGGCAGCGGCGGGCAGTACGCCGCCAGCCACTCGCAGGTGGCCCGGGCGATCGGCAGCCGCGTGGTCGCCGCCGCGGCGGCCA
>JAEYGD010000280.1 GCA_023402505.1 Actinomycetes bacterium
ACCCGGGCCGGCGCTTCGAGGACGACGTGATCGCGATGGCCGAGGCGGCCGGCGCCTGCCGGTACGCGGAGGTCTGCCACGCGAGCCGTGAGGCGCTCACCGTCGCCGGCCCCTGCCGGCCCGGGGACGTGCTCGCCCTGGTCGATGGCGAGGTGCACCTCATCGGGGCGGAACTGCTCGACACGTGCACCGCCGTGGTCGACCGGATGCTGGGCGGCGGCGGGGAACTGGTCACCCTGCTGTCCGGGGTGGACGCCCCGCCCGGCCTGACCGAGGCGGTCCGCGAGCACGTGACCCGGGCCTGGCCGTTCGTCGAGGTGAACGCGTACCCGGGTGGCCAGCCGCACTACCCGCTCCTGGTGGGGGTCGAATGACGACCGAGCAGGCGACGGTCGACACCCCGCTGAAGAAGCTGGTGGGGGAGAAGACGGCGAAGGCCCTTGCCACCCACCTCGACCTGCACACCGCGGGTGACCTGCTCTACCACGTCCCCCGCCGGTACGACGAGCGCGGCGAGCACACCGACATCCGGTCGCTCGACGTCGGGGAGCAGGTCACCGTGCTGGCGCAGGTGCAGCGCACCGCGGTCCGCCCGATGCGCCAGCGTCGGGGCAACCTGCTGGAGGTGACGGTCGGCGACAGTTCCGGTGGCACGCTGACCCTGACGTTCTTCGGTAACCAGGTGTGGCGTGAGCGGGACCTGCGCCCCGGCCGGTGGGGCCTGTTCGCCGGCAAGGTCACCGAGTTCCGGGGCAAGCGCCAGCTCAACGGCCCGGAGTACGTGCTGCTCGGCTCCGGCGGCGAGGGCGAGGCGGCGGCCAGCGAGGAGGTCGAGGAGTTCGCCGGGGCGCTGATCCCGGTCTACCCGGCCGCCGCGGCGGTGCCGACGTGGGTGATCGCCCGGTGCGTACGCGTCGTGCTGGACACGGTGGCCCCGCCGGGCGATCCGCTGCCGGCGGCGGTGCGGGCCAGCCGCAACCTGGTGGGGCTCGGCAACGCGCTGCGGGAGATCCACCGCCCGTCCAGCAAGGAGGCCCTCTACCGGGCCCGCCGCCGGCTGAAGTGGGACGAGGCGTTCGCCGTGCAGCTCACCCTGGTGCAGCGCAAGCACCAGGCCGCCGCCCGTCCGGCCCGGCCCCGGCCCGCCGTCGCCGGTGGCCTGCTGGACGCGTTCGACGCCCGCCTGCCGTACGAGCTGACCCCCGGCCAGCGGGACGTCGGGCAGGAGATCGCCGCGGACCTGGCCACCGCCCATCCGATGCACCGGCTGCTGCAGGGCGAGGTGGGGTCCGGCAAGACGGTGGTCGCGTTGAGGGCCATGCTCCAGGTGGTGGACGCCGGTGGGCAGGCGGCGCTGCTCGCTCCGACCGAGGTGCTCGCCGCGCAGCACCACCGGGGCATCCGGGACCTGCTCGGGCCGCTCGGGCGGGCCGGCGAGTTGGACGCCGCCGAGCACGCCACCCGGGTCGAACTGGTCACCGGCTCGCTTGGCGCGGCGGCCCGGCGGCGGGCGCTCGCCGAGGTGGCCGAGGGGCGGGCCGGCATCGTGCTCGGCACCCACGCCCTGCTCTACGAGGGCGTCGACTTCGCCGATCTGGGCCTGGTGGTGGTCGACGAGCAGCACCGGTTCGGCGTCGAGCAGCGGGACGCGTTGCGGGCCAAGGCCGAGCAGCCGCCGCACGTGCTGGTCATGACGGCCACGCCGATCCCGCGCACGGTGGCCATGACCGTCTACGGCGACCTTGAGGTCAGCACCCTGTCGCAGCTGCCGCGGGGGCGTTCGCCGATCGCCTCGCACGTGGTGCCGGCCGCCGAGAAGCCGGCCTTCCTGGACCGGGCCTGGCGCCGGCTGCGCGAGGAGGTGGCGGCCGGCCACCAGGCGTACGTGGTCTGCCCGCGGATCGGGGACGGGGCGCAGGCGGACGAGGAGGCCGAGCCGCGCGAGGACGACACCGGGCGGCGACCGCCGCTGGCGGTGACCGAGGTCGCGCCGCTGCTCGCCGAGGGTCCCCTGCACGGGTTACGGATCGGCGTCCTGCACGGCCGGTTGCCCGCCGACGAGAAGGACGCGGTGATGCGTTCCTTCGCCGCCGGTGACCTCGACGTGCTGGTGGCGACCACCGTGGTCGAGGTCGGTGTGGACGTGCCCAACGCGACCGTGATGATCGTGCTCGACGCCGACCGGTTCGGTGTCTCCCAGTTGCACCAGTTGCGTGGCCGGGTGGGCCGGGGCGCCGCGCCGGGGCTGTGCCTGCTGGTGACCGAGGCGACCGAGGGCACCCCGGCCCGGGAACGGCTGGACGCGGTGGCGTCCACGACGGACGGTTTCAAGCTGGCCGAGCTCGACCTGGAGCAGCGCCGCGAGGGCGACGTGCTCGGGGCGACGCAGTCCGGTCGCCGCTCGCACCTGCGGCTGCTGTCGCTGCTGCGGGACGCGGATCTGATCCGCGACGCCCGCGCCGAGGCGATCGAGCTGGTCGAGGAGGATCCGGAGCTGGCCCGGCATCCGGCGCTGGCCGCCTCGGTGGCGGCGCTGGTCGACGCCGACCGCGCCGAGTACCTGGAGAAGGGCTGACCCGCGACCTTCTTCGGTCACGACCGGCTCCCGGCTGGTCGATCCGTACGCCGGTCGCGGGCCACACCCTCGTCGTGGCCGGCTGGTCGGGTGGCGGCGGTGGGACATGGTGAGGGCGCGCCGACCTGGATGGGTCGACGCGCCCTCAGCGTTCAATCCGGCTCAGCTCACGCGGTGAAACGCACCCGCCGGCGCCGGGTGACGACGAAGAGCACCGCGCCCAGGGCGAGCAGGGCAACCGCGCCCGCGGCGATGCCGCCGGCTGCGGCACCGGTCACCGGCAGGCCCGGCTCCTCGCCGCCGCCACCGCCACCGCAGTCGTCCTCGGGGGCGTAGACGGCCTCCATCTCCATCTTCAGCTCGGGGAGCGCCACCAGCGCGGTCTCCGCCTTGCCGGCCTTGAAGGTGACGGTCTCGGAGTCGCCCGGCTGCACGGTCCGGGTCTCGGTCTCCTTGGCGTAGGTGAACACCACCTTGACCGGCAGGCCACCCTCCGGGTTGGTGGCGGTCAGCGTGAAGGTGTCGCAGTCGGCCTTGGTGGTGATGGTGGGCAGCGGGCAGTCCTCGGGGCGCTGCCACGAGTAGCTGCCGTCCTCGATCACCTTGCCGTCGACGAGTACCTCGACCTTGCCGGCATTCCCGGCCGGCACCACGGTGCCGTTGTCGGCCTTGCCCGGCTCGACGGTGACCTTCTTGGACCAGCCGTTCTCGCCCCGGACCTCGAACTCGACCGGGTACTTCGAGATCTTGCCGTCGTTGCTCAGCGACACGGTGACGGTGCCGTCGCAGTTGGACGCGAAGGTCGCCGCCGGGGTGGTGCAGCTCTTGTCACCGCCGTTGTACCAGCCCTGTGGGCCGGTGGACCGGTTGCCGGGGGCGCCCTTGGAGCCGAGCTTCCTGTCGCCGTACCGCTTGCCGTCCTCGACCAGCGGGTCGATGATCTCGTCGGTGCCGCCCCAGATCAGGTCCACCTGCGTGTGGCAGTCGGGGATGTCGACCTTGAGGTCGATCTCGGTCTGGGTGCCGCCGATCCAGTCGCTGTCCGGCGTGCCGTAGACGTACTGCGGGGTGGCGAACTGAGGCCGCGGCGCGAAGTACGACACCAGCGTGAACCACTGCTTGGTGTCGCCGCACAGCGGCAGGTCACCGTCGAGCTTGACGGTCGCGGTGCCCTTCGGGCCGTCGAAGGTGTGGCTGTACTTGGCCTTGCTGGCGTCCACGCACTTCGGCGCAGGGGTGCAGGGCTTGTCGGTGGCCAGGTTGATGCTTCCCTCGTTGGTGCGGTCCTGGCCGTTCTTCTTCCACAGCGCGAAGACCGTCAGCTTCGCGGCGGCGGTGTCTCCGGGCACCCGCTGCACGGCCTGCACCGAGTCGCCCTTGGGGATGACGGCGCCCTCGAGTGGCTTGTCGATGTCGGTCACCAGGTTCACCGGCGTGGGCGGCTCGGGGGTGACGGTCTTCAGCGTCGCGGCCTTGTCGCGTTCGCTGTTCTCCACGGTCCAGGTGATCACCCGTTCACCGCTCAGCCGGTCGCAGTCGACGGTGGCGGTGATGGTGGTGTGGTGCGCGCTGGCTGGCACGGCCGCCGCGACGGCCGCGGTGAGGCCGAGCAGTGCTCCGGCGGCGACGGCCGTGGCGCGCCGGAGCTGGGGGTGGAGACGGTTCACGTCTGCTCCTGGTGACGGGGTCGGACGAGATGCCGGGCGGGCGGGAGGCAGCGGCGACCGAAGGGTCGGCCGGCTCGTCGACGCTCGCCCGACGCAGGGGTGTGCGCCCGTTGCGGCGGACGCAGGGGGTGACTGTACTGATCGGTCATGAATCGTGGGGATGCGGATGAGGGTGACCCCATGATGTTGTGCATTCGTGATCATTGATGGACGATCGGTCACGGATCGATAACCGTCCGGTATGGAAGGGTGCCGCGACCGTGCGGTCGGCCGAGGAGGTCGTCGTCCGGCCGGAGGAGGCGGCCGGATTGCCGGTCCGGGCGCTGCCGCCGGCCGCCGCGTGACGTAGCGTCAGCACCATGACCGGGAGCAGGCGGTGACGCGGATCGTGGCCGGCACGCTGGGCGGGCGCCGGATCGCCGCCCCCGCCGGCGCCGGCACCCGGCCGACCTCCGACCGCGTCCGGGAGGCGCTGTTCAGCGCGATCCAGGCCGAGGTCGACCTCGAAGGGGCCCGCTTCGCCGACCTCTACGCCGGCTCCGGGGCGGTGGGCCTGGAGGCGTTGTCGCGCGGTGCGGAGCACGTGCTGCTGGTCGAGTCCGACCCGCGGGCCGCCCGGGTGATCCGGGAGAACATCGCCGCCCTGCGGGCCGGTCCGGCCGCCCGGCTGGTCACCGGGAAGGTCGCCACGGTGCTGGCGGCCGGCCCGGACGGCGACCCGTACGACGTGGTCTTCGCCGACCCGCCCTACACCGTTCCCGACGGGGAGGTGTCGGCGATGCTGGACGCGCTCGCCCGCACCGGCTGGCTGGCGCCGGACGCCCTCGTCGTGGTGGAGCGATCCAGCCGTACCGGCCCGGTCGGGTGGGTGCAGGGCGTCACCGGCGAGCGCAGTCGCCGCTACGGCGAGACCACCCTTTGGTACGGTCGCCGATCATGAGACGTGCGGTGTGTCCCGGCTCGTTCGACCCGGTCACCAACGGTCACCTCGACATCGTCGGCCGGGCCAGCCGACTGTTCGACGAGGTGATCGTCGGCGTGCTGATCAACCAGTCGAAGACCGGCCTGTTCACCGTCGAGGAGCGCATCGACATGCTCCGCGAGGTGACCAAGTCGTACGACAACGTGCGGGTGGAGTCCTTCCAGGGCCTGCTGGTGGACTTCTGCCGCGCCCAGCGGGCGAGCGTCCTGATCAAGGGACTGCGGGCGGTCAGCGACTTCGACTACGAGTTGCAGATGGCCCAGATGAACATCGGCCTGGCCGGTGTCGAGACGCTCTTCATGCCGACCAACCCGCTCTACTCGTTCCTCTCCTCCAGCCTGGTCAAGGACGTCGCGAAGTGGGGCGGAGACATCTCCGCGCACGTCCCCGACGTCGTCCGCGAAGCCCTGACGACGCGCCTGCACCCCCCGGCCCGCCCCTGACCACCGCTCCTCCCGCTCTCGCGATCTTGCACTTTGTGCCCTCCCTTTGTCCTGATCGCGCGCTTTGTCGGGGCGGAAAGTGCAAGATCAGCGAGCAGGGGCCGGGGCGACGCGCCGGGGTGGGGTCATGGTGTGGACGTGGACGGCGCACCGCATCATGTGTGGGTGCGCCGAATCCGGGTTCAGCCCGCATCATTGAGGTCGGCCGACGAACGACAGGAGTGAGGTACCGGTGGACCCGCTCGATCGCATCGACGAACTGATCGCCATGGTGGAGCAGGCCCGCTCCGTCCCGATGTCGCGCAACAACTGCATGGTCGACCGGGGCGAGATGATCGCCGC
>JAEYGD010000068.1 GCA_023402505.1 Actinomycetes bacterium
CGGCCGCCGCCCCGGCCGCGACCTACCCACCATCTACGTCGAACACAACACCCCCAAAGACGGCAACATCCCCAACAGCCGCCACCCCATGGCCGACCGAGACGACCTCCTCATCGCCCACGTCACCCACTTCAACGAGCTGTTCTGGGACACCGGTGCCACCCGCACCGCTGTGATCGAGCACGGCATCGTGCCGCCCCGGGTCGAGTGGAGCGGTGACGTCGACCGGCTCGCCGTGGTGACGAACGAACCGGTACGCCGCTGGCGGGTCACCGGCACCGACCTGATGCCCCGCTTCGCGCGGGTCGCTCCGCTGGACGTGTTCGGCATGGGGGTCGCCGGCCTGCCCGACGCGCTGGCCCGGGCCGGCCATCCCGGCCTCCCGGTGACCGGGTACGACGACCTGCCACAGGCCCGGATGCACACCGAGGTGGCCCGGCGGCTGGCCTACCTGCACCTGTGCCGGTGGACCTCGCTCGGGCTGAGCCTGATCGAGGCCATGGCGATGGGCATGCCGGTGATCGCGCTGGCCACCACCGAGGCGGTGGACGCGGTGCCGGCCGACGCCGGAGTGCTCTCCACCCGGGTGGACACCCTGGTGGAGGCGGCCCGATGGCTCATGACAGACCGTGACGCGGCGTCCCGCCTCGGGGCACGGGGTCGCGAGGTGGCGAAGGAACGGTTCGGGCTCGACCGGTTCCTCGCCGACTGGGACCGGCTGATGGAGGAGGAAACATGCGCATCGCGATGATCTCGGAGCACGCCAGCCCGCTCGCCGTCCTCGGCGAGGAGGACGCCGGCGGGCAGAACACCCACGTGGCGGAACTGGCCGCCGCGCTGGTGGACGAGGGGCACGACGTGCGCGTCTACACGCGCCGGGACTCCACGACACTGCCCGACACCGTCCCCACACCAGACGGCTACCAGGTGTGGCACGTGCCGGCCGGCCCGGCGCTGCGGGTGCCGAAGGACGACCTGCTCCCGCACATGGGCGAGTTCGGGCGGTGGCTCGCCGAGCAGTGGCGCGACGGCGGCTGGACGCCGGACGTGGCACACGCGCACTTCTGGATGAGCGGACTGGCCACCCTGCACGCGGGACGCCGCACCGGGGTGCCGGTCGTGCTGACGTACCACGCGCTCGGTGTGGTCAAGAAGCGGCACCAGGGCGCCCGCGACACCAGCCCACCGGGCCGGATCGGCTACGAACGCGCGCTCGGCCGGGCCGTCGACCGGGTCATCGTGCAGTGCCAGGACGAGATCGGCGAACTGGTCCGCCTCGGTGTGCCCCGATCGCGGATGGCGCTGGTCCCCTCCGGTGTCAACCAGCAGATGTTCCGCCCGGACGGGCCGGTCGCACCGCGCCACGCCGCCCGCCCCCGGCTCATCACGGTCGGGCGGATGGTCGAGCGGAAGGGCTTCCTGGACGTGGTCCGCGCCATGCCCGCGGTTCCGGAGGCGGAGTGCGTCGTCGTCGGCGGGCCACCCGCCGCGCAGCTCCCGGGCGACGCGTTCGCCCGCCGGCTGGCCTCCGTCGCCGAGTCCTGCGGGGTGGCCGACCGGGTGAAGCTGGTCGGCGCGGTGCCCCGCGAGGAGATGGGCCGCTGGTACCGGTCCGCGGACATCCTGGTGGCGGCACCCTGGTACGAGCCGTTCGGGCTGACCCCGCTGGAGGGCATGGCGTGCGGCGTGCCGGTGGTGGGCACCGACGTCGGCGGCATCTCGGACACGGTCGTCCACGGCCTGACCGGTGACCTGGTGCCACCACGGGACCCACGGACGCTGGGGACGGTGATCCGGCGGCTGCTCGCCGACCGGGTGCGGCGGTTCGCGTACGCCACCGCCGCGCTGGACCGGATCCGGAGCCGCTATTCCTGGAAGCGCTGCGCCGAGCAGCTCGGCGCCGTGTACGCGGCGGCGACCGCCGTCGGCCGTCCCACCCCGGCGGTGGCCTGATGACGCCGGCACTCTCCACGCTCGACAGCCACCTGGCGAACCTGGCCGCCGCGCTGCTGCCGTACCGGCAGGTGGCCGAGCGGCTCTCCGGTTGGGGCACCGAGCTGGCCTGGACCCTGGGCCGCGGCGGGCGGTTGCTGGTGGCCGGTAACGGCGGCAGCGCCGCCGAAGCCCAACACCTCACCGCCGAACTCGTCGGCAAACTCCGCGACGACCGCCAACCCCTGTCCGCCATCGCCCTACACGCCGAAACCAGCGCCCTCACCGCCATCGCCAACGACTACGGCTACGACCACACCTTCGCCCGCCAAGTCCGCGCCCACGGCCGACCCGGCGACATCCTCCTCCTCCTCACCACCAGCGGCACCAGCCCCAACCTCATCCACGCCACCCACGCCGCACACGACACCGGCCTCCACACCTGGGCCTTCACCGGACCCACCCCCAACCCCCTCGCCACCCTCTGCCACGACACCCTCGCCATCCCCTCCCCCGACCCCCAAGTCGTCCAAGAACTCCACCTCGTCTCCACCCACATCCTCTGCGAATACGTCGACCAGGCGCTGCCGCTGGTGCGGGACCTGCCGCGGGTGCCCGCGCCGCGTACCGGGCGGTTCGTCGACACCCCGGCCCTCGCCGGCGCCCACAACGGGCACGCGTCCAACGGCCACGGACCCAACGGCCATGGGCCCAACGGGCACGGGTCCAACCGGCACGGTCCGGGCCGGACGGACGGTGGGGAACCGTGAGCGGGCCGCTGTTGGTGGTCGGTGACATCCTGCTGGACCGCGACGTCGCCGGCACGGTCAGCCGGGTCTGCCCGGACGCCCCCGTGCCGGTGCTCGACGAGACCTCGGCCACCGACCGGCCCGGCGGAGCCGGCCTGGCCGCGCTGCTCGCCGCCGCCCAGGGCACCGAGGTGGCCCTGGTGACCGCCCTCGCCGACGACCCGGCCGGGGCGCGCCTGGCCGAGCTGCTCACGGCCGCCGGGGTACGCGTGTACCCGCTGCGCAGCCCCGGCACCACCGCGGAGAAGATCCGGCTGCGGGCGGGCGGCCAGACGCTGCTCCGGCTGGACCGGGGCGGCGAGCCGCAGGTGCCGGCCGAACCGCCGGAGGCGGCCGTCGAGGTGATCGCCACCGCCGGCGCCGTCCTCGCCAGCGACTACGGGCGCGGGCTGCTGCGACAGCCCACGTTGCGGGCCGCCCTGGCCGCGACCTCCGCGCCGGTCGTGTGGGATCCCCATCCGAAGGGGCCGGCCGCGGTACCCGGTGCCCGGCTGGTCACGCCGAACCTGGCGGAGCTGCGCCAGCTCACCGGCGACGCCGGCACCGGATCGCCGCTGTCCACCGCCACCCGCGCCGGTCACGAACTGCGCCGGCGGTGGCGGGTCGGCGCGGTGGCCGTGACGACCGGCGCGGACGGGGCGGTGCTCTGCCACTCGGGCAGTACCCCCCTGGTCGTGCCGCCGCCGTCGCCCGTGGACTCCGGCACGGACACCTGCGGGGCCGGCGACCGGTTCGCCGCCGCCGCGGCCACCGCGCTCGCCGGTGGGGCGCTGGTCTCCGAGGCGGTCGGCGAGGCCGTCGCCGCGGCATCGGCGTACGTGGCCGCGGGAGGCGCGGCCGGCCTGCACCGCGGACCGGGCGACCGCATCGACCGGGCCACGCCGGGCCCGGCCGAGGAACTGGTCGCGAGGGTACGCGCCGACGGCGGCACGGTCGTCGCGACCGGCGGCTGCTTCGACCTCCTGCACGCCGGGCACGTGGCGACGTTGCAGGCCGCCCGCCGGCTCGGCGACGTGCTGGTCGTCTGCCTTAACTCCGACCGCAGCGTCCGGGGCCTGAAGGGCCCGGACCGGCCGCTGAACACCGAGGCCGATCGGGCGGCGCTGCTGTCGGCGCTGGACTGCGTGGACGCTGTGGTGGTCTTCGACGAGCCGACACCGCACGCCGTGCTGTCCCGCCTGCGCCCGGACGTCTGGGTGAAGGGCGGTGACTACGCCGGCGACGGCGCGCCGGAACTGCCCGAGGCCGAGCTGGTGGGCAGTTGGGGCGGCCGGGTCGTCACGGTGCCGTACCTGGCCGGTCGGTCCACCACGGCGACCATCACCGCCGCGCGGCAGCGCGGCGACCACCTTGTCAAGGGAGCAGCATGAGCGAGCGCAGCGAGCGAATCATCAGGATCAGCGCCGTGGAGCCTCATGGCGCCGCCGACCGCAGGGAGGCGGGGGCATGAGCAGGGATTTGGATGGTGCGGCGGTCCTGGTCACCGGCGGGTCGAGCGGGCTGGGCGCGGCCGTGGTGACCGCGGTGGCGAAGGCCGGCGGACGGCCGTACGTGCTGGACCGGCGGCCGCCGGCGGACGGGGTCGAGTGGGTGGAGTGCGACCTGGCCGACACCCGGGCCGCCGAGGCCGCCACCCGGCAGGTGATCGAGCGGGCCGGGAGCCTGACCGGCCTGGTCACCGCCGCCGGGATGGACGTGCCGGGCCGGTTGGCCGACGTGCCGGGCGAGACCTGGGACCGGATCGTGGCGATCAACCTGCTCGGCACGGCGGCGGTGGTGCGGGCCGCGCTGCCCGCCCTGGAGGCCACGCACGGCACGGTGGTGACCGTGGCGTCCACCCTCGGGGTGAAGGCGGTCAGTGACGCGACCGCCTACTGCGCGGCGAAGTTCGGCGTGGTCGGATTCACCCGCGCCCTCGCCGCCGAACTCGCCGGCACCATCGGAGTCACCCTGCTC
>JAEYGD010000081.1 GCA_023402505.1 Actinomycetes bacterium
GGCCGGCGGGGTCGGGGTGCGGCCGGCCGGTCCACGCGTCGGCGGCGAGCCGGGCGTCGAGGCGGCGGCGCCGCACCACCGTGCGCAGGTGGTCGGCGCAGGCCCGGCGGGCGATGCCGAGCAGCCAGGTCCGGGCCGAGGAGCGGCCCTCGAAGCCGGGCAGGGCCCGGAACGCCCGCAGGTAGGTGTCCTGGGTCAGGTCGTCCGCGCTGTCCGGGTCGACGAGCGCCGCGACGAAGCGCCACACCTCGGCCTGGGTGAGCCGGACGAACGCCGCCTGGGCGACCGGATCCCCGTCGCGGGCGGCGAGCGCCCATTCGGTGGCGCGCGCGGGACCGTCCACGGCGCCGGCCGGGCCGGCGGGTGCGGTGTCGCGCGGGGCGGGGATCACGACAGACCAGGTTACGCCGCGTAAACTCCGCCGGGAGGGTCCTTCGGCCCTTCCATGGCCTGCGCCACGTCGGGAACTTTTCCCGGCTGCCGGCCGACTATCCGCTCATGGACTGCGACGACGTACGCGGGGCGCGGCCGGGCGTCGGTGGCGTCCCGGGCGGGGTGGGCACCGCGGGGCGTTCTGGGCGAGCATGGCCGGCATGACTGCCGCTCCCCGTCGCTGGCTGGCCCGGCTCACCGCCGCCGCCGGCCTCCTGGTCGTCCTCGTCGCCCTGCTGGTCGCCCCGGCCGGTCCCGCCAGCGCCCACGCGGTGCTGGTGAGCAGCAGCCCGGCCTCCTCGGCGCTGGTGCCGGACGCGCCTGCCGAGGTCGTCCTGACGTTTAGCGAATCGGTGCGCAAGGTGCCCGGCAAGATCCGGGTGATCGCGCCGGACGGGTCCCGGGCCGACCGGGGGGAGCCGTCCTTCGACGGCAGCGTCGTCGCCATCCCCGTCGACCCGGGCGGCGACCGGGGCACCTACCTGGTCAGCTACCGGGTGATCTCGGCGGACAGCCACCCGGTGTCGGGAGCGTTCACGTACTCCGTCGGCGCCCCGTCGACCCCGCCGGTCGACAGCGGTGACGACAGCCGCGCCGACCCGGTGGTCGCCAACGGGATCAAGGTCGCCAAGTACGTCGGGTACGTCGGCCTGCTGCTCCTGGTCGGCCCGGCGCTGGTGCTCGCCGCGCTCTGGCCGCGCCGGTTGTCCCGCCGCGGGCCCGCCCGGGTGGCGTGGACCGGTCTGGGCCTGGTGGTGCTGTCCACGCTGGCGACGCTCTGGCTCCAGGTGCCGTACACCAACGGCGGCGGTATCGCCGACGTCACCGGCGAGGGCTTCAGCACCGTGCTCGGCAGCGCCTTCGGGGCCGCCCACCTGGTCCGGCTGGGCCTGCTCGCGGCGGCGGCGTTCCTGCTCCGCCCGCTGCTGGCCGGGCCGGTCGGCCGTCCGGACCAGGTGATCCTGGGCATCCTCGGTGGCGCGACACTGCTGACCTGGCCGCTGTCCGGGCACCCGGCCGCCTCGCCCGCTCCCGCCGTCTCCGTGGTGGTCGACGCGGTGCACCTGGGCAGCATGGCGGTCTGGCTCGGCGGGCTGGTGATGCTCGTCGGTTTCCTGCTGCGCCGGGCCGAGGAGCGGGAGCTGGAGGCCATCCTGCCGATCTGGTCCCGCTGGGCGGCGCTGGCGGTGTCGGCGCTGCTGCTCGCCGGGATCGTGCAGGCGCTGATCGAGGTGGCCACCCCGAGCGCCCTCGTCGACACCACGTACGGGCGACTGCTGCTCGGCAAGGTCGGGCTGTTCGTGCTGGTGATCGCCGTGGCCGCGTACTCCCGGGCGCTGGTGCGCCGGCGCACCGCGGCCGGCCGGCCCACGCCGATGCGGTGGGCGGTCCTGGCCGAGCTGGCGATCACCGCGGTGGTCCTCGGCCTGACCGCCTCCCTGGTGCAGACCACCCCGGCCCGCACCGCGGCCGCCGACACCGCCGAGATCGGCGCCGGCTACTTCTCGACCACGCTGACCAGTTCGCTGGGATCCGTCCAGGTCGAGGTGGACCCGGCCCGGCGCGGCAACAACACGGTCCACTTCTACGCGTACACGGCGGAGAACCGGCCACAGGCGGTGCAGGAGTGGCGGGCCACCGTCGCGTTGCCGGCCGCCGGTATCGAGCCCATCGACGTGCCGCTGCTGCCGCTGACCGACAACCACGTCACCGGCGAGATCAACCTGCCGGCGTCCGGGGAGTGGCAACTGCGCGTCACCGTCCGTACGTCCGACATCGACCAGGCCACGGTGACCGCCACCGTGCCCGTCCGTTAGGAAAGGTACTCACTCCATGATGCGTCTCCGGCGTACCGCAACCGCCGCCGCCACGCTCGCCCTCGGTGCCGTCACCGCCGCCGTGTTCGGCTTCGCCGCTCCCGCGTCGGCGCACGTCACGGTCAACCCGAAGGAGGCGACCCAGGGCGGCTACGGCCGGTTCGCGTTCCGGGTGCCGAACGAGAGCGACACGGCGTCCACCACCAAGGTGGAGGTCTTCCTGCCGGAGAACGCCCCGGTCGGCTCGGTCTCGACGATGCCGGTCCCGGGCTGGACGGTGGCGGTGGAGAAGCGCAAGCTCGACCAGCCGGTGGAGGTACACGGCAGCCAGCTCACCGAGGTGGTGTCGAAGCTGACCTGGACGGCCGGCCCGGACGCGGCGATCAAGCCGTCCACCTTCCAGGAGTTCCCGGTCTCGATGGGGCCGCTGCCGCAGGTCGACCAGATGGTCTTCAAGTCGCTCCAGACGTACTCGGACGGCAACGTCGTGCGCTGGATCGAGGAGCCGACGGCCGGCGGGGAGGAGCCGGACAGCCCCGCGCCGGTGCTCAAGCTGACCGCCGCCAGCCCGTCGGCCGGGCCGGCGAACCCGGTCGCCGGCGGCGAGGCCGACGATGACGACGAGGCAGAGGGCAACGGGCTGGCCGTCGGCCTCGGCGTGGCCGGCCTGGTCGCCGGCCTCGGCGGGCTGGCGCTCGGTGGGCTGGCCTTCGCCCGGACCCGCCGGGAGGCCGCGCCGAAGGCGTGACACGCCGCCCCCGTGACCGGCCCGTCGGACGTGTTCCGGCGGGCCGGCGCCTTTCCGGGGGCCGGTGCCGTGGATATCCCCTGATCAGCGGCTCCGTCTCGGTAAGGTCGGCCGGGTGTCCGGCTACGGAGGGGGACGAAGTCAATGCGGATGGTGCGGGTGCTCGCCGGGGCGCTGCTGTTGGTCACCGGGATTCCGGCGCTGCTCGTCGGCGTCGCGCTCGGTGCGGACCTGACCCTGGACCTGCGCGCCGAGCTGCCGTCGGGCTGGGCCGCCCCGGTCACCGCCGGCCTGCTGGCCGGTGGGGTGCTGCTGGTGACGTCGGCGCTGGCCCTGCTGCTGCGGCCGGTACGCCCCCGCGAGGTGGTCTTCGTGGTCGAGCCGGACCAGGTTCCCGTCCTGGCCGGCCGGCTCGGCGTGACCTCACTGAGCGGCCTCGGCGGCCCTGCGGAGTGGGATCCGGCCGTGCCGCCGGCCCGCCAGCTGGTGTCGGTCGGTGCTCCGCTCGACCGGCCGCGCCCCGCGATCGGCCCGGTGCCGGCCGGCCGACCCGCACCGGGCCCGCCGGGACGTCCGGCGACCCTGGCCGACCTGCTCGGTCCTCCGGGCGGTGCGCCGGGTGGGCCCGCCGCGCCGCGCTGCGGTGGAACGCCGCTGCGCCCGTCCGAGGTGGACCTGTCGCTCGCCTGGCCGCCCACCGTGCCGCCGCGGACCGCGCCGCCGACCCCGGTGTTCCGGGCGCGGCCGGAGCGCTCGGTCCGGCGAGAGGCACCGATCCACCGGTTGCGGCCGGCCGCCCCGGTCGATCCGTCGTACTGACCGCAGGTCGATCCAAGCCTGGCCGTGACTCGGGCCGGTGGAGTGGACGAGGGCGGCGCGGACGTGGACGGCCCTCCGTGCTGCCGACACGGAGGGCCGTCCTCACCGGGGGATCGGTGCTACCGAAGCGTCGCTTGTGGTAGTTGAGACCAGATTAGCGGTGAAGAGGGCTACTCGGGAAGAGTGTCCGGTTGACGCCGTCCGGCGCGCACCGGCAGGGTCACCAGCAACAACAGCCCGAGCAACACGTACGCGTTGCGGACCAGGAACTCGCCGATCGAGTCGGTGGGCACCTGGGCGGTGCCCCAGTCCGGGAAGGACACCAGCCCGTACCCGATGATCGCGGTCGTGCCGGCGGCGAGCGTCACCAGCCGACGGCGCTCGCCGCCCGGACCCGCGTCGAGGGCGGCGTCGACCAGCACCACCACGGCCGGCACGACCCAGTAGATGTGGTGGATCCAGGTGATCGGGCTGACCAGCGCGCCGACCAGACCGGTGAGGGTGAGGCCGGTGAGCGCGTCCCCGGCGCGGGCCGCGCGCGCCGCCCGCCACAGCCCGTACCCGGCCACCGCGGCGACCAGCACCAGCCACAGCAGCCGGTTCGGCTCCTGCGGTACGGCGAGGCGGCTCAGCAGCCCGAGAAGCGACTGGTTGCCGACGTAGTCGAGCCGGCCGACCCGGCCGGTCTCCCACAACTCCTGCGTCCAGAAGCGCCAGGAGTCGCTCGGCGCGACGGCGGCCGCGAGCAGCGTGGCGAGCGCGGCGGCCGCGCTCGCCACGGCCGCCGCCCGCCACCGCCGGCACGCCAGCAGGTAGACGATGAAGATGCCCGGGAACAGCTTGAGCGCCGTCGCCAGCCCGATGCCCACGCCGGCCCAGCGCCCGTTCCGCGGTACGACGAACAGCAGGTCGGCCAGGACCAGCACGACCAGCAGCATGTTGATCTGCCCGAGGGTGACCGTCTCCCGGGTGCTCTCCACACCGAGCACCAGCAGCACCGCCACCGTCAGCGTGAACACCCGGGGCAGGTGATGCCGGGCGATCACCGGGTCGACCAGCCAGCGGGTGGTGACCACCACCGCGAGCACGGTGAGGATCGAGAAGATCCACACCGTGGTGCCCACCGTCAGCAGGGCGAACGGCCACAGCAGCAGGGCACCGAAGGGCGGGTAGGTGAAGTAGAGCTCGCCCTGCACCCGGTCGGGCTGGGCGTAGTCGTAGAGCGGGTTGCCCGCCCGCCACCAGTCCATCGCCGACATGTAGATCTTGAGGTCGAAGAACTTGTGGGTGAGGTTCGGCAGGTAGAGCGCGGGCAGCACCGCCGCGAGCGCCAGCACACCGATGACCCGACGCAGCGTACGGCCGCTGCTGTCGTCCTCGATGACGGCGGGTGCGACGGGTTCGGCTGGCACGGGGAAACCCTAACGGTCGCCTCCCGGTACGGTGCGCGGCACGCGGGCCGCTGGGCTGCGCGTAGGCTGTGCCGGTGGCAGATCTTCTCGTCTGGATCGACTGTGAGATGACCGGCCTCGACCTCGGCAGCGACAAGCTGATCGAGGTCGCCGCGCTCGTCACCGACCCGGATCTCAACGTGCTCGGCGAGGGTGTCGACGTGGTGATCCACGCCGACGACGCGGCCCTGGAAGCCATGCCGGAGATCGTGGCGACGATGCACGCCAAGTCGGGGCTGACCGACGAGGTCCGGCGCTCCACGGTGACGCTCGCCGAGGCGGAGGACCTGGTCCTCGACTACGTCACCAGCCACGTGAAGGATCCGCGTACCGCGCCGCTGTGCGGCAACTCGATCGCCACCGACCGGGGCTTCATCACCCGGGACATGCCGCGGCTGGACAACCACCTGCACTACCGCATGATCGACGTCTCGTCGATCAAGGAGCTGTGCCGGCGCTGGTACCCGCGGGTGTACTTCGGGCAGCCGCAGAAGGGCCTCGCGCACCGGGCACTCGCCGACATCCGGGAGAGCATCCGGGAGCTGGAGTACTACCGGCGCACCATCTTCGTGCCGCTGCCCGGCCCGGACGTGGACAGCGCCAAGGCCATCGCCGCCCAACTGTAGGGCCGGCGCGGGCCAACCCGCTGGACGAGCCCGGCCGGGGTGGGGCTATTATTGGTCCGCACCGCCCGGGGCGACCCGGCGCGGCGACATGGTGGCTGTAGCTCAGTTGGCAGAGCACCGGGTTGTGGTCCCGGTTGTCGTGGGTTCAATTCCCATCAGTCACCCGTTGACGAAGGCCCCCTCCGCGGAGGGGGCCTTCGGTGTTTCTCAGGCGGTCGGGCTGGCGTCCGGGTCGGGGCTCTCCTCCGCCGCCGGCTCGTACGGCAGGGCGCTGCCCTCGACGTACTCCTCCCAGCTCATGTTCCAGTCGGTCCAGCCGTTGCCGTTCTGGAGCTTCCGCTCGGTGCCCTTGACGGTGATCGGGTCCCCGATGCGGGTGTTCGCGAAGAGCCACGCGCCGTTGGCCATGGAGACGTTCACGCAGCCGTGGGAGACGTTCACGCTGCCCTGCTGCCCCTCCGACCACGGCGCGGCGTGGATGAACTCCCCGCCCCAGGTGAGCCGCTGCGCGTAGTCGATCTTCGTGCGGTAGCCGTCCTCCGGACCCAGCTCCTCGTACGTGTCGAAGACCGTCTTGCGCAGCTTCTCGATGACCACCATCGTGCCGCTCGACGACGGGGTGGACTTCTTGCCGAGGCTGACCGGGATGGTCTTGACCACCTGGCCGTCCTTCGTGACGGTCATCCGTTTCGTCTTGTTGTCCACCGTCATGATCACCGACGGGCCGATCTTGACGTCGACGGTCAGGTCGCTGCGGCCGTACCAGCCGTCGCCCAGCGGCAGGCCACCGGCCTGGACCCGGTACGAGACGGTGCTGTTCGCCTGCCAGAACTCCTTCGGCCGGTACCGCACCTCGGTCGGGCTGACCCAGTGCCAGATGCCCTCCTGCGCCGGCGTGGCCGTGACGATCATCCGGCGCTGCAGGTCGTCGCGGTGGTCCTCGGGGATGGCCCGCCCGAACTTCACGATCAACGGCATCCCGACGCCGACCACCTGCCCGTCACCAAGGAAACTGCTGATCCGGACCTGCTTGTCCGGCTTGGCCATCGTGGTGAACGTGCTGCTCGCGGTCGCGGGGCGGCCGTCGTCCCCGGTGGCGGTGACGGTCGCCGTGTACGTCTCGCCGTACTCCAGCGCGCCGGCCGGCAACCAGCTCGCGCCGTCCGCGGCGAGCGTGCCCTCGACGGCCGTACCCGAGGAGTCCTTCAGCTCGACGGTGGTCTCCTGGGCGTCCTTCGCCGTGAAGGCGATGCCGGTGGAGGCGGGGACGTCCTTCGCGTCGGCGGCCGGCTCGACGATGGTGACCGCGGCCTTCGGCTGGGGCGGGGCCTGGCCGTCGCCGTCGCGCCACCCCGTCTTGTCGTCCCCGCCCGAGGTGCAGGCTGCGGTGAGCGTCAGCGCCGCGGCGAGAAGCCCGGCCGCGAAGGCGCGGCGTCGCACCCGCCGGCTCGGCTGGTCCTGGACAGCTCGCATGGTTACCTCACAGTCGTGGTGCCGATTGCCCATCCTCTCTCACCGACGCACGGGAGCGGATACCCGTTGCGTGAGGTGAACCGGAACACAGCGGCAGAGCTGTCCGTACGCCGACAGTCCCAGCGCTGGTCAGAACGGTGCCGGGGACCCGCCCGCCGGCACCGGCAGGGCGCTGCCCTTGACGAACTCCGACCAGCTCAGGCTCCACGCCGTCCAGCCGTTGCCGGCGGCCAGCCGCCGCTCGGTCCCGGTGACGGTGATCGGGTCGCCGATCCTCGTCTTGTCGAACAGCCAGCGGGCGTGCGCGGTCGACACGTTCACGCAGCCGTGCGAGACGTTCTGCCGGCCCTGCACGTGCTCCGACCACGGGGCGGCGTGGATGTACTCGCCGCCCCAGGTCAACCGCTGCGCGAAGTCGATCTCGGTGACGTAGCGGTTCGCCGGGTCCGGGTCGTCCCGGGTGTCGAAGACCGTGGACTCCTTCTTCTCCATGACCACCATCGTGCCGCTGGAGGAGGGGGTCTTCCGCTTGCCGAGACTCACCGGCAGGGTACGCACCACCTGCCCGTTCTCGTAGACGGTCATCCGCTTGGTGGCGTTGTCGACCTTCATCTCGAACGCGCGCCCGATCTTCGCGGTCGCGGTCCGGTCGACGTTGCCGTACCGGCCGTTGCTCAGCGGGATGCCGGCCAGCGCGATGCGGACGTCGAGCGTGGTGCCGGGCTTCCAGTACTCCGGCGCGCGGTAGTACGCCTGCGTGCCACCGTCGACCCAGTGCCAGGCGCCCGGCTGCGGCGGGTCGGTCCGCACGAACATGCGCCGCTGCACCGCCGCCCGGTCCTTCTTCGGAATGCCGGGGGTGAACTCGACGACCACCGGCATCGCGACGCCGTACTCCTTGTCGTCGAAGAGGTAGAGGCCCGAGCCGATCGTCGACTTCGGCTTCGCCATCGTCGTGAACGTGCTGCGCCCCTCGCTGGTGCTGCCGTCGGCGGCGGTCGCGGTGACGGTCGCGGTGTAGCTGGTGGCGTACTTCAGTGGCGCCGACGGCACCCAGGACGAGCCGTCCGCGCGCAGCCGGCCCTCGACCGGCCTGCCGTCGGCCCGGGTGAGGGTGACCGACGACACCTTCGCGCCGTCCGGGAGGGTGGCGCCGATCTCGGCGCTGACCGGCCGGTTCTTGGCCCCGTCGGCCGGCACCACGGACAGCGGCGGCCCGCTCGGCGTCGCCGGCTGGCTCGGCGCGGCACTCGCGCTCGGCGTCGCCCCGCCGACGAACGTCGGCCGCTCCCGGTCGTCGCCGCAGCCGACCAGCACCAGCGACGCCGCCAGGCCGAGGACGCCCACGATCGCCCCGGCCCGTGTGAACCTGCCCATCCCCACCTCTGTCCTCGCGTACCTGGCGGACATCGTGCCGCATCAGCGCCCTCCCGCAGGTGCCCATCGGCGTTCTCAGCGGTCGTTTGGGTGCTTACGTCCGACAAGCTCAACCGAAGGGTGGAGCGGGGGATCGGATTGGAATCCGGCTGACGGAGCGTGCTAAGGTTTCCCCCGTTGCCAACGAGCGCCGCTAGCTCAACTGGCAGAGCAGCGGACTCTTAATCCGCGGGTTCGGGGTTCGAGTCCCTGGCGGCGCACCAACGAGCAAGGCCCTGACCTGGTAGAACTCTGCCGGTCGGGGCCTTCTTCGCGTACGCCGGTGGTGGGTGGGTGCTCGGGGACCACTGGACCTGCTCGGCCTCGGTTGGACGCGGTCGGGCCCTCGCGGACGCCCGAGGCGGGGTCACCGGTTTGTCTCCCGTTTGATTCGGTCGATGAACCGGTTGGCGTGCCTCCGGCTGGTGAGAGTGATGAGCCGGACCTGCACTCCATGTTCCTGGAGCAGGTGGCGGATGCGGGGGCGCATAGTGCGCCGGTAGCCAAGGATGTAGCGGACGAAGTTCCAGGTAATCCGGTCGTAGACGCCGTCAGCCCGGTGCTGGCCGCCGCGGTAGCGCCACCGGCGTTCGACGATGCCCCACAGACATGTCACGGCCGGCAGGTCGAGGAAGATCACGGTGTCGGCGGCGGCGAGCCGGATGGGCAGCGTGCCGGCGTAGTTGCCCTCAATGATCCATCGGTCGCCGGTCACGAGTTTCTCCTGTTGGGCGACGAACTCGCCCTGGGGGAGCGGCATCCAGCGCTCGTCGTAGTAGAGCGCGTCGAGGTGGGTAAGCGGCGCGTCGAGGCTCCGCGCGAGTTGCCGGGCGACGGTGGATTTGCCGCTGCCACCGCAGCCGATGATGGCGATCCGATCCACGGCTTTCAACGCTAGCGGCGAGACGCACCGGCCCGGCACGACGGTGGCGGACTGGTTTGCGGTCAGGCGTGGCCGGAAGCGGCCCGTCGAGATTCGTGGGCGAGTTGGGCGGCTGTCTCGAACGCCACCGCCCAGGGGAAGACTTTCTGCCGCTCGTTGCCGTTGCCGGGCGGGTGCGGTTCCCACTGGTCGTCGGGGCCGAGCAGGATGCGTACCCCTTCGTCGCGGAGGCTGGCCACGGCGTGCCGGAACGGTGCTCGGGCGGCGAGGGCGGCGTTGACGAACGGGACGATGACGGTCGGCACCTGCCCGCCGATCAGCTCCGCGACCGAGGTCATGGCGTAGTTGTCGGCGAGGCCGAGGGCGATCTTATTGATGGAGTTGTAGGTCGCGGGTGCGATGGCCAGGACGTCGGCGGCGGGAAGCGACCGGCGGGCGCCGGGCGACGACTGGTAGGTCGACCGGACCGGATGACCGGTGAGGCTTTCGAGCGGCTGCGGGTCGATGAAGTCCATCGCGGTCGGTGTGGCCGTGACCGCTGCTGTCCAGGATTGCTCCTGTGCTGCCCTGACGAGTTTGGCTACGTCGGTGGCGGGCCCGGCGCCGCAGACGACGATCTGGAGGTGACCGCCGGTCACAACCGGATCCCGGCGTCGTGGGCGAAGGCGACAGCGGCGGTGCGGACGGAGCCGTTGGCGAGCATGACGAGGTCGCTGGCGATCCGCTGGACCGCCGGTCGGCAGCGAATCTCCTGAGGTGCCACCTCGTACGCGATGCGCAGCGCGCTGAGGCCCTGCTCGTAGCGTCCCCACTGGGTGTAGGCGCGTGCCACGTCAACGAACAGGGACGCTTTGCGCTCAGCCAGCGTCACTTTCTCAAGCGGCACCTCGCGGGAAATTGCAATGGCTGTTCCGGCGTCGCCGAGGGTCAGCGCGATGTTGACCCGGTGCAGCAGGACGTTGGTGGCGCCAAAGCCGGTCCACCGAGCGTTGCCGTCGTAGCCGAGGCGGGTTGCCGCGCGGCTTGCCTCATCGAGCATCGCGTGTGCGGTGTCCCGGTCGTCTCGGCGGGCGGCGGCGATAGCCCCTCGCAGGACGAGGGCGCCGTAGACGGCCACCGCATCGGTCGACGCAAGGCGGGTGTCCCGGTCGAGCGAGTCCGCCGCGTTCCCGGCGAGGGTCACCGCATGGGCGTCGTGGCTGTTGCCCATGAGCGCATGGGTCATGATCCGGGCGCTCGCGGCGATCGCCACCGGGTCCTGGCTCATGGCAGCGGCCCGAGTGCTCCGTTCGGCCGCTACCAGGGCCATCCCGCTATCGCCTACCTTCAGCAGGACGCTGCCAACGACGTGGTACAGGTCGGCGGCCAGGGCCTCGACCCGTTGCCGCCGCTCGCCATCCGCGCCAGACTTCACCGGTTCGAGGGACCGCAGCAGCGTCACGAGCCGGTCGAGTACGCGCTCGTACCGGCAGGCCTGATAGTCGACCTTGGCAGCGCCGACGGCTCGGGTGAACTGCGGAAAAGTCAGCGCCGCACCGTCCGAGTGCGCGGGCGAGAGGAGCGCGTCGAGCAGCAGCGCGACGTTGGGTGCGGCGGCGACGCCGATCGCCGCTCCGCGTAGAAGGTCTCTCCGTCGCACGTCACCATCCGAGCCCGAGTCACCATCTCCGTCATCGCCAGTATCCGCGTGCGCGCCGGCATCCGACCGCGCAGCACCCGCAGCACCCGCAGTTGCACCGCTAATGCCAGCCGTCCGCAGCGCCTCGAAGCGTTCCCATACCTCAGGCGTGGCTCGGGCAAGCACGGTGTCCAGTGCGGCTTGCATGTCCGCGCGGGGGAGCACGTTGTCACCCTGGCTGCTCCACTTGGCCACGGTCCGCCGCGCCGCGCCGAGGTGCTCGGCGAAGGCGGTCAGGCTCATCCGCAACGCATTCCGGAGCGCGTTCGCGTCCTGGCCGGTCCAGGTCGTCACCGTAGCCATCGCACGTCCTTCCGGAACGGACAGTCACCGGTGGACGTGATGGTAGCGGCACGTGAAGTGACGGCAGGTGCACCGTCGGTGCACCGACGAGACATTCCGTCCGTGCACCGTCCGAGCCAGCCTGGATGTGCCGGCGCGCCGATCTCCAGCGGCGCGCGTCGGTAGGTCAGCGGCAGCCTCAAGGCAGGGAGATCCAGATGGACGTGTCGAGCGGCGACAGGTCGGAACGCGACCCGACGCACCGGCAAGTGCTCGCGCTGGGCACTCCGTCGACCGCACGGGTGGCTCCTCGCCCGCGTACCGCCAGCGGGGCTGCGTGGGCGGGTGACCGACGGTCTGCTTCTCCTCGCCGCCGGCCGACGGCGGTGGGCTTGCCGGGAGGCCGGCAAGCCCACCGCGCACCGAGGCCGGCACCGGCCCGGGGACGGCCATGACGGTGTATGTGTCGCGGTACGCCGTAACCGGCGAACTGACGACAGACCGCGCAGCGGTGGCCCCGGCGGTGGGACCGTGCTCGGCCGACCCACCGCTGTTGACGCACGTCTGGCGGGTCTTGTTCGAGCAACAGACACGGAAGTGCCGCCGCCGATGAGTACGGACGGAAACGGCGCTGCCGAGCAGCGCCGGCCCGTGCCGGCGGAGCATCTGCCGTTGCGTCCGCTCTGGCTGTGTCGCCGCTGCGGGCAGCCCTGGCCCTGCGGACGGGCGCGGCTCGTACTGGTCGCCGAGTACCGCGACAACAAAGTCGGTCTCTTTCTCTACCTGGCCGGCCTGCTCGCTGAGGCTATCGACGACCTGCATCAGCTCAACCCGAGCACCGGGGGCGATGTCCCAGGCCTGTTCGACCGGTTCCTCGGCTGGCCCGTCCGACACCGCGGTGTGGCTGAATCGCCGCGCTGACCGGATCTCCCGCCGCCTCATCGCGCTCTCCTTCTAACGCCCTTCTCGGCCGCGAATCACTGACCGCCTACCGCTCTGCGACGTCTGGTGACGTCGGTGTCGTGCCGGTAGGTTCAACCCTCCTGAGAGCTCTCGTGGCCAGGTGGAGGGATCCGGCAGCGTGTCGCACGTCGAGAAGATCACTACGGAGCTACGTACGCTGTCCGCCGGGGTCGAACGTGCGCAGGCCCTGGCTGCCGCTGCTGATCAGCAGGCGCAGGAGATCGCGCTGCGCGCGGCGGGTGCCGGGTTCGCCGCGGTAGCTGGCGGTGTGGCGCGAGTTCGCGGGGCCATCGCCACCATCCGGGGCGGACTGGGTGGTCTAGCTGGTGCTGTCGGTGATGCCGCGAAGGTGGCCGCTGGGGTTCCGCAGCAGGCGAGTCCGGGGGAGACGATCAGCGGGCTGACGCCGGTGCAGAGTGCGGTCGACGGCATCCGCGATCAGGCGGCCGTCACGATCACCCGGGTCGGTGAGGCGCAGCAGCTTGTCGTCGGGGCTTTGCAGGGTGGGCAGCCAGGGCCGCTGCTGCAGGCTCTGGAGGGCGTAAAGCAGGTGCTTGTCATGCTGGTTCAGCGCACCGCCACCACCCGCCAGGCGGTTGATGCGGCGATCGCCGAGGCACGACAGCTGGGGTCCTCGGGAAATTGAGCAGGACTGGCCGATCGCAGGGTTGAAGGAACTGGTGGCGGTGACGCGCAGCGGGGCGATAATCCAGATCCTGCGACGAGACTGAAGGGCTATCCATGGCGACCGAGTACCGCCTGACGCTGGCAGGCGACGTTCCTCTCGACGTGCTGGCCGGCGTCGTCGCTCCGGACGGTGTTGAGGAGTCGGCGGTAGATGGCAGGCCCCGGGTGTTGAGTGCGGACCTCAGCGATCGGTGTGGCTACACGGTGAGCATCTACGGCGGTTCCCACGGATACTTCGAGGCCGAGGATGGTGACGGCTCGATGTGGGAGTGGGAACCGGAGCGGTACGTCACCATCGGCTTCCGGCTGGGTAGGGACGATTCCTCCGACCAGGCGACGCGGGAGATGCTGGCGTCTGTGGCCCGGGTGCTGGGCGAGCGGCCGGAGGACGCCGCGCTGATCCTCGACGCCGACTGGCTGCTGCTGACCCGCTTTTCGGGAACGCTGCGCAGGCACGCGCCGAGTTGGTGGGGTGCGCACGGCGGGGAAATCTTGTTGGCCGGTGAGTGATTCGGAGCCGGTCGCCGGCGAAGACGCCTCTGGTAATCCGCGGGTTCGAGTCCCTGGCGGCGCACCAACGAGCAAGGCCCTGACCTGGTAGAACTCTGCCGGTCGGGGCCTTTTTCGCGTACGCCGGTAGTGGATGGCCGGTCGGGGAGCGGCAGGGGCGGCCCGACGAACTCGTCCTGCCCGGGACCACCGGACCGGACGAGGCCGTCGCGGCTGCCGCCGGGCCACCCCCGGCCAAACTTCAGTAGTCGATGTTGATGGCGGCGACCTGGCGGGTGCCGTTGTAGACGATGGCGGGGCCGGCGAAGCGTGAGCCGGCGTAGGTCAGTGCCGTCCGGTGCCCGGGACTGTTGAACCAGGCCTCGATCATCTGCTCGGGTGAGGAGTTGCCGGAGGACGCGAACAGGACCTCGTGGCCGCAGTGCTGCAAACCGCCCGCGTCCAGGTTCTGCCTCACGCAGGCCTCGGCGGCTCGTTGCTGCGTCGTACCCAGCTTCACCTCGGACAGCCCGAGGGCGCGGCGTCGCTCGTTGAGCAGCACCAGCAGGCGTCGTTCCGCGGCGGACACGCCGGTCGACGCTCCGGTGGACGTGCGGGCGGGATCGGTCTGCGACCTGGTCGGTCTGGGTGACCTGGTCGGCGTCGCCGACCTGGTGGGGCTCGGTCGCGACGCGGTCGGGGACGCCTCGGCGGGTGTCGGGGACGGCGACGCGGGGTCGGTGGCCTCGGAGGCGGCCGCGGTGGGCGCGTCCGTGGGCTGCGCCACTGTCGCGCTCGCCGGCTGCTGCCGCGACCCGTCCGGTTGGTTGGCGAGAATCAGCACTCCCCCTCCGACCATGGTGACGGCCGCGACGACGCCGGCCAGGGTCTTGGGCAGGGACATGGCCCCGACGCGGGCCTGGCGTACCCCGGCGGTGATCGCGTGCGAGCCCGCTGGGGCGGCGTCCCGGGACATGGCGGCGACAGCGTGCGCGTTGTGCGCGACGTCCGAGGCGAGGCCGGCCGGAACGGGCGTGAGCGCCAGGCCGGCCAGCAGCCGCTCGGCGGGAACCAGATCGGACGTGGTGTTCGGGCAGTGCTCGCAGGTGCGGATGTGCCGGGCCAACCGCTTGCGCCACAGCGGTGCCGGTTGACCGTCCCAGCCGGCGGCCGTGTCGGCCAGGCCGGCACAGCCGGGCCGGGCGGTGAGGGCCCGCACCACCAGCCGAGCGGTGTCCAACTGCGCCTTCATCCGGGCCACGCGCACGGTCACGTGGTGCGGGTCCAACCGGAGGGCGTCGGCCAGGTCGGCGCGGGCGAGGTGCCCGGCCTCGACCAGCCACCAGAGGGACAGCAGGTGGCGGTGGTCGTCGTCGAGCCAGCGCGTGGCCAGGACGACCTCCCGGCGCTGGTCGGACAGACGGAGCTGGGTCAGGGTCAGGTCCTCGAAGTCGGAGCCCGGGACGATCACGTTGTCGATGTCCTGCGGCGGCGTCGGCGTGGTGTGCCGGTGCTGTTTGTGGGTGCGGATCTCGTTCATGGTGACGGCCACCAGCCACGACCGGAAAAGTCGCGGTTCGCGGACGCCCGCCAGCCCGCGGACGACCTTCAACATCGTGTTCTGCACCACGTCGTCGACGTCCGTCGACCGGTTCAGCGCCCGGCCCACGATGTTGTAGACCAGCGGCAGACAGTGCGACACCAACTCGTCCATCGCCGCCCGGTCGCCGCGGCGTGCCGCGTCCACCACCGCCGACATGTCGGTCCTGCTCGGGTACGCGTGATAGGACACGCTCACAACCTCGCCTTCACGGAACGTCCTCGTACACCGTGGAGACGTCTGGCACGCGTCGAGGTCACACAAAATGATGTCCTCACCGGCCGCGCGCCACGCGTCGAGGCCCGTGTCGGAGGACTCCGTTACCGTCTCCGCCATGCCGTTGATCACGATCGTCGATGAAGTGACCGGAGCGCCGGGCGGGCCGGAGTGGACTCTGGAGGTGTTCGAGGAGACGTTGCGCCTCGACGAGTTGATCCGCCGCCGGGTGTTCCTGGAGGTCGCCGAGTCGGGTGCGCAGGTCGATCCGGAGGAGCGGACGCGGGTGACCCTCGACGCGTTCGGCCGCAACGCCTTCGTCGTGCTCGTCGACGACCGTCAGGTCACCGCCCTGGACGAGAAGGTCCGTCTGCACGCGGGCGCCCGGGTCACCTTCCTCAAGCTCGTCCCGCTGGTGGGTGGCTGAATGGACACGTACGACCCGGAGTCGGCGCTGCACGAGGTGGTCACCACCGTCAAGGGATGGTGCGAGCGCAACGGTCAGACCCTCAATGTCGTCGACAGCCAGGACTTCATCCGTCGGGTGGCTACGGTGTGTGGCTGGGCACCGGCCGGCACGGGGCTGGCGCTGCTCGCCGCGCTCAACGATCCGCGCGGGCCGTACGATCTCGCTCCGCCACAGGTCGAGCTGCTGCCGGAAGCCACGCGACAGGGCGAGTTGCTCGCCGCCGCGGTTGCGGATCTGGACGGCTGCGACGCGGACGACGACCGACGTCGCGCCGCGGCGATGACGGTGGTCGAATCCCTGCCCAGGCTGCCCTACCAGACCGAGACGATGTGGGATCGCGCCCGCCGGGCGATGTGGACCCGGGTGGGGCACCTCCTGGGGGCGCAACCGGCGCCGGTCCGGCAGGCGGTGTTCGACGCGTTGACGGTGCCGGGGCGGAAGAGCGACGGGCTGGGCACGCTGATCCGTGCCGCGCGCTCCGGCGGCGGGCTCGACGGCGTCCCCTGGCTCGGTCGGCTGGGCGGTCAGGCCTGGCTGGGCTTCGGCGGCTGGAGCCGGTCGCTCACGCAGTTCACCTGGGAGTCCCTCCAGGCGGAGGCGGCGGCCGGCCGTACCCACCCGGCGGCGCTGGCAACCTTGCGTCGGACCCGGGTCGAGCTCGCTTTGAGCGACGTGACCGACGAGACCGACCGGATGTGGCCGATTCCCAACGTCGGTGAGCAGTGGGCCGACCGCGCCGTCGCGGACATCGAGGCGATGCCGGAGGAGCGGCGGGCCGCGTGGCAGGCGCTGCTGGCCCACTGCCCGGTCGGTGCGGACAAGGCGAAGCCGACGGCTGCCTGGCGGAAGGGCGCCCGGACGCTGCTCGACGCGGTCGGCGGCGAGGAGTTCACCACCCGACTCGACGACTGGCTTCCGCTGGTGGGTCTGGCGCGCAGCCTGCCGCTGCGGATGACCACGTGCTGCGACGGCCATATGGCGGATGTTCCGCCCCGGATGATCGACCGCTACAACGTCGGGCTGCTGTGGGGTCTGATCTGGATGCAGGCGATGTACCCGCCGTCGGAGGAGACGCTGCGCAGCCTCGGCCAGATCGCGGAACGGGCGGCCCGCAAGATCTCCGGGCACGGTCCGGCGAGCCCGAAACTGGCGAATGTCGCGGTCGCGGCGCTGGTCGACGCCGACCATCCCGCCGCCCTCGCCCAACTGGCCCGGCTGGCGTCGCGGTTGACCTACAAGAGCACGTTGCGCATCGTCGAGAAGGGCCTGGCCACGCACGCCGAGGCGCTCGGCGTCACTCGCGAGGACGTCGAGGAGATGGCCCTCCCCGGCTTCGGGCTGCCGCTGGCCGACAAGCTGGGGGACTGCTCCTACGAGCTGGAGGTACGCGGCGTCGACGCGGTCCTGGTGTGGCGCAACGCGGACGGCAAGGTGGTGAAGACCCCTCCGGCGCAGGTACGCGAGGAGCACCGCGACGAGGTGAAGGAGCTGAAGGCCACCGTCACGGAGGTCGCCGCCACGCTGGTCGCCACCCGGGACCGGCTGGAAGGGCTGCTGCGGCGCGACCGATCGTGGACCGTCGAGCAGTGGCGGGAGCGGTTCCTGGATCACCCGCTGGGCCGCACGCTGGCCCGGCGGCTCATCTGGACCGTCGACGGTGTCGCCTGCTGTTGGGGCGCCGACGCGCTGCGGACGGTGGACGACGTGGTGTGCGAGCCGGCCGGCGACGCCACGGTGCGGCTGTGGCACCCGGTCGACGACCCGGCGGGGGTCGGACCGTGGCGGGACTTCCTGGCCCGGCACGCGGTCACCCAGCCGTTCAAGCAGGCGCACCGGGAGCAGTACCTCATCACCGACGCGGAGCGGGCCACCGGCACGTACTCCAACCGGTTCGCGGCGCACATCGTGCGCCAGCACCGCCTCAACGCGCTGCTGTCCCGGCGCGGCTGGTCGTACGTCCAGCACCGCGACGACGGCGCCAGCTACGACCTGCCCGGGTTGGCTCTTCCCGACTGGGGTCTGCGCGCCCAACTGAACGTCGCGGGCATCGAGGATCGGGGCGACGGGGTGTTCGACACGATGGGGACCGATCAGCTGTGGTTCGTGCGGGGCGAGCGCACCCCGGTACCGCTCGAGGAGGTTCCACCGGTTGTGCTGAGCGAGGTGATGCGCGACGTCGACCTGTTCGTGGCCGCCGCCGGGGTGGGCGCCGACCCGAACTGGTACGACGGCGGTCCCGCCGGCCGGTACCGCGAGTACTGGGCGGAGAACAGCTTCGGTGATCTCACGCCGACCGGCCGGACCCGCCGGGACGTGCTGGCCGAGCTGATCCCCCGGCTGGCCGTCGCCGACCGCTGCACCCTCACCGAGCGGTTCCTCGAGGTGCGCGGCGACCTGCACACCTACCGCATCCACTGCGGTACGGGCAACATCCTGATCGCCCCGGACGACCGGTACCTGTGCATCATCCCGGACTCGGCGAAGGCGAAGGAGCCGGACATGTTCCTACCCTTCGAAGGCGACGCCCGGCTCGGCGAGATCATCAGCAAGGCGTTGCTGCTGGCGGCCGACAAGAAGATCAAGGACCCGGTCATCCTGCGCCAGCTGTGAGGCGAGCCGGTCGTGTTCAGCCGGCCGCCGGGACGCCGTCGCCGCTGCTCCGGAGGAACAACAGGAGCAGCGCGGCCACCGTCACCAAGGGGTCAGGACGCACGCGACCGTTACGACCACCGCGACTTGGGTGCCGGCGCGGGACGGGCCCGGGGTGTCCGTCTCCGCTCCGGCGCTCCGGGTGCGCGGACCGCTCACCGGGTCCGTCCACCTCTTCGCTGGCCGGAGGATGTAGAGGCTCACCGGAAGGAGCACGAGCCACAGCGGCACCAGCAGGGGCGCGAGCGCCGGCCAGATGGGCCACACCGGCTCGGTGAGCGAGCAGCCTGTCAGAGTGCGGTACAGGGTAGTCCGCGCCCCGCCTTCCCCGGGCTCGCGAGTGCCGCGGACCCGCCCGGGGGTTGCCCCGGTTTGTCCATGCAGGGCATCCGACTTCGATGATCACCCATAGCGTGTGCACCCATCATCCCGCTGCTGTTGGAGGTCTCGGATGGGTGTGTCGTCGCACCGAAGGCGCCTGTCCAGGCGGATCGGCGGAGCGCTGGCGGCGGTTCTGGCCGCCGGCGTCGGTCTGGTCGGCACGTCGTCCCCCGCTACCGCGACGCCCGCCGGCGGGATCGCCGCCGGGACCCTGAACACCATGTTCGGCACGTACGGCGACGCGGGCAACCATTGGACCGGCGGCGACAGCACGGCGTCGGTGGTGCTGCCCGACGGCCGGGTGGCGTGGTTGTTCTCGGACACGTTCCTGGGCACGGTGAACGCGGACGGCTCGCGGCCCGCGAACACGCCGATGGTCAACAACACCCTCGTGGTCCAGGACGCGGGGACGAACCTGGTCGCCACCCGGCACGGTGGGACGGCCGCGCAACCCACGGCACTGGTGATTCCCACCGATCCGGACGAGTACTACTGGGTCGCCGACGGTCTGGTCGAAGGCGGCTCGATGAAGGTGCTGTACAACAGCTACCGCCGCACCGGCGAGGGGAACCTCGACTACGAGATCACCGGGACCGCGCTGGCGACCTTCGCACTACCGGGGCTGACGCTCTCCGGCGTGGTGGATCTGCCGTTGGGCTCGGACATCGGGTGGGGTTCGGCGCTGCTGGAGGAGGGTGGCTTCACCTACATCTACGGCACGTCGAGCGGGGAGGCGGGAACCCGGCTCGGGCATCTGGCCCGGGTGCCCACCGGCGGTCTCGGTGGCGCGTGGCAGTTCTGGAACGGTACGACCTGGTCGGCCACCGAGTCGGACGCGGCGGTGCTGCTCAGCGGGGTGGGTACGGCGTACGGCGTGCAACGCTTCGGCACCGAGTTCGTGCTGGTGACCCAGGACACCAACCTCGTGTTCAACCCGCAGGTGTTCGCGTACCGGGCGCCCTCCCCGACCGGGCCGTTCTCCGACCCGGTGCCGCTGCTGGTGACGCCGGAGGCGGAACCGGGGACCTCGGTGATCGTGTACGACGCGCGGGTGCATCCGGAGCTGGCCCGGTCGGGCAAGCTGCTGGTGTCGTACAACGTGAACAGCCTGAACAACGCGGACAACTTCTCCGACGCGCGCCTGTACCGGCCACGGTTCGTGGAGTTCGACTGGCCGCGCCCGGTGCCGGCCCCGGGCACACTGCCGGCGGCGCCGGCCGGCGTGACGGCGAATCCGAACACCATGGGGGAGGTGCACCTGTCGTGGTCGGCGGTGTCGGGTGCGACCCGCTACTGGCTGTACCAGCGCAACGTGACCGCCGGGCAGACCCACTTCTCCCGGCAGCCGGTCCCGTTCACCAGCCCGACCGCGACGATGGGGCTGCTCTACTCCGGGCACCGGTACGAGTTCCGGGTGACGGCGGAGAACGCCGCGGGCGAGGGGCCGCAGTCGGCAACCGTGGCCGCGACCCCCGACATCGCGCCGCCGCCGACACCGACCGGCATCACCGCCACCGCCGACACGGCGGGACGGATCATCCTGAGGTGGTCGGCGGTGCCGGGAGCCTGGGGGTACGACGTGCTCAGGCGTGACGTCACCGCCGGCGCCACCGAGTTCGACCTGGTCACCCGCCCGGGTGGGCAGCAGACCGAGCTGGTGATGGAGAACCTGGAGCACGACCACGCGTACGAGTTCGTGATGCTGACCCGGCACGGGGGCGGAGAGTCGCCGCGCTCGGCGCCGGTGGGTGCGACCGCCAGGTACGCGCTGCCCGGGGCACCGACCGGGTTGACCGCGACCGCCAACGCTGACGGCACGGTCAAGCTGACCTGGTCCGCGCCGAACGACGTGTGGTTCCGCGTCTACAAGCGGGATGTCACGGCCGGCGAGGAGTTCCAACAGCTGCCGCTGCCGGTCACCGAGTGCTGCACGATGACCGACAAGTACCTGCTGCACAACCACGAGTACGAGTACAAGGTGGCGGCCACGAACCGTGGTGGCGAGGGACCGCCGAGCGACACGGCCCGGGCCACCTCGACCTATCCGCTGCCGGCGGCACCGACGAACCTGCGGGCGACCGCCGGCAACGGCACCGTGACCCTGGAGTGGGCAGCGCCGGCGGACCTGTGGTTCCGGGTCCACCGGCGCAACGTGACGGCGGGGGAGAGCGAGTTCACCGAGCTGCCGTTGCCGGTCACCACGTGCTGCACGCTGACCCTGGACCAACTCGCCAACAACGAGACGTACGAGTTCAAGATGGTCTCGACCAACCAGGCCGGAGCGAGCGCGTTCAGCAACACGGTCCAGGTTGTCCCGCGACCGGCCCCGCCGCCGCAGGTGACCGGGTTGACGGCCACCGCCCAGTCCGACGGCACGGTACGGCTGAACTGGACCGGGCCGACCGGGTCGGAGTTCTGGTACGACGTGTACATGCGGGACGTCACCGCGGGCGCCGCCTTCACCAAGCTCGCCTATCCCGTCACCACCTGCTGCACGGTGAAGGTCGACCTGCTCGCCCACCGGCACGTCTACGAGTTCAAGGTCGTCGCGACCAACGGACTGGCCGGGCCGCAGAGCGCCGTGGTGCAGGCGACCGCCAACTACGCGCCGCCCCCGGCGCCGACCAACCTGCGCGGCCGTACCGGCGGGGACGGTTCCATCGACCTGGACTGGGATCCGGTGGGCCAGCCCGTCATCTACTGGGTCTACTACCGGGACAAGACCGCGGGAGCCGCGTTCACCCGGGCCGCCTACCCGACCGACCGCACCAACGTGAGCCTGGAGCACCTGGTGCACGGCCACGCCTACGAGTTCAAGGTCAGTGCCGACAACCAGGGCGGTGAGGGAGCGGCCTCGGCCACGATCCAGGTGACCTCCCTGGGTGGCCTGCCGAAGGCGCCGACGAACCTCGTCGCCACCGTCGGCGACGGTACGGTCCGGCTGACCTGGACCGCGAGCGCGACTCCCAACGTGTACTACGACATCTACCAGCGGGACGTGACGGCGGGGCAGTCGTGGCAGAAGCTGCCCTACCCGGTGACCACCTGCTGCAGCCACAACGGCAGCCTGCTGACCAACGGCCACGGGTACGAGTGGAAGGTGGTCGCCACCAACTCCTCCGGGGCCAGCCCGTCGTCGAACGTGGTCAGCGGACGTCCGATGCCGCCGTTGCCCGCCGCGCCGACGAACCTCGCGGCCACCGTCGGCGACGGTACGGTCCGGCTGACCTGGACCGCGAGTGCGACTGCCAACGTGTACTACGACATCTACCAGCGGGACGTGACGGCGGGGCAGTCCTGGCAGAAGCTGCCCTACCCGGTGACCACCTGTTGCAGCCACAATGGCAACCTGCTGCACAACGGGCACACCTACGAGTGGCGGGTCCGGGCCACGAACATCACCGGGGCCAGCGGCTACTCCAACACGGTCAGCGGGCGTCCGATGCCGCCCTTCCCGTCCGCGCCCAGCGGCCTCACCGCGACGGTGAAGAGCAACGGCGTCACGCTGAAGTGGACCGCCAGTTCCACCAAGAACGTCTGGTACCTGATCTACCAGCGGGACGTGACGGCGGGGCAGTCGTGGCAGAAGCTGCCCTACCCGGTGACCACCTGCTGCACCTACAACGGTGGTCTGCTGGTCAACGGGCACACCTACGAGTGGAAGATCGCCGCCACGAACCTCTCCGGCACCAGTGGCTTCTCCAACACGGTCAGCGGCCGGCCGATGCCGCCGGTACCGGCGGCCCCGACCGGGCTGCACAGCTACGTCGGGGGCGTCAACCAGGTCACCCTCCAGTGGTACCACCGGCCGGAGGACCCGGACCCGGTCGACGCCTGGTACAACATCTACTACCGCAACCTGAGCGACGGACAGACCAGCTGGTCGAAGTATCCGCACAAGATTTTCGGGACGGCGAGCTTCACGCTGTACGACCACCTCATCCCGTTGCGGGCGTACGAGTTCAAGGTCTCGGTGCAGAACATCTCCGGTGAGCGGATCTCCACCGCCACGAGGGAGGAGATTCCCCGCCGGCCGGTTCCGTACAATTCCGGCCCCTACCGTGCGGCGAACGACCGTAACGGCAGCAACAGTTACGCCGGGCTGTACGCCCTGACGCTCAGCACCCAGTGCCGGGGCGACTGGTTCCAGATCATCTGCTTCGGTCCGCCGCCGCCCGTCTTCCGTGGTCAGCTTCGGGCGATGACGGTCGGGGACTACCTCTTCTACAAGAACAACAGTCCGCAAGCCCTCGAGTACGAACTGGTGTGCGAGGTCGAGCAACGGTTGAAACTCCGGCGGTTGTACGGGCCGGAGACCGCGTCCAGCAAGGGCCCGGACCTTCTCTGGCACGAACAGGTGCACTCGATGCAGTGGGCCCAGTACTCCAGGTGGCAGCTCTTCGCGGCGGCGTACGTGGCGGATCCGGACCGTTTCGAGTCGGCGGCCAACCTCTACTGGGGTGGTTACCTGGTCTACCCGGGCGCGTCGAGGTGCTGAGCGGCCGGCGTCTCTGAACCGGCACCGGTGAACGCGGCCCACGTGACGACCAGTCACGTCGGCCGCGTCCGTTGCGGGACCGGGGACGACGGGGCGGTGACACCGAGTGGTTGCGGTCGATGAACACAATCCAGTCATGGCGTGGGACGAACTGGTCCGGCAGTCGGGCGCGTCGCGGGGGGACGAGCAGGTCGGGCCGGTATCGCGTACGGACAACCGCACGAACCTTCTGATCGCGGAGTACGCCGCGATCCGTGCCCTCGTCGCGCAGAAGGCGGCGGCGTCGCACGCGCTGGTCGGCGCGTACCTGACCGTCGTGGCGGTGGTCCTGGGGCTGGTCCTGGCGAACGGCGCCGATTCGCGACTGCTTCTTGTGCTTCCGGTCCTGTCCGCCGTCTCCGGGGTGACCATCCTGCGGCGGCGGCGCGACCGGGAGGCGGCGAACGCGTACGTCCTGGAGGTGCTCAAGCCGATCGCCGCCGAGTGTGCCGGCGATGAGCGGATGTTCACGTGGGAGGAGCACTACGCGCGGCACCGGGCCGGTCGGTCGCTGCTGTACGAACTCGGGCTGCAGCTGATCTTCCCGTTGTCCGGGCTGGCCTGCCTGATCGTGACCTTCCCGCACCTGGAGTCGGCCACCGACTGGTTGACCTGGATCGCCGGAGCCGGCCTGCTCGTCATGCTGCTTGTCGTGTACGCGGGTCAGAACCGGGCTCGCCTCGTCGCCCGGGTCGCCGTCGGTTTCCGCCCGCTGGGCCGGGCCGCCCTGCGGAGGTGGCGCGCACGCAGGGCGGGCGGCGGGGGCCCCGGCCGGTAGGCCGGCGGTCCCGCCCCCAACCCGGGCAGCCACGTCGCGGGAGGTCGCCAGCGTCGACCGGACGACGGTGGCACCGGTCCGGGAACTCACGCTGGCCCGGCTGCGCCGGCTGCTCGGCCCCTATCTCGGGTTGGGCCCGGAGGACGACGCACCTCCCGCGTGACACCGGCGCCGGCCCGGCGCCGTCCTGGTCACCGGCTGCCGCCACCGTGCCAGGAGCGCCAGAGGGCGGCGTACGCGCCACCGGCGCGGACGAGGTCGTCGTGGCTGCCGAGTTCGGTGATCCGGCCGTCTTCGAGCACCGCCACCCGGTCGGCGTCGTGGGCGGTGTTGAGCCGGTGCGCGATGGCGATGACGGTGCGCCCGGTGACGACGGCGGCGAGCGCCCGCTCGGTGCGCCGGGCGGTCGACGGATCCAGCGCGGCGGTCGCCTCGTCGAGCAGGAGGACGTCCGGGTCGGCGAGCACGAGCCGGGCCAGGGCCAGCTGTTGGGCCTCCGCGGCGCCGAGTTCGCGGGCGCCGTCGCCGACCTGCGTGTCGAGGCCGTCGGGCAGGCCGGCGTACCAGTCGGCGCCCACGGCCACCAGCGCGGAGCGCATCTGGTCGTCGGACGCGTCCGGGGCGGCGAAGGCGAGGTTGTCCCGCAGCGAACCGATGAAGACGTGGTGCTCCTGGGTGACGAGGGCGATCCGGCGGTGCCGCTCGGCCGGGTCCAGATCGCTGACCGGGCGGCCGTCGAGGCTCACCACGCCCTCCCGCGGCGCGTCGATGCCGGCGAGCAGCCGGGCCAGGGTCGACTTCCCGGCGCCGGACGGACCGACGACGGCGAGGCGTTCTCCCGGCCGCACCTCCAGGTCGATGCCGTGCAGCACGTCGTGGCCCGGGGCGTAGGAGAACTTCACGCCGCGTACCACGAGCCGCTGCCCGGCCTCCGCGCCGCGCGGCTCCGGTATCCCGGCCGGCAAAGTGGCGGGGCCGGAGGCGTCCTGCCGCCGGCCGACGCCGAGCACCCGGGCGAACGAGGCGAGGCCGCGTTGCGCCTGTTCCATCCACTGCAGCAGCCGGTCCAAGGGCTCGATCGCCTGCTGGAGGTAGAGCGCGGCGGCGACCACCTCGCCGAGCGTCACCATCCCCCGGTCGAGGAAGAACCCGCCGGTCAGCAGCACCGCGGCGACCGGCAGCGCGTAGCTCGCCTCCACCACCGGGAAGAAGACCGACCGCAGGGCCAGCGTCGCCCGGCGCGCGGCCCACACCCGGCCGATGCGCCGCGTCCCGTACGCGATGCGGTCGCCGCCGAGGCGGAACGCCTCGACGGTGCGGGCGCCCTCCGCGGTCGTGGTCAACGCCTCCGTCAGCTCGGCGGTCGCGGCGCCCTCGGCCAGGTACGCCGGCCGGGCGCGGCGCAGGTACCAGCGGGTGACCGCGACGATCGACGGCAGCCCGGTCAGGGCGACCAGGCCGAGTAGCGGATGCAGCAGGAAGATCGCCCCGAAGAGGAGCGACAGCTGGGTCGAGGAGATGACCACGACGGGCACCACGTCCCGGACCGTGGTCCCGACGGTCGCCACGTCGACCGAGCTGCGCGTGGCCAGGTCGCCGGTGCCGGCGCGCTCGACCACGGAGACCGGCAGGTCCAGGGTCCGCGCGACGAACTCCTCGCGCAGCCGCGCGACGGCACGCTCGCCGAACCGGTGGCCGGCGTACTGTGCGTAGCGGGAGAGCAGCCCCTGGGCCAGCACGGCCACGCCGATCGCGAGTGCCAGCCGGTCCACGGCGGCGGCACCGGCACCGGCGGCGACCTCGTCGACGATCCGGCCCAGCAGCCAGGGCGCGGCGAGCCCGGCGACCGCGGCGGCGGAGTGCAGCACCAGCACGACGGCGACCGCCCGCCGGTCCCGGGCGATGAGGTCCAGTGCGGCCCGGCGGACGGTGGGCCGGTCCGCCACGGGCAGCCCGGTCACCGCAACGCCCCGTTGACGTCGGCGGGGTCGCTGTCGCGGGACACCAGCGCCCGGTAGCCCGGGTCCCGGTCGAGCAGGTCGGCGTGGGTGCCGACGGCCACGATCCGGCCGGCACGCAGGTGCGCGACCGCGTCGGCGGACCCGAGCAGCAGCGGGGACGTGGCCAGCACGACGGTGGTCCGGCCGGCCCGCGCCGCCCGCAGCCGCTGCGCGACGCGCGCCTCGGTGTGCGCGTCGACCGCGGAGGTCGGATCGAGGAGGATCAGCACCTCCGGTTCGGCGAGCAGGGCCCGGGCGAGGCGGACGCGTTGCCGTTGACCGCCGGAGAGCGTACGGGCCCGGGCGCCGACCGGCGCGGCGAGCCCGTCCGGCAGGGCGTCGACGACGTCCTCGGCCGACGCGGTGCGCAGGGCCGCGCCGATGTCGACGTCGCCGGTGCCCGTCCGGGTCCGCAGGATCTCCCGCAGCGTGCCGGCGAAGAGGTACGAGTCGTGGTCGGCGACGAGGATCCGGGCCCGCACCTCGTCGAGCGTGACCTGGACCAGCGGTACGCCACCCCAGGTCACGTCGCTGACGGCGTACCGGCCGAGCCGGTCGGCCAGCGCGAGCGCCTCGGCCGGGTCGTCGGCCGCGACGGCGAGCAGCCGCCCGACGGGCACCGTCAGGCCGGTGGCGGGATCGTGCAGCTCGGCGGGGCGGTCCGGGGCCGGCCGGGGTTCCGGGCGACCGGCGTCGGGAGGCGGCGTGACCTCGTCCGGGGCCAGGTTGAGCAGGGCGACGATCCGCCGGGCGGCGACGCGGCCCCGGATCAACTGGTAGCCGCCTTCTAGCAGGAACCAGACCGGCACGATGAGGATCGCCACGTACCCGTAGACGGCGACCATCTCGCCGATCGTGATGTCACCGGCCGCGGCCATCCGCGCCGCCAACCACACCACGGCGGTCAGGAAAAGTCCCGGCACGGCGATCGTGAGGGCCTCGATCCAGCTGTTCACGGCCCCGACCCGGTAACCCTCGGCCAGCAGGTTGCGGGAGCGGTCCGCGTACCGGCGCGCGAACAGGCCACGCCCACCGACCCCGGCGAGCACGCGCAGCCCCGCCACGATGTCACCGGCGCGGGTGGTGAGGACGCCCTGTTGGTGCCGGTAGGCCGACTCGACCCGCTCCAGGCGGCGCAGCAGCGGGGCGACGACCAGCACCATCGCCGGCACGCCGAGCAGCACCACGAGCGCGAGGAACGGGGAGACCGACCACAGCACGACGGCGACGAACGCGTACGCGAGCACCGCCCCGACGCCCGGTCCGGTCATCGTGAGCACCGACGAGGTGTGGGTGATGTCGGTGCCGCCGACGGTGGCGACGTCCCCGGCGGCAAGCCGGCGCGGCAGCACGGCGCCGACGCGGGCCAGGTGACGCAGCAGGACGGCCGCGGAACGGGCCGACGCGTCCTCCCGGACGAACGTCATGGTGCGGTGCCGCATGATGCCGAGGTAGGCCAGGCCCACCCCGGCGACGACGATGGCGGCGACCCACCACGACAGCGCCCGCCGGTCGCCGGCGCGCAGCCCGTCGTCGATGGCCCGGGCGACCAGGTAGGGCCGGGCGGACAGCCCGAGCATCCAGGCGGTGCCGATTACGCTGCCGCGCAGCACCCGCCCCGGCTGGCGGCGGACCAGCCACCAGATGTAGCGCATCGGCCCCCGGGTGTCCGGCACGCCCGGGTCGGCATGCGGGAGCTGTGGGGGCACCGGCCCAGGTTACCGATCACGCGCGTCCCGTACGGCCCCGGCGAGGGCACCGACCGGCCTGGCCGGCCGGCACGGTGCCGGCGGTGTGGTCGCTACGGCCGCGGCCGGTACGCGGCGCCGGACGGATCCCAGCCGGCCGCACCGGTCAGCGCCAGGGCCTCAGAAGAGGGTCAGCGGCCCGACCGGGGCCGGCTCGGGCAGCGGTTCGAGCCGGGGTACGCGGGCGCGCACCTCGTCGTGGAACCGGCGGGCGAGCGCCGGCGCGTCCGCGTTGTCCGGGGTGTGCACGAAGACCGTCGGCGACCGGCCCTCGCGCAGCCAGCCGGCGACCGTGTCCACCCACCGCTGCCAGCCCTCGACCGTCCGCGTGGCGTCGTCGCGGCCCAGGTAGCGGACGATCGGCCGGTCGGTCAGCGCGATCGCGCGGAACGGCATGCGTGGCTTCTTCGTCCAGGCGTCCCGTTCCGCGTCGCTGGTGGGCGGGCTGGCGAAGAAGGCGGTGGTGTCGAAGGGCACCCATTCGGCGGCGGCCGTCGCGAGCGCCTCCTGGAGGAGCCGCGCCGCGGCGGGCTCGGTGAAGAACGCGGGGTGGCGGACCTCGACGGCGTACCGGTGGGAGGTGGGGAGCCGGCGCAGGAAGCGGGCGAGGACCGGCGCGTCGGTGGGCGTGAACGAGCCCGGCAGTTGGACCCAGAGGGCGTGGGCGCGGGGGCCGAGGGGCTCGATCGCGTCGAGGAAGGAGCGCAGGTGGCCGTCGGTGTCGTGCAGGCGGCGTTCGTGCGTGACGACCTTGGGCAGCTTGAGCACGAACCGGAAACCGGGCTCGGTCTGCTCCGTCCACGACGTCACGGTCTGCCGGGTCGGCGTCGCGTAGAACGTGGTGTTCCCCTCGACCGCCGTGCACCAGCCGGCGTAGTGCCGCAGCCGTTCGTGCGCGGGCAACTGGTGCCCGGGCCAGGCCTTGTGCGTCCACATCGCACAACCCACGTGAAGACGCATCAGACCTCCGGTGCGGCCGGGCGGGAACCACCGCTGCCGCATGCTAGCCCGGTGCCGCCGGAGCACCGGCCGGCACCCGGGACCCCGCGCGGTCGCCGGAGCAACTGGCGAACGGATACAACCCGAGGGGCCGCCGGACCCGTCTCAGGGTGGGACGTCCCCGGGAGGAGCGGTTAATTGGCAGACGGCGACGAGGAGTACGTCGAGTACGTCACGGCGCGGATACCCGTGCTGCGCCGGCTCGCGTGTCTCCTCACCGGAGACGAGCACCGGGCCGACGACCTGGTCCAGCAGACGATCACCACGCTGTACGTGAAGTGGGCCCGCGCCCGGGTGGCCGACGACCTCGACCGGTACGTGCGGACGATGCTCGTGCGGACCTTCATCGACGAGCGGCGGCGGGCCTGGTCCCGGGTGCGCCTGTTCGCGGCCCCGCCGGAGCCGGCGGCGGTGTACGACCGGGGTGTCGAGGACCGGGAGGTCCTCCGGGCGGCGCTGGCCCGGGTGCCGCGCCGCCAGCGGGCCGTGCTGGTGTTGCGGTTCATCTGTGACCTTCCGGTGGACGAGGTGGCGGAGCTGCTGGGGTGCTCGCCCGGGACGGTGAAGAGCCAGACTTCGCACGGATTGGCAGCGCTGCGCCGGTTGCTCGGCGGGCGGACGCCCGTGGTGGCGGCGACGAGAGGGAGGTACGCGGGATGAGCGAGCGCGACGACGACGACCATGGACTGCTGCGGTTGCTTGACCGCGAACCGTCGGGTGCGTCCGGTGTGGACGTCGCCCGGGCGATGGCGGAGGGTCGCCGGCGGCGCCGGGCCCGGCGGGCGTTCACGTTCGCCGGTGCGGCCGGGGTGAGCGTCGCCGTGGTGGCGGGCGGCACGCTCGCGGCCGGCGCGGTGGGGAGC
>JAEYGD010000108.1 GCA_023402505.1 Actinomycetes bacterium
GTCTCGCGCCGCGCGGCGCCCCGGAGTGCCCGCCACCACGGCTCGCCGAGGCCGGTGACACCGCCGCCGAGCACGACGGCGTCCGGGTCGAGCAGGTTGACCAGCCCGCCGACGGCCGAACCGACCGCCGTGCCGCCCAGCACGACCACCTCCCGGGCCGCCTCGTCGCCGTCCCCGGCGCGCGCCGCCACGGCACGCAGGTCCTCGACCGGCCGCCCGGTGCGCCGGGCGTACTCGGCGGCGAGGCCGGGTCCGGAGGCGATCGCCTCCAGGTGCCCCCGGCCCCCGCAGGTGCAGGGCAGCGACCCGGCGTACGGGGACGGCTGGTGCCCGGCGTGCCCGGCCGCGTGGTGGGCGCCGGCGAGCACGGTGTCGCCGAGGACGAACGAGGCACCGACGCCGGTGCCGACGGCGACGAAGAGCACCGTCTCGTGGCCGGCCGCGACGCCGTGGCGGGCCTCGCCGAGGGCGTGCGCGTGCACGTCGTTGACGACCGTGACCGGCAACCCGAGCCGCTGGTGCAGGATGCCGCGCAGGTCGGTGCCGGCCCAGCCGGCCAGCACGTCGGTGGCCGAGCGCACCCGCCCGGCCCGGCTGTCGATCACCCCGGCGCTGCCCACGCCGAGGGCACGCACGGGCGCCCCCGCCGACCTGCGCCTCAGCTGCTCGACGAGGGCGACGGCGGTGTCCAGCACCGCGCCGGCACCGGCCCGGCCGGGTGTGGCGGCGGTGAGCCGGTCGACGATCCGGCCCGGCCCGGTCACGAGGGCCGCGGCCGTCTTGGTGCCCCCGATGTCGAGCGCGGCGACCGCCTCGACGGTGCGGGGAGGTGCCTGTTCCATGTTCAGAGCAGTCCCGCCAGTTCGAGCTGCGTACGCACGCGTGCCGTCTCCCCGGCGTCGAGCGGGCGCAGCGGCAGGGACACCGTGTTGCCGGCGATCACACCGAGCAGTGCCAGGGCGGTCTTGAACGCGCCGACGCCCCGGGTCGCCCCGGCCGACGTGGCCGGGTCGGCGGCGTCGACGATGCGGAACAGCCGGGTCAGCCGGTCCTGCTCGCGGCGGGCGGCCGCCCAGTCGCCCTCGGCGCAGGCCCGGTGCAGCCGTACGTAGCCGGCCGGGTCCACGTTGCCCAGCCCCGGTACGCAGCCGGAGCCGCCGGCCAGCATCATCGCGTCGACCACCACCTCGTGCCCGGTGAGCAGGCTGAAGCCGGTGTCCGGGGCGTTCTCCGCGATCGACAGCACCAGCTGCCGGAACGCGACGTCGTCCCCGCTGGAGTCCTTGACGCCGGCCAGCACCCCGTCCGCGGCCAGGCGGGTCAGCAGGTCGACGGGGAGCTTCGTGTGCACGCAGACCGGGATGTCGTAGGCGAGCAGGGGAAGCTCCACCGCCGCGGCGATCGACCGGAAGTGCCGTTCGGTCTCGTGGGGGCCGACGATGGCGTAGAAGGGGGCCGTCACGACCAGCCCGTCGGCTCCCAGCGCGGCCGACGCCGCGGCCCGCTCCAGGACCCGGGGGGTGGTGGGCTCGATGCAGCCGGCGAGGACGGGTACGGAGCCGCCGACGGTCTTGACGATCGTTTCGAGAGCCCGGTCCCGCTGCCGGTCGGTGAGGAAGACCGTCTCGCCGGAGCTGCCGAGCGCGAAGATGCCGTCGACGCCGGCGTCGAGCAGCCGCTCGACGAGCCGTTCGAGGGAATCGACGTCGACCTCGCCCTCCTCGGTCAGGGGGGTGACGGTCGGCGGCACGACTCCGGCGAACCGCGGGGCTGGGGTGGTCACTCTGTCTCCTCGGCAGTCAAGGGGGTGGTACGGCGGCCCGTCGCCGCGGCGGCCAGTTCGACCAGCTCCGCGTTGCCGGTCCCGGCGGGAACGGGGTGGTGGCACCGGAACTCGTGGACCTCGCCGGTGTCCGCGCCGCGGACCGGTGGCATCTCGGTCGCGCACCGATCGGTGGCGTTCCAGCAGCGGGTCCGGAACGGGCAGCCGCTGGGCGGCCGGGTGGCGGAGGGGACCGGACCGACCAGCGGGATGGGGTCGATGGGCGAGAGCAGGCCCGGCGTGGCGGAAAAGAGCGCCCGGGTGTACGGGTGCCGGGCCCCCTCGGGGAGCCGGCCGGCGGGCGTCTGCTCGACGATCCGCCCGAGGTACATCGTGACGACCCGGTCGCTGACCCGCTTGACCGTCTGGATGTCGTGGGAGACCAGGACCATCGCCAACCCGAGCCGGTCCTTGAGGTCCAGCAGCAGGTTGAGGATCTGGGCCCGGACGGAGACGTCGAGGGCGCTGGTGGGCTCGTCGGCGATGACCAGGCCCGGTTCCAGCGCCAGCGCACGCGCGATGGAGACCCGCTGGCGTTGCCCGCCGGAGAGCTGGCTCGGCAGCACGTCGGCGACCGACCGGGGCAGGCCCACCAGGGCCATCAGTTCGGCGACCCGCGCCTCGCGTTGTGCCCTGGTCCCCCGGCGGTGCACGTCGAGGGGGTCGCGCAGGATGTCGCGTACCGGCATCCGGCGGTTCAGCGACGTCGCCGGATCCTGGAAGATCATGCCGACGCCGGCGCCGATGTGCTGGCGCCGCTCGGCAGCGCTCATCGACCAGACCTCCCGGTCGGCGAACGTCACCGTGCCGCCGGTCGGCCGCTGGAGGCCCACCAGCACCTTGGCCAGGGTGGACTTGCCGCAGCCGGACTCGCCGACGATGCCGACGGTCTCGCCCGCGTGGACGGTCAGGTCCGCGCCGGTGAGCGCGTAGACGCGCTCGCGGCCGAACATGCCACCGCCGCGGGTGCGGTGCACCACGTGCACGTCGCGCAGCTCGACGATGGGCTCGCGCGGTGCTGTCGCGCTCATCGGGCCAGCTCCTTCTCGCTGACGGTGACCGCCGGGTGGTGGCAGGCGTACCCGTGGGTGGCGGTGCCCTCCAGGCGGGGTGCCGTGTCGTGGCAGACCTCGGTCGCCATCGGGCAGCGGTCGGCGAACCGGCATCCGTGCGGGAAGTCGGCGGGCGACGGCACGACGCCCCGGATCTGCGTGAGCCGCTGCGCCCCGGCCTCAAGGGACAGGACGGACCCGAGGAGCCCACGGGCGTAGTGGTGCGCCGGCGCCTCGATCACGTCGGCGGTCACGCCGGACTCGACGATCTGCCCGCCGTACATGACGACGACCCGGTCCGAGACGTCGCTGACCAGCGCGAGGTCATGGCTGACCAGGATCAGGGCGAAGCCCAGCTGGTCGCGCAGCCGCAGCAGCAGTTCCATCACCTGCGCCTGCACGGTGACGTCCAGCGCGGTGGTCGGTTCGTCGGCGATGATCAGGCGCGGGTCCCGGGACAGGGCCATGGCGATCACGACCCGTTGCCGCTGCCCGCCGGAGAGCTCGTGCGGGTACGCCGCGAGGGTGCGCCGCGGGTCCAGGCCCACCAGCCGCATCAGTTCCTCGGCGGACCGGGTGCCGCCCCGGCGGATCATCTGCCCCAGTTGGGTGCCGATGCGCAGGGCGGGGTTCAGTGCGGAGAGGGCGTCCTGGTAGACCATCGCGATCTCGCGTCCCATCAGGGCCCGGCGTTCCTTGGCGGTCATGGCCAGCAGGTTCGTGCCCTGGAAGCGGATCTCGCCGCGCACCCGGGCCCCGTGCGGCAGGAGGCCCATGGCGGCGAGGACCGTCAGCGACTTGCCCGAGCCCGACTCCCCGACCAGGCCGACCACCTCACCGGGGCGGACGTCGAAGGAGAGCCCGTCGACGATGTCCACACCCTGGTGACGCCCCTCGAACCCGATCGCCAGATTGTCGATCTCGAGAACCGGTCGGCCCTGCGGCAGGGGGCGGGCACGCTCGCGCAGCCGCTGGGCGGCCTCCGCGAGGCCGGGCAGCGGTACGACCTCGCCGGTGCCCGGCCGCGGCTGCTCCAGCGCGTCGCCGGCCGAGGTGGCGGTGGCGCGCCGTGCCGCCGGGGCGGCCCAGGCGTCGGACATCCCCTCGGAGAGCACGTTCAGGGCCAGCACGGTCAGCAGGATCAGCAGGCCGGGGAAGAACGTGGCCCACCAGCCACCGATCTGCACCATCTCCTTGCCGAAGGCGATCACCGAGCCCCACGAGGACTCCGCCTCCTGCGGGGCCAGACCGCCACCGATGAAGGAGAGGGACGCCTCGAAGACGATGGCGTCGGCGACCATGACGGTGACGAAGACGAGGACCGGGGCGGCGCAGTTGCGCAGGACGTGCCGCCAGAGGATGTGGGTCCGCCGGGCGCCGATGATCCGCTCAGCGGCCACGTAGTCCTCGCCGTACTGGGACAGCACGTTGGCGCGGACGATCCGGGCGACCGACGGGGTGAAGACGAAACCGATCGCGATCACGAGCACCAGCAGGCTGTTCTTGCCGAACGAGATGATCAGCAGGGCGGAGAGCACGATGGCGGGGAAGGCCATGACGACGTCGAGGCAGCGCATGATGACCTCGTCGACGGCGGTGCGGCTGCTGCCGGCCACCGCGCCGAGGACCGAGCCGACCACCAGCGCGATGCCGGCCGCGCCGAAACCGACGGTCAGGGACCGCCCCGTGCCGGCCACCAGCCGCGAGAAGACGTCCCGCCCGAGCTTGTCCAGGCCGAACCAGAAGTCGCCGTTCGGGCCGGTCAGGGCCGGTCCGAGCCCGGTCCGGGTCGGATCGTGCGGCATGATCAGCGGGGCGAAGACGCCCACCAGGATGATCAGCAGGACGAAGCCGAGGGCGAACCTGGCGGTGACGCCGAGCCGGGCGAAGGCGACGCCGGGGCGGGAGAGCCGGGCGGTGAGGGTCCGACGCATCAGTGGCCTCCGCGCAGTCGTGGGTTGGCGAAGAGGTAGAGGACGTCGACGATCAGGTTCACCAGGACGAATCCGAGGGCGATGGTCAGGACGGTCCCCTGGGCGAGTGCGGTGTCGTTCTGCTGGACCGCGCTCATGATCTGGGTGCCCATGCCGGGCAGCGAGAAGATGGCCTCGATGACGACCGTGCCTCCGATGAGGTAGCCGATGCGCAGGCCCAGCGCGGTGAGCGGGTTGACGAGGGCGTTGCGCAGCACGTTGCGGCCGATCACCACCCGGGGCGGCAGCCCGGCGCCGATCGCCGTGCGGACGTAGTCCTTGTCCAGTTCCTCGACCATGGACGTCCGCACGATCCGGGCGAGGGAGCATCCGACCGGCACGGCGAGGGCGAGGGCGGGCAGCGTGAGCGACTGCAACCAGAGGCTGAACGAGTCGGCGGGATTGACGTAGCCGCCGGCCGGGAAGAGCGGTCGGCGTACGGCGAACTCCTGGATGAACAGCAGCGCCAGCCAGAACGACGGCGTCGCGATGCCGGCCATGGAGACGAACCGGATGACCTGGTCCGGCCAGCGGTCCCGGTACAGCGCGGCCGGGATGCCCAGGGCCAGTGCGATGACGAGCGCGCCGAGCACGCCGAGCGCCGTCAACTGGATCGTCAGCGGCAGGGCGGTGGCGATCTTGTCGGCGACCGGTACCGACGGCGGGAAGGTCATGCCCAGGTCGGCCCGTGCCAGGTCGCCCAGGAAGTGCAGGTAGCGCAGCGGCAGCGGGTCGTTGAGTCCGTTGGCTGCCCGGAACGCCTCGATCTGCGCGGGCGTGGCCTGGTCCCCGAGGACGGACAGTGCGGGGTCGATCGGCGAGAACTGCATGATCACGAAGACGAACAGCGTGATGCCCAGCACGAGGGGGATCAGGGTCAGCAGTCGTCGCGCGAGCAGACTGAGGACGGTCAGCATCGGTCGTTTCTCTTTCTCGTCGCGGGGCGCCGGGACGTCCCGCCCGGCCGCACGGGTGGCACGGGCCGGGCGGGACGCACGAGGGCGGGATCCGGTGCCCCGAGCGGCTCAGCCGCTCCGGCTGGTGCCCAGGAAGTACAGGCCGGTGGTCGCGGCGCCGGAGAAGCCACTGAGCTTGGCGGGGTCGTACGCGGTGACGACCTTGGTGTGCAGGATCGGGTAGAGCGGGACCTCGTCGGCGACCTTGTCCAGGGCCTGCTTCCACAGCGCCTTCCGGGCGGCCTCGTCCGGGGTCTGGGCGGCCTTGTCGAGCAGCGTGGCCATGGCCTTGCGGTCGGCGTCGCTCCACCGGTAGCGCTGTCCCGGCCAGGTCTCGCCGTAGTAGAACCACCGCATCAGCAGGTCGGTGTCGACGCCGAAGACGCTGGGGTCACCGGTGGCCATGAGCACCCGGAAGGTGTCCTTCGGCACGACGTCGCCGTAGATGGCGGCGGAGGGCACGGTGTTGAGGCTGGCGTTGACGCCGATTTTCTTCCACTGCTCGACGACCAGCGGAGCGACGTCCTTGACGATGGAGGCGTCCGTGGTGTCCATCTGGATCGACAGGTTCGTCACGCCGGCCGCCTGGAGCAGGGCCTTGGCCTTGTCCGGGTTGTAGTCGTAGACCGTGGCGGCCTTCTGGTAGTCCTTGTTGCCCTCGTCGAGGTAGCTCGACGCCGGGCTGCCGTACCCGTTGAGCGCCGTCTTGATGACCGCGTCGCGGTCGATGGCGTAGTGCAGGGCCTGCCGTACGCGCTTGTCGTCGAACGGCGCGGCGGCCGTGTTGAACATGAGGAAGACCTGGTTGAAGGCCTGCTTCACGTCCACGGTGTACTTGTCCTTGAGCGAGTCGACGTTCAGGTACGGCACCGACTCGATGGCCTGGACCCGGCCGCCCTGCAGGTCGGACACCCGCGCCGCGGCCTCGGTGGTGGTGTTCCACGTCATGGCGTCCACGGGGGCGGGACGGGGGCCGTTGTAGGCGGCGTTCTTGCTGAGCTTGACGCCGGACTCCTTCGAGGCGCTGTCCAGCTTGAACGGTCCGGAGCCGATCGGCGCGTTGTCGAAGGCCTTCGCGGCGGCGGCGTCGGCGGTCTTCGCCTTCGGAACGATCTTGATGACGGCGATCCGCTGGGCGAACAGCGCGAAGGGGTACTTCAGTGTGAACTCGACGGTGGTCGTGTCCTTGGCGGTGACCGTGTCGATGAACGGGATGAACCCCTGCATCAGCGGCGGGGCCGCCGGGTCGGCCGGCTTCAGCACCCGGGTGAAGGACCAGGCGACGTCCTCGGCGGTGACCGGGGTGCCGTCGGAGAACGTGGCGCCGTCCCGCAGGGAGACCGTGTACGTCAGCCCGTCGGCGCTGCCCTCGGGCTGGGCCTTGGCCAGGGCCAGGTACGGCTCGCGGGTGATCGGGTCGAGGTCGACCAGCCCTTCGAAGATGTGCTGGTTGACGGCCGTCGCGACCGCCGAGGAGGCGTTGCCGGGGTCGAACCCGCTGGAGAGGGTGAAGCCCAGCGTCGCCTCGATCGTCTTTCCACCCTTGCCGTTCTCGACGGCGTTGGTGGAGGAGGGGCCGCCGCTACAGGCGACCAGGCCCAGCGCCAGGGTCGCCGCGGCCGCCGCCGTGGTGACCGGGCGGACCCGGCGTACGGCGCCGAACCGTCTCCTCAACGGCTTGTCGGTGGTGCTCACGTAAATGCCTCCATAGGCTCTGCATGCGCTCCGCATGACCGCTCAGCGCTGCGGGGGGTTGGTGCAAGGGGTATGACGTCTGACGTCTGATGCTTGTAGGCTGAGCGTGACAGATCCGTGAAGGAAGGGCAAGGGGCCAGATGACGACGATTGACGCCAGCCCGCTACGCGGGCAGGAGCGCCCGGGTCCCCGCCGACAGGAGGTCGTTACCGGGATCAAGGACTACATCCTGCGCAATCGCCTCAAGCCGGGTGACCTCCTCCCGACCGAGACGGAACTGTGCGAGGCCGTGGGCGCCAGCCGGTCGAGCGTCCGCGAGGCGGTCAAGATCCTCAGCGCTCTCGACATCGTCGAGGTACGACACGGTCACGGCACCTTCGTCGGCCGCATGTCGCTCAACGCCCTCGTGGAGAGCCTCGCCTTCCGCGGCCTGCTCAGCGGCGAGGAGGACCACCACGTCCTGGGTCAGGTCGTGGACGTCCGGCAGACCCTCGAACAGGGCCTGGCCGCCGACATCATCGACGTCCTCGACGAGGAGCACCGGACGCACCTCTCCGCGCTCGCCGACCAGATGGCGGGCCTGGCCGCCCAGGACCGGGACTTCCTCGAGGTCGACCGCGAATTCCACCTCAAGCTGATGGAACCCCTCGGCAACGACCTCGTCCTCCAGCTCACCGAGGCGTTCTGGCAGGTCCAGGCCATTGTGGCCCCCACCCTGCGTACCGAGCCGGAGGATCGCTTCATCACGGCCCAGCGGCACCGCGCGATCGTCGACGCGATCGCCGCCGGTGATCCGGGGGCCCTGCGGGCCGCCATCGCCGACCATTACGCGCCCGTCCGCGCCAGCCTCGCGCGCACCGTCCAGCCCTGACCGGACAGCACGACGAGCCACGGGCCGTCCAGCCCTGACCGGACAGCACGACGAGCCACGCGCCGTCCACCGCCCACGGCGGTGGGCGGCGTTGCTTTTCGCTCACCGCCACCCACCGACCTCCGTAGTCGCGGATGCCCACTCTTCGATCCCTTGACGCCCCCGTCCGGGAGGCTTAATTTCTGACATCAGACATCTGACGTCTTATGGCTCGGTTGTCCTCCGTTCCTCCAGCCCCACCCGGAAGGAAACGCCGTGTCCCCTGCCCGAGCGATACCGCGAAGAGTGACCGCCCTCGTCGCCGCCGTCCTGTGCCTGACCGCGACCCTGCCCGCCGCGCCGGCCCACGCCGCCCCCGCCGGAGTGAGCGCTACGACCAGTGCGGACTGCGCGGCCAGCCGCCTGATCCTGCTCCTCGACAACCGCGGCACCACCTCGCAGACCTTCACCGTCACCTGGCCCGGGCGCTCCGGCTCACCGTGGACCCGCACGGTCCCCGCCGGCAGCAGCACCCAGCTGTACTGGACCCTCACCGCCGGCACGCCGTACACGCTGCGGACGACCACCGCGACCGGGCTGGACGAGACCGCCGCCGGCATCTTCCACTGCGGTACCGGCATGTCCGCGCTGGCCAGCTTCGACTGCACCGCCGGCCGTCTCCAACTCGTGCTGGAGAACCGCACCACGACCGCCCGCGACTTCACCGTCACCTGGCCCGGCCGCACCGGTTCACCATGGACCCGCACGATCGCCGCCGGCGGCAACCTGTTGCACTACTGGACGGTGCCCGACGGCACCCCGTACACGCTGCGGGTGACCGCCCCGGGCTTCGACACCACCCAGCGGGGCACCGCCGGATGCGGCCTCGCCGCCGGCAACCCGCAGATGACCACGACCACACTGCTGACCACGCAGACCGTCATCCGGAACCTCAACGGCGCCAACGGCCGCTACGACGGCACTGCCGCCTCGGTCCGGATCCCGGGCATGGCCGTCACCAACAACGGCACCGTCATCGCCGTCGCCGACGCACGGGTCGACGGCTCGTACGACCTCGGCGGCGGCACCAACAACATCCAGATCGCCATGATCCGCAGCACCGACGGCGGTCGCACCTTCGAACAGCCGCGCGTCATCCACGCCCCCGCGAGCACCCGGGAGGGAGTGGGCGATCCCAGCCTGCTGGTGGACCGCGCCACCGGCGTCGTCTACTGCTTCTTCACCTACTCCCCCAGGCCGGGCGTCAGCTTCTGGTCGGGCGCGTCCGGCGTCAGCACCGCCGACGACCCGAACAGCCTGCACCTGCGCTACATCACCAGCCGGGACAACGGCGCCACCTGGAGCAACCCGGTCGAACTGAACCCGGTCGTCAAGGACCCGACGTGGCGGCAGGTGTTCTTCTCCTCCGGCCACGGCATCCAGACCAGCACCGGCCGCCTGATCCAGCCGATCGCCTACCGGGACGCCGCCGGCACCAGCCACGCCGGCAACATCTACAGCGACGACCACGGCGCGACCTGGCGGCGCGGCGGCTCCGCCGGCGGAAACATCAACGAGAGCAAGGCGATCGAACGCGGCACCGGAGCCGTCGTGCAGAACATGCGCCACAACGGGACGCGCAGCCGGTTCTACGCCACGTCCACCGACGGCGGGGCGACGTTCGGCCCGGCCACGGCCAGCGCCGCGCTCACCGACCCGCTGTGCAACGCCGACGAGCTGTCCTACCTGCGCCCGTCCGAGGTCGGCGCGAACGGTACGCCACTGCGCACCCGGACAGCGCTGTTCAGCAACAACGCACACCCGACCGCGCGCAACGACCTCACCGTACGGATGTCCACCGACGACGGCGCCTCGTGGGCGGTCCGGGCGCTGCTCAAGCCGGGCGGCGCCGGCTACTCGACGATGGCCGTGCTGTCCGACGGGACGATCGGCAACCTGTACGAGGTCGGCGACCGCGGCGGCATCCACTTCGCCCGCTTCAGCCTGGCCTGGGTGAAGGGGGCCTGACCCGGCCGCTGCCCGGGTGCCGCGCGACGGTACCCGGGCGGCCGCCGGCACCCCCCGCGCTCGTACCCGCTCAGATGTTGGAGTCGAGCGCCGGGAAGCCCGCGGGCAGGTCGGCGGCCGGGGCGTCGTTGAGCCCGACCGACAGGTCACGTTCCAGCCCCAGCGTGTAGGCCGCCATCGAGATCGAACCGGCGGCGTGGCCGTCGACCAGCAGGTCCAGCGGCTGGTTGTCGGCCAGACCCGCGATGTACAGCAGCGGCAGGTAGTGGTCGGGGGTCGGTACCGCGTGACCGAAGTCGGCGTGGGCGTCGAGCGCCGCGATCCCGGCCGGGTCCGTCCCGAGGGTCTCCCGTGCCGCGTCGTCGAAGCGCAGAGCCCAGTCGTAGCCGCTGTCCGGTCGCCGGAAGTCCACCGCCCGCAGGTTGTGCACGATGTTGCCGCTCCCGACGATGAGCACGCCCTCCTCGCGTAGCGGCGCCAGCCGGCGGCCCAGGGCCAGATGGTGGTCGAAGTCCTTGAACGCGTTCAGGGACAGCTGGACAACCGGGATCGACGCGTCGGGAAAGGCGTGCAGCAGCACCGACCACGTGCCGTGGTCGATGCCCCAGCTGTCGATGTCCTGCCCCACCCACGTCGGCTTCACCACGTCGGCCACCATCTCCGCGACGTCCGGCGCGCCCGGAGCCGGGTACTGCACGTCGAACAGCTCCTGTGGGAAACCGTAGAAGTCGTGGATGGTCCGTGGCCGCGCCATCGCCGTGACGGCGGTCGCGTTGGTGTACCAGTGCGCGGAGATCACCAGGATCGCCCGGGGCCGGGGCACGGACGCGCCGAGAAGCCGCCACGCCTCGGTGTAGCGGTTCCGGTCGAGCGCGTTCATCGGGTTGCCGTGCCCGAGGAAGGCGGCCGGCATCGTCGTGCTGCTCATGGGCTCTTCCCTCCACGACGGGCTCTCCCCCGACCATAGCCAACGGGTGTCCGGCGGCCGGTCAACGAGCGTCGCGCCGGGTGCCCGGCCACGTCGCCGGTGGCGTCGCCCGCTCATCGACACCGGCTTGCGCGCCGGGCAGCCCGCGAACGTCTCCGGAGTCGGCACTCCGCCCTCGGATCGGAGTCGGCTCGGGCAGAATGCGAGCGTGCTCGATGTCGACTCCCCCGGCCGTACCGCGTCCACCCGGTTCGCCCGGATCGTCACCGAGGTCTTCGCGCCGGCGCTGCTCGCCGCGATCATGCCGGTCGTCGTGGCGCTGCACGCCACCGCCCCGGCGGTCGGGGCGGGCCTCGGCTGGGCTCTGGTGGGCGCGCTGTTCTGCTCGGTGATCCCCAACAGCCTGATCTGGTGGGGAGTCCGCCGGGGACGGCTGAGCGACCATCACATCCGGGTACGCGAGCAGCGTCGTGTGCCCCTGGCGTACGGGCTCGTCTCGGTGCTGGTCGGCCTGGCCCTCCTGCTCGCCTTCCGCGCCCCGCGGCCGGTGACCGCCATGGTCGTGGTCATGTTCGCGCTGGGCGTCGCAGTGACCCTGGTGAACCTCGTGTGGAAACTCAGCATCCACGCCGCGACGGCGGCCGGATCGGCCGCCGTCGCGGTGATCCTCTTCGGGCCGGTCCTGCTTCTCACCGCCGCCGTGGTCGTCCTCGTCGGCTGGTCCCGCGTCCAGCTCCGCGACCACACGACCGGCCAGGTGGTCGCCGGCACCGTCATCGGCCTCGCCGTCACGGTGCCGTTGTTCCTCCTGCTCCGCTGACGACCGGGCGACCGGGCCGGTGTCGCCCGCCCGGTGGCACCGCGCGGGCGGCAGGGCGACGCCCCGGTCTCGGGACCGGGGCGCCGGAGGTGGGGTGTGGCAGCCGTCAGGCGACCGTGGCCCGCTCCGCGGCGGGAGCGGCGAACGCCTCGCTGGGCGGGGTCCGGAAGGCGTGCACCAGGCCCGCGAGGGAGAGCAGCAGGAGCAGCGCGGCACCGAGGTACATCACCGTCGCGGCCTGCCCGGCCTTCGCGCCCATCTCGCTGAAGCCGTACGACGTCAGCAGCAGGCCGCGCAGCGTCTCGCCCTTGAACACGGTGTCCCGCTGCGCACTGACCTCGGCGAGCTGCTTCTGCAGGTCGGCCAGCGCCGGGTCGTTGGTCTGCTGCGCGGTCGCGACCTGCTCGCGCAGCTGGCTCTGCGGCTCACCCAGGTCGGCGTAGGTCCGGCCACCGGCCATGTTCTTCAGGTGCAACCCGATGTACTCGTTGGCGTAGCACTCCGCCTGCTTGCCGGTGGTGAGCTTCTTGCCCGCGTTGTCGACGAGGCACTCGACCTTCTTCTCCTCGTCGTCGAGCTGGTCGGCCGGGGTGAACATGATGTTCTGCGCGCCGAGCTGGTCCCGCACGTAGTTGTTGGCGAAGTTGGCGTTCGAGGTCAGGACGATGCCGACGACGAGCAGCAGGGCCGCGAGACCCAGCCCACCGATGCTGAACAGAAGGTCGAGGGTCCTGCGCTTCATGGTGATTCTCCCGGAGGGGTCGGCAGTCGAATCTGACGGTCATATCGTGCGGTCCCGGCCGGCGCGCCCGGCAGGGCCGAACTCCCGTACCGGAGGGACCTTCGGCCCGGCCGCGCGACCCGGCGATGTCGAGAAGCGGTGGCCGGCTCCGTCCCCGGGGTGACGGTGGCCAGAATGGGTCACACCAACGACGAGGAGACGCACGATGGCGAAGTACCTGCTGCTCAAGCACTACCGCGGCGGTCCGGCTCCCATCCAGGACGTGCCCATGGACCAGTGGACGCCCGAGGAGATCTCGGCGCACATCCGGTACATGCACGACTTCGCGGCCCGGCTCGAGGAGACCGGCGAGTTCGTCGACAGCCAGGCGCTCGCCCCCGAGGGGACGTTCGTCCGGTACGACGGCGCCGGCCGCCCGCCGGTCACCGACGGCCCGTTCGCCGAGACCAAGGACCTCATCGCCGGCTGGATGGCGATTGACGTGGACAGCTACGAGCGCGCCCTCGAACTGGCCGGGGAACTCTCGGCCGCCCCGGGCGCGGGCGGGAAGCCGCTCCACGAGTGGCTCGAGCTGCGTCCCTTCCTGACCGAGCCGCCCACCATCACGGACTGACCTGTGGACGAGGCCCTGCTCCGGAGCCTCACGCCGACGGTGCTCGGCGTCCTCGTCCGCCGCGGAGCCGACTTCGCGGCGGCCGAGGACGCCGTGCAGGACGCGCTGGTCGAGGCGCTCCGCGTCTGGCCGGCCGACCCGCCACGGGACCCGAAGGGCTGGCTGGTCACCGTTGCGTGGCGCCGGTTCCTCGACGCGACCCGCGCCGACGCCGCCCGCCGCCGGCGCGAGGACCTCGTCGACGAGGAGCCGGCACCCGGGCCAACGTCCGCCGTCGACGACACACTCCGGCTCTACTTCCTGTGCGCCCACCCGTCGCTGACGGCGTCGTCGGCGGTCGCGCTCACGCTGCGCGCCGTGGGCGGGCTGACCACCCGCCAGATCGCCCAGGCCTACCTGGTGCCCGAGGCGACCATGGCTCAGCGCATCAGCCGGGCCAAGCGCACCGTCTCCGGCGTGCGCTTCGACCAGCCGGGAGACGTCACCACCGTGCTGCGCGTGCTCTACCTGGTCTTCAACGAGGGCTACTCGGGCGACGTCAACCTGGCCGCCGAGGCCATCCGGCTCACCCGGCAGCTCGCCGCGGCGATCGACCATCCCGAGGTGGCGGGGCTGCTCGCCCTCATGCTGCTGCACCACGCCCGTCGCGCCACCCGGACCGCGCCCGACGGCAGCCTGGTGCCGCTCGCCCGGCAGGACCGCCGCCGCTGGGACACCGGTTCCATCGCCGAGGGCGTGGAGATCCTGCAGGCGGCCCTGGCGCGTGACCGGCTGGGCGAGTTCCAGGCCCAGGCCGCCATCGCGGCGCTGCACGCCGACGCGCCCACCGCCGAGGAGACCGACTGGGTGCAGATCGTCGAGTGGTACGAC
>JAEYGD010000114.1 GCA_023402505.1 Actinomycetes bacterium
GGTCGGTCACCGGCCGCCGCGCCCGTCCAGGACGGCGGCCCGGACCCTAGCCCTCGATGTCGCGGGGGTCACGACTGCGAGGGTACGTGTTCTTCTCGCCGATGGTGCCGTCCTGCTTCTTGATGACGTGCTCGACCCCGCGGTCGGCGGCCAGGTCCCGGCCGGCCGCCGCGGCCTCGGCCTTGGTGTCGTGCGTGCTGCTGGCGCGTCCGTTGCCCTCGGGCCGGTTCTTCCACTGCCCGTCCTGGTGGTACGTCTCGATGTCGCCCTTCGTCATGTCGCCTCCCTCGTACGCATGGTCGGTCACGGATATCTGCCCTGGACGCGTCCACCGGCAAACCTCGCTCAGAAGTCGTCGTCGAAGGTGACGCTGCCGGTGACGCCGACCTGGTACGCGGACACCCGCCGTTCGAAGAAGTTCGACAACTCCTGCACGTCCTGCAGGTCCATGAACGCGAACGGGTTGCGGCTGCCGTACACCGGCTCGATGCCGAGCACGGCCAGCCGGCGGTCGGCCACGTGCTGGAGGTACTCGCGCATGTCGGCCAGCGACATCCCGGAGACGCCCTGGTCGAGCAGGTCCTCGGCGAACTGGACCTCGCACTCCACCGCCTCGGTCAGCATGTCCTTGATCTGCCGCTCCAGGTCGGCGTCGAACAGCTCCGGCTCCTCACGGCGTACGGTGTCGACGACGTCGAAGGCGAACGCCATGTGCATGGACTCGTCGCGGAACACCCAGTTGGTGCCCGACGCGAGCCCGTTGAGCAGGCCCCGGGAGCGCAGGTAGTAGACGTAGGCGAAGGCGCCGTAGAAGAACAGGCCCTCGATGCAGGCGGCGAAGCAGATCAGGTTGAGCAGGAACGCCCGGCGGTCCGCGCGGCTCCTCAGCTCGCGCAGCTCGAAGACGGAGTCGATCCACTTGAAGCAGAACTCGGCCTTGCGGGCGATCGAGGGAATGTTCTCCACCGCCGCGAACGCCGCGGACCGCTCCCGCTCGTCGGGCACGTACGTGTCGAGCAGGTTCAGGTAGAACTGGACGTGCACGGCCTCCTCGAACAGCTGCCGGGACAGGTAGAGCCGGCCCTCGGGGGAGTTGACGTGCTGGTAGAGGTTGAGGACGAGGTTGTTGGCGACGATGGTGTCGCCGGTGGCGAAGAACGCGACCAGCCGGGACACCAGGTGCTGCTCGGCCGGGGACAACTCGGCCAGGTCGGTCAGGTCGGCGTGCAGGTCGACCTCCTCCACCGTCCAGGTGTTCCTGATCGCGTCCTTGAACCGCTCGAAGAAGTGCGGGTAGCGCATCGGTCGCAGGGTCAGGTCCATGCCCGGGTCGAGGAGCATGTGCCGCGCGGCGGCGTCGGCGGTGCGGGAATCGGTCACGGCGGTCACTGGCATGCCTCGCAGCTCTCGGGGTTCTCCAGGGAACAGGCCGACGCCCGGGTGTCGCCGGTGACGACCGGAGTGACGGCGACGGTGGCCTGCTGGATGCGCGTCGCCGGACGCGAGCGCAGGTAGTAGGTGGTCTTCAGCCCGGACTTCCAGGCGTACAGGTACATCGACGACAGCTTGCCGATGGTCGGCGCGCCCATGAACAGGTTCAGCGACTGCGACTGGTCGACGTACGGAGCCCGCGCGGCGGCGAGGTCGATCAGCGCCCGCTGCGGAAGCTCCCAGGCGGTGCGGAACAACTCCCGCACGTCGGCGGGCAGCCCCGCGACCCCCTGCACCGACCCCTCCGCGCGCTTGATCTGGTCGCGGACCTCCGGCGTCCACCGCCCGCGCGCCTTCAGCTCAGCCACCAGGTACGTGTTGACCTGGAGGAACTCGCCAGACATGGTCTCGCGTTTGAACAGGTTGGACACCTGCGGCTCGATGCACTCGTAGCAGCCGGCGATCGAGGCGATCGTCGCGGTCGGGGCGATCGCGACGAGCAGCGAGTTGCGCAGCCCGTGCGCGGCGACGGCGGCGCGCAGCGCCGCCCACCGCTCGGGTTGCGTGGGCACGGCGCCCCACCGGTCCGGGTGCAGCTCACCGCGGGCGGCGCGGGTCTGCGCGTACGCCGGGTGCGGGCCGAACCGCTGCGCCAGGCCGGCCGAGGTCTCCAGGGCGGTCAGGAAGATCTCCTCCTGCACCCGGGTGGACAGCTCCCTCGCCTCAGCGGAGTCGAACGGCAGGCGCAGCGTGAAGAACACGTCCTGGAGGCCCATCAGGCCGAGCCCGACCGGCCGCCAGCGCGGGTTCGACGCCGCGGCCTGCTCGCTGGGGTAGTAGTTGATGTCGATCACCCGGTCCAGGAACACCACGGCGGTGCGTACGGTGGACCGCAGCTTCGCCCAGTCGATCCCGTCGTCGGCGACGTGGGCGGCGAGGTTGACCGAGCCCAGGTTGCACACCGCGGTCTCGGCGTCGTCGTTGACCTCCAGGATCTCGGTGCACAGGTTCGACAGGTGGATCGTGTTGCCCGGCACGCCGGTCTGGTTGGAGGTCCGGTTGGCGGCGTCCTTGAACGTCATCCAACCGTTGCCGGTCTGCGCGAGGGTGCGCATCATCCGCCCGTACAGGTCCCGGGCTCGGACCGTGCGGACCGCCTTCTTCTCCGCGACCCGGTAGGCGGCGTCGAAGTCGTCGCCGTACAGGTCGGGCAGTTCCGGGGCGTCCGACGGGTCGATCAGGGACCACTCGCCGTCCGCCTCGACCCGGCGCATGAACTCGTCCGGGATCCAGTTGGCCAGGTTCAGGTTGTGGGTGCGCCGGGACTCCTCCCCGGTGTTGTCCCGCAGCTCCAGGAACTCCTCGATGTCCGGGTGCCACGGTTCCAGGTAGACGCAGGCCGCCCCCTTGCGCCGGCCGCCCTGGTTGACCGCCGCCACGCCGGCGTCGAGCGTCCGCAGGAACGGCACGATGCCGTTCGAGCGGCCGTTGGTGCCGCGGATCAGCGCACCCCGGCCGCGCACCCGGGACCAGGAGATGCCGATGCCACCGGAGAACTTGGACAGCCGGGCCACCTGGTGATAGCGCTCGTAGATCGAGTCCAGTTCGTCGCGGGGCGAGTCGACCAGGAAGCACGACGACATCTGGGTGTGCCGGGTGCCCGAGTTGAACAGCGTCGGCGAACTGGGCAGGTACGCCAGCGACGACATCAGCCGGTAGAACCCGATCGCCTCCACCGGCGTCTCCGACAGGCCGCAGGCCACCCGCAGCAGCCAGTACTGCGGCGTCTCCACCACCAGCCGCGACTCGGGGTGACGCAGCAGGTACCGGTCGGCGACCGTGCGCAGCCCGAAGTACTCGAACCGCAGGTCGCCGGCCGGGTCGACGGCGTCGTCCAGCTTGCGGTCGTTGCGCGCCACGAAGGCGGCGGTGTCGTCACCGATCAGGCCCAGGCCGTGGGCGTACCGGACGGACTGGCTGAAGCTCGCCACGCCGTGGCCGCGTACCTCCTTGTCCACGTACGCGGCCAGGAGCCGGGCCGCGAGCCTCGAGTACTGCGGCTCCTCGCCGATCAGCTCGGCGGCGGTCTGGATCGACAACTTGTCCAGCTCCGCGGTGGTCGCACCGTCGTAGAGACCGCTGATCGTCTTGGTCGCGACCCGTAACGGGTCCACCTCGTCCAGGCCGGCCACCCACCGCTCGACCGCTTTGACGATCTTGTTGACGTCCACCGGTTCGGTGCTGCCGCTGCGCTTGCGCACCCGCATCACCGGCCCGTGCGGCCGCGATCCCACCGGTCCGGATGCCGGCCTGTCCCGCAGGACCGTCATGGCCCCTCCTCGCCCTCGATGGAGGTCGTCGGGCGCGCAGGAGGACGCCGCCGGCGCGTGGCTGGCCACGTCCGGCTCCGGCGTCGGCCGTCCCGCGCGGCCTCCGACCGCCGCTCACCGGTCGGTGGCGGCGCGCTGGCAGGTCTTCGGACTCGTGGGCACCACCGGACGTGCCGGTCGCCTACTGGCCGTCGCTTCCCAGGCCCTTCGGCCCAGTGCTCCATGACGGCGGTCGTTCCCACTCACCGCTGCGGGGCAGCCCCGGATTCACACCGGGTTCCCTCTTGCCTCGGCCACCGTCATGGCGGCCGAACCAGCTGCGTGGCACACCATATATGGCGTTCCCGCGGCGCGGGCAACACCAGATGTCGCGTCGGCGTGTCGGCTTCGTCTCACCGGGCGGTGCCGATCGGGTCGCCGGTGCCGGTCGTGCGGGGGATGTGGTGCGCGGGCGTCCCGGCCCGCGGGCACCGGGGTGCCCCCGGTACGCCCAGCGGCGAACGGATATCGATTGTTAGCGCGATCATGCATCCCAGCTGGCTGCCTCCACCCGGCCCGAACTCTGGCTGGGTCGACGACTTGACGGAAGCCGTGTTATCGCTCACAGTCGATGGACGAGATTGACGGCTTTCGTGGCCACCGGGCAGCCCGCATCGTCGGTCTCGGATCGGGCGCACACCGCGGGAGCCGGTGTGGCCGGTCAACGCTAACCGGTCCGAGGCGTGGCCCGGCCGTACCTGGCGGTGCGCCCGTCACCGACGGACCGTACGGATCTCTGTCATCGGAGGAGGATCATGTCTGTCTCGGGTACGTCTACCTCGATACCGCCGCCGCGCCGGCGCAGGTGGTTGCCACGGGCCGTGGCCGCCGGTGTCACGGCGGTGGTGATCGGTATCGCCGCCGCGGCGGTGGCGTCGACACCCGCGGCCGCGGCGACGGTCGACACGAACGCGTGGTACGTGCTGGTCAACCGCAACAGCGGCAAGGCCCTGGACGTGTACAACCTGGCCACCAACGACGGCGCCCGGATCGTCCAGTGGACGCGGAACAACGGCAACCAGCAGCAGTGGCAGTTCGTCGACTCCGGTGGCGGCTACTACCGGCTGCGGTCCCGGCTGTCCGGCAAGGTGCTGGACGTCTACAACTGGTCGACCGCCAACGGGGCCAGCATCGTGCAGTGGACTGACCACAACGGGACCAACCAGCAGTTCCGGTTGGCCGACTCGGACGGCGGCCACGTCCGGCTGATCAGCCGGCACAGCAACAAGGTGGTCGAGGTGCAGGGCGCCTCGACCGCGGACGGCGGCAACATCGTGCAGTACGACGACTGGAACGGCGCCAACCAGCAGTGGCAACTCGTCCGCGTCGACGGCGGAGGCACCCCCACGACGCCGCCGCCCACGACGCCGCCGCCGGGCGGCACGTGCTCCCTTCCGTCGACCTACCGCTGGACGTCGACCGGGTCGCTGGCGAACCCCCGGGCCGGGTGGGTCTCGCTGAAGGACTTCACCCACGCCCCCTACAACGGCCGGCAACTCGTCTACGCGACGACGCACGACACCGGGACGACGTGGGGCTCGATGAACTTCGGCCTGTTCACCAACTGGTCGGAGATGGCCTCGGCCAGCCAGAACCAGATGCCGTTCGCGGCCGTCGCGCCGACGCTGTTCTACTTCGCGCCGCGCAACATCTGGGTGTTGGCCTACCAGTGGGGCGGACCGGCGTTCTCCTACCGGACGTCGACCGACCCGACCAACGTGAACAGCTGGTCGGCGCACCAGACGCTCTTCACCGGCAGCATCTCCAACTCGTCCACCGGACCGATCGACCAGGCCCTCATCGCCGACGACACGACGATGTACCTGTTCTTCGCCGGTGACAACGGGCGGATCTACCGGGCGAGCATGCCCATCGGGAACTTCCCGAGCAGTTTCGGCTCGAACTACACGACGATCATGACCGACTCGACCAACAACCTGTTCGAAGCGGTGCAGGTCTACAAGCTCCAGGGCCAGAACCGCTACCTCATGCTCGTCGAGGCGATCGGCTCGCAGGGCCGGTACTTCCGCTCGTTCACGGCCACCAGCCTGGGCGGCACGTGGACGCCCCAGGCCGCGACCGAGAGCAACCCCTTCGCCGGCAAGGCCAACAGCGGCGCGACCTGGACCAACGACATCAGTCACGGCGAGCTGATCCGCAGCAGTGCCGACCAGACCATGACGGTCGACCCCTGCAACCTGCGGTTCCTCTACCAGGGTCGTTCGCCCAACTCCGGCGGTGACTACGGGCTCCTGCCGTACCGGCCGGGTCTGCTGACGCTGCAGCGTTAGCGGTGTGACACCGGCTCGGTCGCGGGTCGCCGTCGTGCGGCGGCCGGCACCGGAGGGGGGGGGCCCCCCCGCGCGGG
>JAEYGD010000169.1 GCA_023402505.1 Actinomycetes bacterium
CGCCTGTCCGGGGGCCGGACCGGCGGTCGGCAGTGCGGCGGTGTGCGCGGCCGGTAGCCACAGCGGCGTGTCGTGGCCGGGCGCGTGCAGCGGGAGCCACCCGTCCACCGGGGCGCCGGCGGTGGACAGCCGGGTGCCCAGGACGACGCCGGGCACCCGTACCGGGCCGTCGGGGGTGGCGTGCAGGGCGGTGACGGTGGCGTCCACGACGACCGGGTCGCTGTCGGGGAGGGTGGCCGGCGGGGCGAGCTGGGCGGCCGGGAGCCAGCCGGGGTAGCCGCGCGGATCCAGCTTGGCGGCCGGCTGCTCGACGGCGATCACCTGGGCCCACCCGTCGGCGCGCAGCTCGGTGACGAGTACCCGCTCGCCGAGCAGCAGTTGGCTGAGCACGCAGTCGCCGACCTGCTGGTCGGTGTCCAGGGCGGCGATCCAGGTGGGGAGGTCGGCCTGCGGGTCGAGGGCGGGACGGTCGACCGGGCGTACCGCCTCGGGGGACGCCCAGAGGGTGGCGACGCCGACCCGAACGACGGCCTCGCGGCCCGGTTGCAGCTCCACGGTCCACCCCCACTCGCCCCGTGCGCTGCCGCGACTTTATGAAAGTTTCCGCCGAAGATCAAACGTTTGGCTGAATCTTTACTTCATTCACAGTTTCGATGCCGAGGCCCGGGCTGTCCGGCAGAACGACCGACGCCCCGTCGTACCGCAGGCCACCACGCACCGGCGTCCAGGCCAGCCACCAGGCGGCGTCCAGGTCCGACACGGCACTCGTGCCGTACGCGGCGACCAGGCTGGCCGCCGCGCCGATGCCGACCTGGCTCTCCATCATCGAACCGACCACCGTGCCCATCCCGTGCGCGACGGCCAGGTCCAGCAGCGCACGCGCCGGCTGCAGCCCGCCGCACTTGGCGAGCTTGACGTTGACCAGGTCGGCGGCGCGGCGGCGGATCACCTCCACCAGGTCGCGGACGCCGAAGACCGCCTCGTCGGCGAGGATCGGCGTGTCCACCCGGCCGCTCACCCAGGCCAGCCCGTCGAGGTCCCACCGGGCCACCGGCTGTTCCACCAGCTCGACGTCCAGGCCGGCGTCCTCGATGCCCCGGATGACGCGAACCGCCTCCCGGGGCGTCCAGCCCTGGTTGGCGTCCAGGCGGATGCGGACCCGGTCGCCTACCGCGGAGCGGACCGCGCGGACCCGGTCGAGGTCCCCGGCGGCGTCCGTGCCGACCTTGAGCTTCAGCACGTCGAAGCCCTCCGCGTGGCGGGCCCGGGCCGCGGCGGCCAGGTCCACCGCGTCGCCGGCGGCGAGCGTGACGTCCGTCGGGACCCGCCGGCCGGTGCCCCCGAGCAGCCGCACCAGCGGTACGCCGAGCCGCCGGGCGGCCAGGTCGTGTAGGGCGACGTCGACGGCGCACTTGGCGGCCTCGTTGCCGGCGACCGCCGTCCGCACCTCCGCGCACCGCGCCACCAGGTCGTCCGGGTCCCGGCCGCTGAGCAGGGGACCGAACACCTCGCGGACGCACGCCTCGGAACCGGCGACCGACGCGCCGGTCACCTGCCACACCTGCGGCGCCTCTCCGAAGCCGCGCCGCCCGTCGGCGTCGACGACCTCGACCACCAGGGTGTCCACGGTGGTGGTCCGGCGCAGCGCGGTGACGAACGGCGTGTGCAGGGGCGCGGAGAGCCGGTGGGTGCGTACCGCGGTGATCGTCATGTCGGGCACCCTATAGGGGGACGGGCCGGCGATGGGGAGGCTGAATGTCTGAGCGGCACTGGGAACTGGTGGGCGCGCCGAACGCGCGGGACCTGGGTGGGCTGGTCGGCGCGGACGGGCGGCGGATCCGCCCCGGGGTGCTCATCCGCACCCCGGCCCTCGGCCGGTTGACCGACGAGGACCTGCCGGTGCTGGCGAAACTCGGGCCGGCGTGCGTGGTGGACCTGCGGGACGCCTCGGAGCAGGCGGTGGCCCCGCCGGACCGGTTGCCGGGCGAGCCACGGGTGGTGCACCTGCCGGTGCACGACGCCGCGCACCCGGTGTTCACGTACGTGTCGGCGGTGCTGCTCGGCCACGACCTGAGCGCGTACGACGAACTCGCCGCGGAGGGCACACCGGCGGCGATGGCGGCCATCTACCGCTGGTTCGTGACCGGGGCGTCGGCGCGGGCCGGGTTCGGGGCGGCGGTGCGGCTGGCGGCGGAGACGGAGAACCTTCCGCTGCTCTACCACTGCTCGGCGGGGAAGGACCGGACCGGCTGGCTGACGGTGCTGCTGCTGCACGCCCTCGGGGTGGACGAGGCGGAGATCCGGGCGGACTACCTGGCCAACAACGCGCTCAGCGAGAGCCTGCGCGAGGTGCTGCTGGCCGCGATGCGCCGGCGGAACCCGGAGCTGGACGTCGACGCGGTCCGGCCGGTGCTGGAGGTGCGCGACGAGTACCTCGACGCCGGGTACGCCGAGGTGCGGCGGGTGCACGGCTCGATCGGGGCGTACCTGCGGGACGGGCTCGGCGTGGACGACGGGGTGGTCACGGCGCTGCGGGCGCGGCTGCTGGAGTGACCGCCGTGGGCGCGGGGCGGCGGGCGACCCAGCCGGTGACGATGAGGGCCTGCCCGGCGGCGTAGGTGGCCATCACCCAGATCGGCGGGCCGGGCAGGGTGCCCACCCCGGCGACGCCGGTGGCGATGAGCAGGTCGGAGACGAGGAAGAGCGCGCCGCCGAGCCCGACCCGCCAGCCGTGCGGCGCGGCGGTGGCGGCCATGGTCGCCAGGGCCACCGCGTACCCGGCGACGGGCACGGCCAGGCCGGCGTCGGCCAGGCCCGGCCACATCCAGGCGAGGGCGGCGACGGTCGCCACGGCGTACCCGAGGGGGACGGCGACCAGCGGCGGGCGGCGCAGCGCGGTGGCGGCGCCGCCCCGGGTGAAGGCGGCGATGTAGCAGACGTGGGCGGCGAGGAAGAGCGCCATGCCGGCGAGGAAGGCCACGTCACCGTCGCCGAGCAGCGCGACGTCGCCGCCGGTGGAGAAGGCCAGCGCGGCGAGGACCAGCCGGTCCGGTCGGGCGCCGCGCTCGGTGGCGGCCCGCCAGAGGTACGCGGCGAGCAGCGGCATCAGCAGCGGCTTGGTCAGCCACAGCGCCACGCTGCTGTCGGTGGCGTTGGCGACCAGGTTCGCCGCCGTCACGACGGCGAACACGGCCAGCAGGGCGCGGCTGGATGGCATGGGTGGCTCCTCGCGGCGGGGGTGGACAGCAGCGTAGGCGGTGCCGTCGCGGCGGGCCAGCCCGGCAGTCAGCCCAGGTCGTGCCGGGCGTTCCAGGCCGCGCGGGAGACGTCGGCGATGAGCAGGCACGCGTCGTCGACGTCCTCGCCGCCCGCACCGCCGTCGGCGAGGTCGGTGGTGGTGCAGACGGCGATGACGTACGGGGGCGCGTCGTCGGGGTAGACGACGCCGGCGCCGTGGCGGACCCCGCGCACCCAGCCGTTCTTGTGCGCGATGCGGGTGCCGCCGGGCAGGCCGGCGGCGAGGTCCTCGCGGTGCTCCTGGGCGACGAGGGTGTCGAGCATGGCGGCGCAGCTGCGCGGGCCGGCCAGCGGGCCGGGCCGGTCGGCGCCGAGGGCCAGTCCGCCGAGCAGGGCGGCCAGGTCGCCGGCGGTGACCAGGTTGGTGATGCCGGCGTCGCGGGCGGCGAAGTCCTCGATGCCGCGCCCGGTGACGCTGTGCCGGGCGCCGGCGCTGGCCCACACGTCGGCGACGGCGGGCAGGCCGACGAGGTCGATGACCAGGTTGGTGGCGAGGTTGCTGGAGCGGACGATCATGCGTTCGGCGAGCCAGCGCAGCGGAGCGGTACCGCCGACCCGTTCCCAGACGGCGTCGTCGTTGTCGTAGTGCCGGGCGCAGGAGAACCGGGGCGCGCCGGGCCGGGCGGAGTCGAACTCGTTGCGTACCGGCACCGGGCGGTCCAGGTCCAGGCGGCCGGACTCGGCGGCGCGGTGCAGTGCCACCAGCACGGCGACCTTCATCGTGCTGGCCGCGTAGTGGGTGGTGTCCGGGTGCCGCGTCCAGGCGGGTGCGGCACCGGGGCGGCCCACGTGCGCCGACACGGTGCCGGACACCCGGTCGAGGTGGTCGTCGAGCTCGGCCCAGGTCATGACGCAAGACGGTAACCGATCACCCGCCCGCGGGGCGTGCGAGTTCGTGCCGGCCAGGGATCCCGCCGGCCGGGGTGCGTGTCGCGCCTCCGGCTGCGGCGGGTGCCCCGGCGGTCAGCCGGCGTGCTTGCGCCGGGCCGCCGCCCGGGCCCGCTGCGTCTGGTCGAGGACCACCTTGCGGATGCGGACGGCGGCCGGGGTCACCTCGACGCACTCGTCCTCGCGGCAGAACTCCAGGGCCTGCTCCAGCGACAGCCGCCGTGGCGGGATCAGCTTCTCCGTCTCCTCGGCGGTGGAGGAGCGCATGTTGGTGAGCTTCTTCTCCTTGGTGATGTTGACGTCCATGTCGTCGGAGCGGGAGTTCTCCCCGACGATCATGCCCTCGTACACCTCGGTGCCCGGCTCGACGAAGAGCGTGCCGCGCTCCTGGAGGTTCATCATCGCGAAGGCGGTCGCGGCGCCCGCGCGGTCGGCGACCAGCGAGCCGTTGTTGCGGGTCCGCAGCTCGCCGAACCACGGCTCGTACGACTCGAAGACGTGGTGCAGGATGCCGGTGCCCCGGGTCTCGGTGAGGAACTCGGTGCGGAAGCCGATCAGACCGCGTGCCGGGACCAGCCACTCCATGCGGATCCAGCCGGTGCCGTGGTTGACCAGCTGCTCCATCCGGCCCTTGCGGGTGGCCAGCAGCTGGGTGATCGCGCCCAGGTACTCCTCCGGGGCGTCGATGGTCAGTCGTTCGACCGGCTCGCAGGTCTTGCCGTCGATCTCCTTGGTGACCACCTGCGGCTTGCCGACGGTCAGCTCGTACGACTCGCGGCGCATCTGCTCGACCAGGATCGCCAGGGCCAGCTCGCCGCGGCCCTGCACCTCCCAGGCGTCGGGACGCTCGGTGGGCAGCACCCGCAGGGAGACGTTGCCGATCAGCTCCTTGTCGAGGCGGTCCTTGACCATCCGGGCGGTGACCTTGGCGCCCTTGACCCGGCCGACGAGCGGCGAGTTGTTGGTGCCGATGGTCATCGAGATGGCCGGTTCGTCGACGGTGATCAGCGGCAGCGGCCGGGGGTCCTCGGCGTCGGCGAGCGTCTCGCCGATCATGATGTCCGGGATGCCGGCGACGGCGATGATGTCGCCCGGCCCGGCCGAGTCGGCGGTCTTGCGCTCCAGCCCTTCGGTCATCAGCAGCTCGGAGATCCGGACCCGCTGGGTGCTGCCGTCGGTGCGGCACCAGGCGACGCTCTGGCCCTTGGCGATGGTGCCCTGGCGTACCCGGCACAGGGCGAGCCGGCCGAGGAACGGTGAGGCGTCCAGGTTGGTGACGTGCGCCTGGAGCGGGGCCGCCTCGTCGTAGGAGGGCGGCGGGATGGTGTCGAGCAGGGCGCGGAACAGCGGCTCCAGGCTGTGGCTGTCCTGGGGTACGGAGCCGTCGGCGGGCTGGGTCAGCGAGGCGATGCCGTCGCGGGCGCAGGCGTAGACGATGGGGAAGTCGATCTGCTCCTCGTCGGCGTCGAGGTCGAGGAAGAGTTCGTAGGTGTCGTCGACGACCTCCTTGATCCGGGCGTCGGGGCGGTCCACCTTGTTGATCACCAGGATGATCGGCATCCGGGCCTTGAGGGCCTTGCGGAGCACGAACCGGGTCTGCGGCAGCGGGCCCTCGCTGGCGTCGACCAGCAGCAGCACACCGTCGACCATGGTGAGGCCGCGCTCCACCTCGCCGCCGAAGTCGGCGTGCCCCGGGGTGTCGATGATGTTGATGGTGACGGGGTCGGAGCCGTCGGCCGGCAGGTACCGCACGCCGGTGTTCTTGGCGAGGATGGTGATGCCCTTCTCCCGCTCGAGGTCCATCGAGTCCATCACCCGCTCGGTCACCTCGCCGCGGGCGCCGTAGGCGCCGGCCTGCCGCAACATGGCGTCGACCAGGGTGGTCTTGCCGTGGTCGACGTGAGCGATGATGGCGACGTTGCGGAGGTCGGTGCGAAGCTGCATGCCTCCATCCTTCCGCCTGCGCGGATCAGGGGCGGCGTCGGGGGTCACCCCCGGACCGTCCCGGATCTCTGCCGAAACTCCTGTCACATGCGACCCGCCGCTGGCAAGCTGGCCTTCGTGACCGGGGGGTCTGTGTGCACGAACTGGTGAGCTGGCTGCAGGATCTGCCGCCCGGGCTGATCCTGCTGGTCGCCGCGCTGGTCGTCGCCGCGGAGACGGCACTCATCTTCGGGCTGCTCATGCCCGGTGAGGCGACCCTGCTGCTGGTCGGTTTCCTCACCTACACCGGCACCCTGCGGTTGGGACCCGCGCTGCTGGTGATGATTCTCGCAGCGACGGCGGGTGACGCGGTGGCGTTCCGGGCCGGCCGCCGGTACGGCCCGCGGCTGCGCGCCAGCCGCTTCGGGGCCCGGGTCGGGCCGCACCGGTGGCGGCGGGCCGACGCGATGCTCGGGAAGTTGGGCGGGCGGGGTGTGTTCACCGCCCGTTGGGTGGCGTTCGCCCGCACCCTGGTGCCCCGGCTGGCTGGCGCCGCCGGCATGCCGTACCGGCGGTTCGCGCCGTGGAATCTCGGTGGCGTGGTGACGTGGGTCGGCGGGTCGGTGGTCGTCGGCAACCTGGCCGGCGAGTCGTACGAGACGGTGTCGCACCTGCTCGGCCGGGCCACCGGCGCGGTGGTGGTGCTGTTCGGGGCGGTGCTGGCGGTGCTGCTGGCCGGGCGCTGGCTGGGTCGCAACCCGGATCCGGTGCGGGCGCTGCTGGCCCGGGCCGGCGCGGTTCCCCCGGTGCGTTGGCTCACCGGCCGGTACGGGGTGCTGTTCTTCCTGCTCGCCATGCACATCGGGCCGGGCTGGACGCTGCTGCTGAACCTGGCCGCCGGCCTGCTGCTGCTGTTCGTGGCCGGGCTCGCCGTCGCCTGGGTGCTCGGCCTGGTGGTGCGGCACAGCGGCCTGTCCGTGGTCGACGGTGCGATCGCCGACTGGTTCGCCGCCCGCCGCACCCCGGAGGCGGTCGACGTGACGCTGGCGGTGGTGTCGGTGCTGCGGGGACCGGTGGTGATCCTGGTGGTGGCGCTGGTGGCCGCGGTGGTGGCCTGGCGGCAGCGGCCGTGGCGGGCTGACCTGCTCAGCGTCGTGGGCACCGCCGGGGCGTTCGTGCCGCTGGTGGTGCTGGCGGTGGCCGCCGACGTGGCGCGGCCCGACCAGGCCGGCCCGCCGGCGCTGTTCCCGACGCAGACCGCGGTGGTCACCGCGAGCCTGTGCACCCTCGCCTGGCTGCTCTCCAGGGGCGCGCGCTGGCCGGTGGCGGTGGCGGTGTGGACGGTCGCCGCCGCCGGGGCCGTCGGGCTCGGCGGCGCCCGGCTCTACCTGGGCCTGAGCAGCGCCAGCAGCGCGCTGAGCGGCGTGCTGCTCGGCGTGGCGTGGACGGCTGTGTTCATGGTGGCGTGGGTGACCCGCGACCGGGCCGTCGGCGCCGAGCCGGGCGGTGCCGACCCGGACGGTGCCGAGCGGCCGGGGCCGGTGCCGTCCGACCGGTCTCCACGTCCGCCGCAGGGCGTCGCCGGCGTGTGACGGGGCGGCGCCGGGCCCTCGCCCCCTGCTACCGTGCGGCGGCACGGGGGAGAGGGGCCGGCATGGGCAGGCGTTGGGTGTGTGCGGCGACCGTCGGGATCGTGCTGGTGACCGGACTGTCCGCGTGCGCGCGCGGCGGCGGGGCGCCGGTCGCGGCGCCCGCCGGTGTCACGGCGGAGGCGACCACCGAGGCGACCACCGCCGGCGAGGAGCCGACCCCGTCGGCCACGCCGTCCGCCCGGCAGTCGCTGGGGACGGCGCCCCGGCCCAGCGTCTCGCCCACTGTCCGGGCCACGCCGAAGCCGACCCGGGCCACGGCACCGCGCCCGGTCGCCGCGCCGCCGAAGGAGACGCGGGTCCCACCCCCGCCGCCGAAGCCGTCGTCGACCGCCTGCACGCCCCGCTACGAGGGCACCCGGGCCAGCCGGGCGCAGGTGAAGGCGGCGCTGGCCGATGCCGCGGCGAAGACGTACTGGCCGACCTCCGCGCCGGACATCCGGATCCCGCTGGACCTGGTGAAGGCGACGGCCTGGCAGGAGAGCGGCTGGCAGTCCGACATCATCGCCTGCGACGGCGGCATCGGGCTGATGCAGGTGATGCCGGCGACCGCGGACTGGATGAACCAGCGGTTCGGGCAGAGCTACGACGTGCGCGACCACCGCGACAACGCATTCCTCGGTGCGAACTACCTGGCCTGGCTGACCAAGTACATCGGCGACATGTACTTCGAGTCCGACTACCGGCTGGACGCCGCCCTGTGCACCGGCGAGCTCAACTCGTGCCTGCTCAACGCCGTGATTGCCGCGTACAACTACGGGCACGGGGCGGTCGCCCGGGAGGGGGAGCCGCTCACGATCCCCAACCCCCGCTACGTGCGCAACGTCCGCGCCCTGATGACCGAGTGCGTCTGCCTCGGTTACTGACCGGTGCGGGGGCCGGGGGCGACCCCCGCACCGGAGGCGTCAGTCGTGCCCGGCGACCGCCGGGGCGCCGGCCGGGGCGTCCCGGTCGCGGCGGGCGCGGCCGGGCCACCAGAACCGGTCGCCGAGCAGGAACGCCAGTGCCGGCACCAGGACGGTCCGCACGAGCAGGGTGTCCAGCAGCACGCCGATGCAGACGATGATCCCGATCTGGGTCAGCAGGATCAGCGGCAGCACGCCGAGGACGGCGAAGACCGCGGCGAGCAGCACGCCGGCGCTGGTGATGACCCCGCCGGTGACGCGCAGGGCGGAGAGCATCCCCTCGCGGGTGCCCGCCCGGCGGGCGTCCTCCCGGGCCCGGGTGACGAGGAAGATGTTGTAGTCCACGCCGAGGGCCACCAGGAACACGAACGCGAGCAGGATGACGCCGCTGTCCAGCGCGGGGAAGTCCAGGACGTGCTCGAAGAGCAGCCACGCCGCCCCGAGGCTGGCGAAGTACGACGCGATCACGGTGAGCACCAGCAGCACCGGGGCGAGCAGGCCACGCAGCAGCAGCACGAGGACGCCGAGCACCAGCAGCAGGATGATCGGCAGGATCAGCCGCAGGTCCTTCGCGTTGGCCTCGTCGGAGTCGTAGGTGGCGGCGACGGTGCCGCCCACCACGGCCCCGTCGAACGGGCCGACCCCGTCGACGGCGGGCGGGGCGGAGCCGGGGAC
>JAEYGD010000172.1 GCA_023402505.1 Actinomycetes bacterium
GCCTGCTGGTGGACCCGTGACCGGGCGCTCGGGCCGGTCGGGGCCGGGCCGCCGTGCCCCGGCTGGCCTGCGGTGACGCCGGCCGGGCTGCGGACTGTGGCGCGGCCGATAGACTCTGCGGTCATGAGTGTTGAACGGGACACGGCCAACCACGCGGGGCTGCTGGGCGCCGTACGCGGTCCGCAGGACGTCAAGCGGCTGTCCACCGAGCAGGTCGGCATCCTCGCCGCCGAGATCCGTGACTTCCTGGTCGCCAAGGTCTCCCGCACCGGCGGGCACCTCGGCCCGAACCTGGGTGTGGTGGAGCTGACCCTCGCACTGCACCGGGTCTTCGACTCCCCCCGGGACCGGCTCCTGTTCGACACCGGTCACCAGGCCTACGTGCACAAGATCGTCACGGGTCGGCAGGACGGCTTCGACAGGCTGCGCCAGCGTGGTGGTCTCTCCGGCTACCCGAACCAGGCCGAGAGCGAGCACGACCTGATCGAGAACTCGCACGCCTCCACCGTCCTGTCGTACGCCGACGGGCTGGCCAAGGCGTACGCCCTGCGCGGGGAGTCGCGCGCCGTGGTCGCGGTGGTGGGTGACGGCGCGCTCACCGGCGGCATGTGCTGGGAGGCGCTGAACAACATCGCCACCGCCGGCAACCCGCTGGTGATCGTGGTCAACGACAACGGCCGGTCCTACTCGCCGACCATCGGCGGTCTCGCCGACCACCTGTCCTCGCTGCGGCTCAACCCCGGCTACGAGAAGGTGCTCGACACCGTCAAGGACGCGCTCGGCTCGACGCCGCTGGTCGGCAAGCCGATGTACGAGGTGCTGCACGCGGTCAAGAAGGGCATCAAGGACGCGGTCGCCCCGCAGGCGATGTTCGAGGACCTCGGCATCAAGTACGTGGGCCCGGTCGACGGGCACGACGTGACCGCGGTCGAGGGGGCGCTGCGCGCCGCGAAGAACTTCGGCGGCCCGGTGATCGTGCACGCGGTGACCCGCAAGGGCTACGGCTACCGCCCGGCCGAGGAGGACGAGGCGGACTGCTTCCACAGCCCGGGCGCCTTCGACACCCAGACCGGCAAGGCCACCGCCGCGCCGTCGGTCAAGTGGACCAATGTCTTCGCCGACGAGCTGGTCGCGATCGCCGACGAGCGGCCCGACGTGGTGGGCATCACCGCCGCGATGGCCGAGCCGACCGGCATCGTCAAGCTCGCCCGCAAGCACCCCGACCGGGTGTACGACGTGGGTATCGCCGAGCAGCACGCCGCCACCTCGGCGGCCGGTCTCGCCATGGGCGGGCTGCACCCGGTGGTGGCGGTCTACGCGACCTTCCTGAACCGGGCGTTCGACCAGGTCCTGCTGGACGTGGCGATGCACCGGCTGCCGGTCACGTTCGTCCTCGACCGGGCCGGTATCACCGGCCCGGACGGGCCGAGCCACTACGGCATGTGGGACATGTCCGTCTTCGGGGTGGTGCCGGGGCTGCGGATCGCCGCGCCCCGGGACGCCGCCACGCTCCGGGAGGAGCTGCGCGAGGCGGTCGCCGTCGACGACGGTCCCACCATCGTCCGCTTCCCGACCGGCGCGGTCGCGGCCGACCTGCCGGCGCTGCGCCGGGTCGGCCCGGTCGACGTGCTCGCCGAGTCGGCCCGCACCGACGTGCTGCTCGTCGCGGTGGGCTCCTTCGGCCAGCTCGGCATGGAGGTCGCCGCCCGGGTCGCCGAGCAGGGTTACGGCGTCACCGTGGTCGACCCGCGCTGGGTCCGGCCGGTCCCGGCCGAACTGGTCGAGCTGGCCGCCGCGCACCGCCTGGTGGTGACCGTCGAGGACGGTGTCCGCGCCGGCGGCGTGGGGAGCGCCCTCGCCCAGGCGATGCGGGACGCCGACGTCGCGGTGCCGCTGAAGGACCTGGGCGTGCCGTCCGAGTGGCACCCGCACGGGACCCGCGCGCAGATCCTGGCCGACCTCGGCCTCACCGCCCAGGACGTGGCCCGTGACGTCACCGGCTGGATCTCGCGCCTCGACGCCGAGCCGGTCGAGCCGGTCGTCGCCCCGGACGACGCCGCCCGGCGGAACTGACCGAGCTGCTCCGCGACGGCGGGTGCCCCGGCCGGGGTGCCCGCCGTCGGGCTGTCCGCGCCGGGTCAGCCGGCCGTCCCCGCCCATGAGGGCAGCTCGACAGCCTGCGTGGCCGGGCGTTACCTGGGGGCCGTCAGGGAGCGGTAGTGGGTCTTGGTGGCGGTGGCCAGGCTGACCGTCAGCTTCTCGTCGGTCAGCGGGACGACGGTCAGGCCCGGACGGTCGACGACGCGGATCGTGCCGGGCGGCACGGACAGCGACGTCTCCCGGCCCGGTCGCCAGGTCAGCACCCCGAGCGACCGCCCGGCCACGGTGAGGACGTACGCCTGCAGCGGCTCGGCCCGGTCGGCGGGTGAGGCCACCGGGGCGCCCCCGCCGGCCGGCCGGTAGACCACGGCGGTCATCGTGTCGTCGGCCGACTCCCAGGTCAGCTGCTGGAGCTCACCGGGTTCGCCGCCGCCGACCGCGAGCTCACCGACGGTCCGGGCGGCCAGCTTCGTCATCGGCCAGGACTGCGGCACCGAACCCGCGGACTCCCGGTCCCCGGCCCAGCGCCGGATGCTGCCGAACGGGCCCTTCTCGCCGGCCAGCGCGCAGGTGTCCAGGCCGGCGAGCGCCCGCCGCCCCGAGCCCGACTCGTCGCGTACCAACGGATAGCGCGGCGCCTCCAGGCCGGTGCCGAGGTCCAGCAGCCGGTCGGTGGCCCGGCCCCGGGGCAGCGACTCGGTGGCCCGCAGGGTGGCGGTCACCGGCACCGCCGAGCAGGCCGGCACGGCGACCGGCGCGGACAGGCCGTCCTCGACCGGCACGGCCCGGCCGTCCGGGCCGCGCACCCGCTCGACCCGCGCCGAGACGAGGTAGCGCCGGCCGTCGCCGGTGCGTACCGGGAGGACGTCGGAGTAGACGAGGTAGCCGGGGTCGGTGTACTCGGTGGCGTGGGTGACCGCGTACCGGCCGTCCCGCTCGGTGACCTGCAGCAGCCAGGAGGCGCTCTCACCGGGCACGTTCGCGGCGACCAGGGCGAGGCGTTCCCCGCCGACGGCACCGGCCCAGAGGATGCCGGACGAGGGCACGTGCACCCGGTCGTCGACGGGCGAGCGCCACTCCCGGACCGCCCCGGTCACGGCCGCCGTCACCGCGGCGTCACCGGACAGCGTGCCGCGGGCCGGCCAGACGGTGAGCGAGCCGTCCCGGCTGTCGTACCCGACCGGCAGGTCGCCCGGCTCCCGGCCGGCGACCGGCCCACAGGCGGTCAGGGTCGTCACCAGGACCAGCAGGGCGGTGGCCGTTCTGCCGGGCCGGCGGGCTGGAGCCACCTGTACGCCCCCTCGTTCGCCTCGGCGGTCGTCGTGCGGAACCGTCATGGTACGAGACGCCGCGCCGGTCCCCGCCACCACCCACAAGGGACCCTCCGGTGACTTTGGTGCGATTTACCCGCTCGGGTAGACTCCGCCGACTGTGACGCCTGCCGACACCCGCGCCGAGTCCGCCCCGGAATCCGCCGCCCCGGTCGCGTCCGATCCGGTCGCGTCGGAGCCGGTCGACCTCGACGCCGGGCGTGACACCACGACCACGGTGTCCCCGAACGGCGTACCGGCGGAGGAGCGCACGTCACCGGCGGACACCGACGGCGGCCCGCCGGCACCCGGGCTCGGTGGCCGCCAGTTGCGGATGCCCCGGTGGACGCCCCGGCGGCAGCACCTCGCCGTCGTCGGCGGTTTCCTGCTCGCCGCGCTGTGGGTGACGAGCCGGATCTGGGTCGACCCGGCCGGCCGGGTGGCCTCGCTCTACAGCAGCGACCCGGCTCAGGTGCAGTTCTTCGTGGCCCACTCGGTGCGCGTGGTGCTGCACGGCGAGTTCCCGTTCTTCACCGAGCAGTTCAACTACCCGGACGGGGTCAACCTGATGGCCAACACGGCCATCCTCGCGCTGGGCATCCCGATGGTGCCGGTGACGCTGCTCTTCGGCCCGGCGGTGACCTTCGTGCTGCTGGTGACGCTGGCGCTCGCCGGCACCGCCACCGCCTGGTACGTGGTGCTCTCCCGGCACGTCGTCGACAGCCGGCTGGCGGCGGCGGTCGGGGGGTGGTTCTGCGGGTTCTCCCCGGCGATGCTGTCGCACGCCAACTGGCACCCCAACATCATCAGCCAGTTCCTGCTGCCGTTCATCGTGTGGCGGGTGCTCGTCATCACCCGGTCCCGGCGCCCGTACCGCGACGGCGCGCTGCTGGCCCTGCTGGTGACCGTGCAGGCGTTCATCAACGAGGAGATCCTGCTCTTCACCGCGCTGGCCTGCGGCGTGTTCCTGACCGCGGTGCTCGTCCAGCGGCCCGGACTGTGGCACGCGGCGTGGCGTCCGCTGGGGAAGGCGCTCGCCACCTGCACCGTGGTGGCGGGCAGCCTGCTCGCGTACCCGCTCTACGTCCAGTTCGCCGGGCCGATGGCGTACCACGGGCTGAGCGACGCGGTCCGCGACTACGGCAACGACATCGCCGCGTTCTTCGCCCCGGGCTCCCCGACGCTGGGCGGCAACGAGCGGGCCAACGTCAACCTCGCCCCGAACTACTCGGAGGAGAACGCGTTCTTCGGGTGGAGCCTGGCCCTCGTCGCCGTCGGCATCGTCCTGTGGCTGCGGCGCGAGGTGGTCGTCCGCGCCCTCGCCGCGACCGGGGTGTTCTTCGCGGTGCTCTCGCTGGGCGAGCGGATCTCCTGGTGGGACCGGGAGATCATGGTCGGGCCGTGGGAGTGGCTGGTCCGGTTGCCGCTGCTGGACGCGGTCGTGCCGACCCGGTTCGGGCTCATCACCACCGTGGTCGTGGGGCTGCTGCTGGCGTTCGCGGTCGAGCGGTCCCGGACACTGCCGGTGGAGCGGCGCACCCTGCGTACGCTCACCGCCGCCGGGCTCGTGCTCGTGCTGCTGCCCGTCGCGCCCATGCCGCTGCGGGTGACGTCCCGCCCGGCGGTGCCCGACTTCATCACCGCCGACCGGTGGCGCGGCTACGTCGCGGAGGACCAGACGCTCGTGCCCATCCCGGTGCCCAGCATGGGCAACACGCACGGCATGCGCTGGGCCGCCGCCACCAACCTCGACTTCAAGATCCCCGGTGGCTACTTCCTGGCCCCGCGCAACGCCAACACCGGCGACCCGGGTCGCTTCGGCGGCCGGCCCAGCGGCATGGGGCAGTTGCTGGAGGAGGTCGCCTCCACCGGGCGTACACCCCGGCTGGACGACCGCCAGCGCCGGCGCTCGCTGGACGACCTGCGGCACTGGCGGGCCGCGATCCTGGTGCTGCCGGTGGATCAGCACCACGCGGAACCGTTGCGGCAGACCGTCGAGCAGCTGGTCGGACCGGGCCGGCGCGAGCTGGACGTCTGGGTGTGGGACGTGCGCGCCCTGACCGACCCGGCGGCCTGATGCCGGTCGGCACGACGGCCGGCACCACGACCGGCACGACGGCCGACAACCCGCCGGCCGGACGGGTCCGGCTGCCCCGGTGGACGCCGGACGTCCTCGTCGTCGCCGGCTACGTCGCACTCGCGGCGCTGCTCACCGCGCGCCAGTGGGGCCGACCGGACCGGCTGTTCCACCAGTCCGGCGACCAGATCCTGTTCGAGTGGATGCTCGCCCGCGCGGCCCGGGCCGTCGTCGACGGCGAGAACCCGCTGTACGCGACGGCGCTCAACGTCCCGGACGGCGTCAACCTCATGGCCAACACGTCGGTGCTGGGGCTCGGCGTGCCGCTGACGCCGGTCACCCTGCTGTTCGGCTCCCAGGTGGCGTTCCTGGTGGCGGTGGCCGCCTGCCTCGCCGGTACGGCGACCGCCTGGTACGTCCTGCTGCGCCGCCGGCTGGTCGGCTCCCGGGTGGCGGCGGCGCTCGGCGGTCTCCTCTGCGGCTTCGCCCCCGGCATGGTCGCCCAGGCCGGCGCGCACCTGCACATGGCGGCCCAGTTCCTGGTGCCGGCCATCCTGGCGGCCGTGTTCCCCGCCGACGGCCGGCGGGTCGTCCGGCCCGGCGTGTTCCTCGGTCTCCTCGCCGCCTACCAGGCGTTCCTCGGCGAGGAGGTGCTGCTCTTCCTCGCCCTCGCCGCCGGGGTGTTCGTGCTGGCGTACGCGGTGGCGGACCGGGCGGCGGCCCGCCGGGCGGCACCGGCCCTGCTCGGCCGGCTGGGCGTCGGCGTCGCCGTGGCGCTGCCGCTGCTCGCGTACCCGCTGTGGTTCCAGTTCGCCGGCCCGGGCCACTACCGGGGCATGCCGTTCCACGCCTCCTCGTACCAGCTGGACCTTGCCTCCTTCACGGCCTCGGCCCGGCAGACGGTGTTCGGTGACGACCACCTGCCCCGACTGCTCGCCCCGAACGCGACCGAGGAGACCTCGTTCTTCGGGCCCGGCCTGCTGGTCCTGGCGGTGGTCGCGGTGGTCTGGCTGCGCCGCCGGCCGCTCGTCCGGGCCCTCGCCGCCTGCGGCGCGCTGTTCGCGGTGCTGTCGCTCGGTGCCGAGGTACGCCTCGACGGCCGGCCGACCGGGGTGCCCGGGCCGTACCGGCTGCTCGACGGCGTACCCCTGCTCGACCTGGCGGTGCCGGCCCGGCTGGCACTGGTCTGCGTGCCCGTGCTCGGCGTCCTGGTGGCCCTCGCGACCGAGCGGGTGCTGACCGCGACCGCCGACCGGCGGACCGGGCCGGACGGTGCCCGGCGCGCCGACGACGAGCCGTCGCCCGCTGCCCGGCTGCCGGTGCGGCTGCTCTGGAGTGGCCTGCTGGTGGCCGCCCTGCTGCCGCTGGCGCCGACGCCGATCCGGACGGTGCCGGTGTGGCCCGTGCCGGCGTTCGTGGCCGACGGCGGCTGGCGGTCCCACGTCCCACCCGGCCGGACCGTGGTGCCCGTGCCGCCGGTCACCGGGGCGGGCGCCAGCCCGGGCATGCTCTGGTCGGCCCGCACCGGCCTGGCCTTCGACGCGCCCGGCGGCTTCTTCATCGGCCCCCGCTCGGCGGACGACCCGACGGCGCGCTGGGGCGCCCCGGACCGCCCCACCGCCGCGCTGCTGCGGCGGGTCGCCGAGACCGGGGAGGTGCCGGCCGTCACCGAGGCCGACCGCCGGCAGGCCGTGGCGGACCTCCGGCACTGGCGGGCCGCAGTCGTCGTCCAGGGTGGACTGCACTTCGGTTACCCGGTCAAGGAGACGCTCGACGCGCTGCTCGGGCCGGGCCGCGAGATCGAGGGCGCGTGGGTGTGGGACGTCCGCCCCCTGGTCGGCGGTTAGCCGGGCCCCGTCGAGAGGGGCCCGGTCACCCCACCAGGGGGCGGACGTCCCAGAGCCAGACGTCGTCGACGCGCTGCGGAGTGCCGAGCAGCGACGTCATCAGGTCGCGCAGCACCGCCTCCCGCGGGTGGGCGCCGAGTACCACCACCGACGCCCGCCAGAAGCGCAGGTCCTCGACGGCCCGGCGGCGTTCGTCGTCGGTGATGTTCGGCGTCGCGTTCCGGTCCATCGTCTGGTAGATCAGCGTGCTGGTCGGGCGGTTGGGAGCGCCGAACACGCCCTCGCCCACCTCGTTCGGGCCGATGAAGTAGCCGCCGGGGATCGGGAACTCGTGGCCGGTCAGCGCGCTCCACCGCAGTGTGGACAGGCCGTGCACGTTGCTGGGGATCGGCACCGGCACCAACGTCCGGCCCTCCGGCACGTACGGGCGCCAGCCGCCGGCGGTGATGAAGTGCGGCGGCGGCTCGACCGGCTCCGCGGGCAGCGGCCGGGGCGTCAGCGGCAGCACGGCGAGCGCGATGGCCGCGTACCCCACCGGGCGCAGCCGGCGCCACCACGGCCGGGACGCGCCGTCACCGGTGCGCTGGGCGGGCACCGGCGGCCGGCCGGCACCGGACACGGTGTCCCAGGCGACGGCGAGCAGGACACCGACGGCGGCCACCACCACCAGGCTCAGCCGGGTCGGCATCATCATCTCGACCAGCGGCAGGTCGTCCGGGACGTACGCCCACGGGCCGTCGGTCTCGGTCTCGACACCGTCGAAGCGGATCTTCGGGCCGAGCGACGCCACCGTGAACACCACCGTCAGCACCGCGAGGACACGGGCGACCAGGGACCGGCGGACCAGCAGCGCCAGGGCCACCACCGTCAGCACCACCAGCGGCCAGCCGAACCAGGTGTTCTGCTCGGTCAGCCCGATGGTCTGCTCGACCGCCTCGTTCCCGGCGATGGTGTCCCGGGGGAAGGTGACGAAGGCCTTCAGGTCCTCGCCCCAGCTGTGGAACACGCCGCCCTGCAGCCCCCGGTAGGACTGCGGGCCGTTGAACTGGAACCAGATCGGGTACGCGGTGAGCAGCAACGCCAGCCCTCCGCCGGTGCCGAGCGCGGCGGCGAACGTGCCGGCCTGCCGCCACGCCGCCCGGGGCCGCAGCACCGCGTACGTGGCGACGACGACCAGGCAGGCCAGCGCGGTGAGCAGCAGCATCTCCTCGTTGATGAAGATCTGGTACGCCACCAGCAGGCCGAGCACGACGCCGTTGCGCCGCCAGCGGCCCGGCTCGCCCATCCGCAGCACCTGCAGCACGATCAGCGGGAGCAGGAAGTTGGAGACGAAGTTGGGCTGGCCGTTGGCGTGGTGCACGATGCCGGGCGCGAAGCCGAGGAAGGCGCCGCCGACGAACGCCGCCGCCCGGGACCGCACCAGGTGCCGGGAGAGCACCCAGTACGACGTCGCGGCGGTGGCGGCGAGCGCGGCGCCGAGGTAGAGCGTGTAGACCACCTGGGGACCGACCAGCATGGTCAGCGGCGCCAACGGCAGCGTCACCCCGAGCAGCGACGTGTTCGCCATCATGTTCACCCCGTCGGGGGCGTTCTGGCGGGTGGTGAAGAGCGGGTTCTCCAGGTGCCGCAACGAGTGGGCGCCGTGCGAGAAGAGCCACTCGAACCAGCTGTGGTCGGTCGGCAGGTGGGAGGACACCCGGTTCTGCACGTCCACCCAGTAGTTGAGGCAGACCAGCACGCCCAGGGCCAGGAAGACGCCGACGGCCAGCACGTCGGCGCGGGCTGGCCGTCGCCAGCGGGCCGGTCGCGACGACGGCACGACGGCGGGCTCGGAGCCGGTCTTCAGCGAGGGATCAACCACGGGCACAACCACGACGCGCCATCGTACAGGTGGGTTGTGTCGGATTTGCCATCCCCGTACGCCGGTAGCCGTTTTGCCGTCCGGTGATCCGCGCGACCCGGGACCGCCCGGCCGTGCGGCCGGGCGCACGGCCGGGGCGCGGCAGCACATAGGCTTCGGTCGCCGCCGGTCACCGGGCCGGAGGGCGGTGCGCCACCGGGAAGGTGAGGCCCGATGACCCTGATCGACCTGGGCGAACTCAACGACGACCACCGCCCGGAGCAGCCGGTCCGGCGACGCCGCCCGGGGTCGGGGGCGTGGGGCCTCGCGGTGGTCCTCGTCCTGGCCCTGCTCGTGCTCGCCGCCTCGGTCCCGGCTCCCGGGCGGGAGACGGTCGTCGTGCCCGCCGGGCTGGGCGCCGACCGGGTCGTCGTCGGGGACGTGCTCCTCGTCGTCGGCCCACGGCGCGCTCAGGGATCGCAGCGGGCGATGACGGCGTACCGGCTGCCCACCGGGGCGCGGTTGTGGCAGGCTTCGTTGCCGGTGGGCGGCGAGTTCTGGGGCGGCACCACCCGGGGCGACCTGGTGCTGGTCACCGGTCACTCGCCGCAGGAACAGCGCAGCACGACGGTGGCGCTGGACGTGCGTACCGGGGAGCACCGCTGGCAGCGGCCCGGAGGCGCGGTCGACCTCGCCGACGGCGACGTGCTGCTGGCGGAGTCCAGCGTCGAAGGAGGACACCTGCTCCGGGCCGTCGACGCCTGCTGCGGCACCCCGCGCTGGGAGGTGCGGCTCCCGCTCGGGGAGGTCCGGTACCGGTTCGCCGGGCAGCAGGGGATGGACCGGTTGGTGACCCGCGACCCCGAGGGCCGGGTCGAGGTGCGTGACACCACCGGCGCGGTGCTGGCCACCGCCGACCTGAGCGCCGGCGGTGACGACCACTGGTCCATCGACATCGTCGGCGACCTGCTGTTCGTGTCCGCCAGCAATGCGCCGGAGGTGACCGCGTACGGCCTGGACCGCCTGGACCGGCGCTGGCAGGCCACCGTGCCGGCGAGCGTGTTCGCCACGGACTGTGGGGCCGCGATCTGCTTCCTGAGCCGCTCCGGCGCCGTCCGGGCCGTCGACGCCGCCACCGGCCGTCCGGTGTGGAGCCTGGAGGGGATGAGCGATGTCTCGGTGCTGTCCGGCCAGATGCTGGCGGCCCGGTTCGAGATCTCCGGCAGCAACCGACCCGACCTGGCGGTGCTCGACCCGGCGACCGGCGCGGTCCGCGCCGAGCTGGGCCGGTGGGAGCTGGTCCGCTCATCGCGCACCGAGGAGCCGCTGGTCGGTGTGCGGCCACACCCCGACGGCGGGCTGTTCGTCGCCGAGCTGGACGCGGTCGCTGGTGCCGCCCGGCCGCTGGACGTCCTGCCCGGCGCCGCCGGGGACTGCGAGGTGGCCGGCGAGTACCTGCTGTGCCGGCGGCCCGACGCCTCGCTCGGGCTGTGGCCGCTGCGGCGCTGAGGCGCGACCGGACCGGGGGACTGACGGACCGGGCCGGGGCGCATACGCTCTGCGCTGGCGCGGCCGGGAGTCCAAATCCGCGCTGCGGAGGGCGGCGGACCGGACGCGCTCCGGCGAGGTGCGCGATCGGGAGGGGGGCGGCGGGGTGGCCGTGATCGACCTGGGCGAACTCCACCAGGCGGACCAGCCGCTGGCACCGGCCCCGCCGCGCCGGCCGGCCCCCCGGCTGCCGCTGCTGGTCGCGGTGCTGCTGGTCGCACTGGCCCCGCTGGTCGCCTCGACCCCGCTGCCGGTCCGGGACGCGCTCGTCATACCGGCGCCCCTGGGGTCGGACCGGATCGTCCACGGTGAGCTGGTGCTCGTCGTGAACCCGCCGGAGCGGATCGGCGGCGACCGTTCGGTCACCGCGTACCAACTGAGCTCGGGCGTGGCGGCGTGGCGGGCGCCGCTGCCGATCTCCGGTGAGTTCCGGGGCTTCGTCGTCGGCGCGGACCTGCTGTTCCTCACCGGCTACGACGCCCGGTCGCGGCTCGGTCTCACGGTGGCGCTGGACCCGGCGACCGGGGCGCAGCGCTGGCAGCAGCCCGGTTTCCCGCTGCGTACCGCCGGTGCCGGTCTGATCCTGGAGAACCGCGACTACGACGGGACCGAGACGCTGCGGGCGGTGGACGCGTGCTGCGGCGCGTTGCGCTGGCAGGAGGGCGTACCGCGGCAGGGGCCCGCGTACGGCGTCACCGACGCCGGTGTGGACCGGGTCGTGCTCACCTACCCGTCCGGGGTGGTGTCGGTGCTGGACGCGGAGACCGGCGCGCAACTGGTCGCCGCCGACCTTGCCGGCGTCGCGGACCTTCCGGCGGGAGCGATCCAGGTCGCGGCCGGCCTGCTGCTCGTCGTCGACGGCACGCGGGTGACCGCGTACGGGCTGGACCGGCTGGACCGCCGCTGGCAGGCGAGCGTTCCCGGTGCCGTGACCGCGCGGGAGTGCGGCGGTGCGGTCTGCCTCCAGAGCCGGGCCGGCAGCCTGCGGGCCCTGGACGCCGCGAGCGGCCGTCCGCTGTGGCGTCTCGACGGCCGGAACAACGCGTGGGAGCTGGGCGGTCGCCTGCTCGTCGCCCGGATCGGCGTCACCGGCACCGGACGCCCCGACCTGGCGGTCCTCGACCCGGCGACCGGCCGGGCCCGCGTGGAGCTGGGGCGGTGGGAGCTGGCGCGGTCGTCGCGGCCCGACGGTCCACTGATCGGCGTGCGACCGCATCCCGGCGGCGGGCTGTTCGTCGCCGAACTGGACACGCCCGCCGGTGCCGTCCGGCCGCTCGACGTGCTGCCCGGTGCCGCCGGGGACTGCGAGGTGACCGGCGGGCACCTGCTGTGCCGGAGGCACGACGGGTCACTGGGCCGATGGCCGCTGGACCGCTGAGCGGCCGGGCCGCCGGCTGAACGGTGCTGGCCGGGCGGGTACCCCACGGACAGGTCCCGGCGCATACGCTTCCCGTCGGCGGCGGCCACGGTTCCGGGGCGGGAGACCCGAGGCGGGCGGACGCGATCGGAGGAGACGGCGGAGTGTCCGTGATCGACCTGGGCGAGCTGCGCGACCCCTACCAGCCGGTGCCGCCGGTCCGTCCCCGCCGGCCCGCCCCGCGGCTGCCACTGGTCGCGCTGGCGCTGCTGGTCACCCTCGTCACGCTGGCCGCGTCGAGCCCGCTGCCGGTCCGGCAAGTGGCCGTCGTGCCGTTCCTTCTCGGCGGCGAGGTGGTGGTGGCGGACGACCTGCTGCTCGTGATCGACCCGTCGGTACGCCGGGGTGGGCCACGCACGGCCACGGCGTACCGGCTGCCCGGGGTCGAGCGGGTGTGGCAGACGACGCTGCCGCAGGGGGACATGTACTGGAACGCCGTCCCGCTCGCCGGCCTGCTGCTGCTGTCCGGGTACCACCCGCAGACCCAGGACGCGCAGACCGTGGCGGTGGACCCGCGCACCGGAGCGCACCGCTGGCAGCAGTCGGGCCAGGCCGTCGACACGGCGGGTGGCGGCCTGCTCCTGGAGGACCTCGACGAGGATCGCAGCGGGACCGTGCGGGCCGTGGACCCGTGCTGCGGGACGCCGCGCTGGCAGGTCCCCGTCCCGGCCGGCGGTCCGGTGTACGGGGCGAGCGGCAGGAAAGCCGACCGGCTGGTGCTGGCCGCTCCGGACGGCCGGGTCGAGGTGCGGGACGCCGGCAGCGGTGCGGTCCTGGCCGCCGCCGACCTGCCGGTCCCGCGCAACGACTCCGACCCGTTGGTGCAGGTGGTCGGGGACCTGCTGGTCATCCCCGACGGTGGGCGGCTGACCGCGTACGGACTGGACCGGCTGGACCGGCGGTGGCAGACGGCGATGCCGGGCGTCGACTACGCCATCAACTGTGGCACCGTCGTCTGCGGCCATGCCTCCGATACCCTGGCCGGTTTCGATGCCGCGACCGGCCGGGTGCGGTGGGCCCGTGAGCGCTGGAACCCGGTCTGGGCGGACGAGGGCCACCTGATCGTCACCCCACTCACCAGCACGTCCGGCGACCTGATCCAGCTCCTGCTGGTCGACCCGGGCAGCGGTGGCGTACGTGCCGAGCTGGGGCGGTGGCGGCTGCTCGGCCGGTGGAACCGGGCGGATCCGCTGCTCGTGGTGCGGCCGCGGGCCCAACCGCCCGGCGGTCTCGTCGTCGGGGAGGTGGACCTGGCGACGGCCACGACCCGGGTGGTCGACGTGTTGCCCGACGCCGACCGCGACTGCCGCAGCGTCGACGGTGACCTGCTCTGCCGGCGGCGAGACGGGTCACTGGGCCTGTGGCCGTCGGCCCGCTGACGTCACCAGTTCGCCTGGGCCGGCGGTCTCGGCAGCGGCACGTCCGGTGGGCGGAGGACGTACGCGACGCCGCCGCTGCCGGCCTGCCAGGCACGCGCGAAGGCGTCCCGCGCGACCGTCCGCCGGACCCCGTCGTCGTCCGGGGCGTACGGGTCGTTGAGCACCGGTTCGCCCTCGGCGGTGAACCCGACCAGCACCACCAGGTGCCCGGCCGTGTCGTAGTCCAGCCCGGGCACCTCGCCGGACCGGAACGCGGCCGACACGATCAGCGGGATGCCGGCGGCCACGAAGGCCTCCGCCTCGGTCAGCGACCGGAGCCGGGTGACGAACGCGTCCAACCCGTGGAGGCCGGCGTACGCGGTGTTGAACGGCCAGTTCCCGGCGCCCGCGAACGCGTGGTCGTAGCAGTGCCGTACGGCGTGCACGACGACGGGGCGCGGACCGGGCGGGTCGACCCACGCGTAGTGCTCCGGCGCGGGCTCGGCACCCCAGTACGCGAGCACCATCGACGTGCAGGTGGGACTGCACCAGGAGTCCCCGCCGCCGGCCCACTGCGGGTGCGCCCCGGCGTGGCGGCGCTGCGAGTACCGGGGGACGTCGAGGACGGTGCCCCAGGCCGCGCCGCCGGCGGCGGTCCGGTCCGGGCCGGGTCCGGCCACGCCGCCGTCGGCGGTCCGGTCCGGGCCGGAGGCGACCGCACCGACGGTACGCAGCACCGGAGTCTCGGCCGAGTCCGCCGGCCGGAGCAGGGTGACCCGGACCTGCCAGCCGGTCGCCCGGGTGGCCAGCACCAGCGTGTCCGTGTCCACCGCGCCCGCGGCGTCCCGTTGCCGCGGGACCGAGGTGCGCCGTACGGCGTGGTCGTGGCCCGCCCACTCGGCCAGCGCGTACCAGCCGGTGACCGGGGCGTCGTCGTGCCAGCCCCGCAGCTCGACCCGCAGCCAGCTGTCACCCGGGGTGTCCGCCGTCCAGGACGGCACCACCTCGCGGACCGGGAACCCCGCCGGCACCGGCGGTGCGGTCCAGCTTCCGGCCGCGTACCGCCGGACGAGGCCGTCCGGGTGGCGGTGCGTGACCTGGTCGACGGGGTCGGCCAGCACCAGACCCCGGTCGTTCCCACGCAACCCCCGGGAGCCGCCGAGGCGCAGGTCGGCCGGGAACCGGAAGCCCCGGTAGGCGATGTCCCGCCCTGCCCCGCCGGTCATGGCCGCACCACCCGCCTGGTCTGTCGAATACTGCCGGAAGCATCGCGTACCACGAAGGTTTTCTGCAACCGCGACCGGCGCGGACCCGGGTTTGGCGACCCGCACTAGGTTGTCGGGAGGTCGGGTGCGAGGAGGCCGGGATGCGGGTACTGGTGGTCGAGGACGAGCATAATCTCGCCGACGCGATCGCTCGGGGGTTGCGCAAGCGGGGCATGGCGGTGGACGTCGCGTACGACGGCGACAGCGGCCACGAGATGGCCTTCGTCACCCGGTACGACGTGGTCGTGCTCGACCGTGACCTGCCGGGCGTGCACGGTGACCAGATCTGCGCCGAACTCGCCGCCTCGGGCGCGCTGACCCGGGTGCTGATGCTGACCGCGAGCGGGACGGTGGCCGACCGGGTCGAGGGGCTGCAACTCGGCGCCGACGACTACCTGCCCAAGCCGTTCGCCTTCGACGAACTGGTCGCCCGGGTGCAGGCGTTGGGCCGGCGCGCCACCCCGGCCGCGCCGCCGGTGCTGGAGGTGGCCGACCTGGTGCTCGACCCGGCCCGGCGCACGGCCACCCGCGGCGGCGCGCCGGTCGACCTGACCAACAAGGAGTTCGGCGTCCTCTGCGAGCTGGTCAAGGCGCGCGGCGCGGTGGTCTCCAGC
>JAEYGD010000173.1 GCA_023402505.1 Actinomycetes bacterium
CGGCCGCCCCTCGCCACGCCGACCGGTGGAGCGTCGACCTCTCGCACGTCGACGCCGACGACGTCAACGTCCGACCCACCCGCACCGGGCTGCGCCTCGCCGACCCCCGCCCCGCCCCGGCCGGCCGCAACCCGCACAGCTCCGTCGCCGAAGGGCTGCTGCTCGCCCCGCCACACCTCCTGGCCCGGCCCGCGACCCGCGTGCGGGCCGAGGTGAGCGCGCGGGTGCCGCGCGGCGCGACCGTCGAGATCCAGGTACGCGGCCGGCATGCCGGCGGCTGGACCGAGTGGCGTGAGGCCACCCCGTGGGTCCGGCTCGACCGGCCGGCGACCTCGGTCCAGGCGCGGGTGGTGCTCACCGGTGCGCCCACCGCCGAGGTACGGTCCGTGCGGCTCACCGCCGACCGGGTGGCGACCCCCGCCGTGACCGCGGCAACGCCGGGCCTCACCTACCGGGTGTACGCCACCCGGATCGGCCTCGTCGGCGGGATCACCGCCAACGGCCACACCGTCCGCGACCGCGACCACTTCGTCGCGCTGCCGTCCCGGCGCGGCCTGGCCCCCCGCAACGCCGGGGACTACACCGTCCGGGTCTGCACCACCACCGGCAGCCGCTGCGAGTACGCCCCGGTGTGGGACGTCGGCCCGTGGAACACCCGCGACGACCACTGGAATCTCAGCTCGGTGCGGGAGAACTGGAAGGACCTGCCGCGCGGGCTCCCGCAGGCGCAGGCCGCGTACCAGTCCGGCTACAACGGTGGCCGGGACCAGTTCGGCCGTACCGTGCTCAACCCGGCCGGCATCGACCTGGCCGACGGCACCTTCTGGGACGGGCTGCGGCTCACCACCAACGCCTGGGTCGACGTCGCGTACCTGTGGACCGGGACGGGACCGCGTGGCGTCGTCGGCGACGGTCCGCTCAACATCCGCTCCGGGGCCGGCACCACGTACGCGACCCGCGGTCTCGCCGCCCGCCACGCCCACGTGCCGATCCAGTGCTGGGTGACCGGGCAGACCGTCACCGGCCCGTACGGCACCACCAGCCGCTGGAACCGCCTCGCCGCCGGGCAGTTCGTGAGTCACGCGTACCTCTCGGCGGTTTACGGCGGCACCGTGCCCCGCTGCTGACCGCGTACCCACCGCCGGGCCGGACCGCCCCGGCCCGGCGGTGCGCGTCGTCAGCCGGCGGTGACGCGCAGCCGGTCGCCCGGCGCCACCGCCAGCAGGTCGGCGGCCCGGCCGCCGTTCACCGCGACCGCGACCAGCCCGGCCGAGTCCACGTGCACCACCAGCGCGCCGGGCGGCGCGTCACCGAACGTGCGCCCGTGCACCGCCGCCCGGTGCGCCACCCGCAGCGCGCCGGGCAGCGGCGCCAGCAACGCGGCCGGCGCGGCGAGCTGCACGTTGCCGAAGTGGTCGACGGTCAGCACCTCGGCCGTGAAGCCGTCCGCCTCCGGCCGGACCAGCGGCACCGGAAGCCGGACCAGCGTGTCCGGGTCGACCGCCGGACCGGCGTCGGCGAGCGGCGCACCGAGCGCCAGCCGGGCCGCGACCGGCGCGAAGACGTCCCGGCCGTGGAACGTGGCGGACACGCGGGCCCCCAGCCACCCGGGATTCGTCAGCTCCACCGCCGCGCGCACCCCACCCAGGGCCGCCGCCGCGTCCGGCAGCAGGCCGTTGTCCGGCCCGACCAGCACGCCGTCCCCGGCGGCCAGGGCGACCGCCCGGCGCGCGGTGCCGACGCCCGGGTCGACGACGGCGAGGTGGACGGCCGCCGGCAGGTACGGCACGGTCTGCGCGAGCACCGCGGCGCCCCGCCGCACGTCACCGGGTGGGACCAGGTGGGTCACGTCGATCACCCGGGCCGCCGGGGCGAGGCGGGCGATCATCCCGTGGCAGGCCGCCACGAACCCGTCGGCGAGGCCGTAGTCGGTGGTGAAGGAGATCCAGGGCAGGGCCGCCATGGGAGGCAAGGCTAGCCGGTGCCGGATCGTACCGGCGGGGCCGCTGACCTGCGGCGTGCCGCAACCAGCGGATGTCGGACAGTCCACTGGCCGACCGGCCCATGCCGCCGTCGGCCGGGGTTGGCAGACTGCCAGGGTGACCAACCGGACCCTGCCCGCCGTCGCGGTGCTCGCCATCGCCGTGGCCCTCACCGCCGCCTGCGGCGACGACAACGACAAATCCTCCGGGGGCGCCTGGGGCGACGGCTCCCGCCCGCCGTCCGCCGGTGCCGCCCCGCCGGCCCCCGGGCCGGGTGAGCCGGCCGGACCGGACGCCACCGGCAGCACCGAACGCCGGCCGACCGGCAAGCCGAAGGCCCCGCTGCCGTCCCGCTCCAAGGGCGCACCCGCCGCCCGGGAGGTCGTCGCCGCGTTCAAGGCCGCCGGGCTGAAGGTGTCGAACGCCAAGGACCGGTCCGTCGACTGTGGACCGGACGGGCTCGGGCTGGGCTGCTCGGAACTCGTCGCCACCGACGGGGTGACCGTGTACGTGTTCCCGGACGAGGTGGCCGCCAAGGAGATCGCCGAGGTGTGGAGCGGCCAGTCGTTCCAGAGCGGGGCGGTGGTGCTCAACTACCTCGAGGCGAAGACGCCGGCCGCCCAGCGCCCGAAGTACGAGAAGGCGCTCACCGAGCTGAGCTGACCCGGCTCAGCCGCGCAGCCGCAGCCCGCGCGGGGTGGCCCGGAACCCGGCCGCCGTCAACGCGTCACGCAGCGGTGACGAGTGCACCGCCTCGCCGTCGGCCCGCTCCACCGAGATCGCCCCGAGCGCACCGCTGTGCACCGCGTCGGCGAGCGCCTTGCCGGCCGCCGCCAGCGCGTCCGCGTCGTCGGTGAAGGAGAGCAGCGTCCGGCCGCCCCGCTCGACGTAGAGCACCAGATCGCCGGCGGCCAGCACCACCAGGGCACCGGCCTTACGGCCGGCCCGGTGCCCGGTCGCCGGCGCGGCGCCGTCACCCGAGTCGACGGCCCGCTCCGGCCAGGGCAGCGCGGCACCGTACGGGTTGGCCGGGTCGGTGGCGGCGAGGACCAGGGCAGGCCCGCCACGGGCCCGCCCGCCGTCGGCCGGGTCGGCCAGCGCACGCAGCCGGTCGACCGCGCCCGGCACCGCGAACTGGGCGGCACCCAGCCCTTCCACGAAGTAGCCCCGCCGGGCGGCGCCCCGCTCCTCCAGCGCGGACAGCACCGGGTAGACCGCGGCGAAACCACCGGCCACCTGCTCGGCGACCACCGCGCCCCGGGTCACCACCCCGTGCCGTTCGAGCAGCACGTCCGCGAGGGCCGCCGCCCGGCGGGTCGGGTCGGTGTCCCGCTCAGGAAGGCGCGACCACCGGCCGGCGACCGTCGGCGGACCGCTGCGCGACGGCAGGGCGACCCGCCCGGGACGCCGGTAACGGGTGCGGCCGGCCGCCGGACGGGACCGGTGCGCGCCCCCGCCGCCCAGCGCCGCCCGCAGCGGGGCGAGGGTGTCGTTGGTGAGGTGCCCGGCCCAGACCAGATCCCACACGGCGGCGGCGAGCGCCGCGTCGTCGGTGGCACCCACCCGGTCGGACAGGGACCGGAAGAACAGCGCCTGCCCGTCGCCGAGGGCGTCGAGCACCGACTCGTGCAGCGGGGTGCGGGTGAGCGACCCGTCCGGCGGGGGGAGCAGCAGCGGCGCGGCGTCCGCGTACGCGAGGGTGACCCAGCCGTCCCCGCCGGAGATCGCCCCGGAGCCGGCCCACACCACCTCGCCGCTGGCACACAGCTCGTCGAGCTGAGCCGGAGAGTAGCCGGCGACCCGGGCCGGCAGCACCAGCCGCTCCAGCGCGGACCCCGGCACCGCGACGCCCTGCAACTGCTCGACCGCCGCAGCCACCGCCTCCACGCCGCGCGCCGACGACCCGACCTGCTGCCACCGCGGCAGGAACGCCGCCAGCGCCCGGGGCGGCACCGGTTCGATCTCCCGGCGCAGCGCCGCGAGCGAGCGGCGGCGCAGCATCCGCAGCACCTCGGCGTCGCACCACTGGGTGCCGACCGTGTCCGGCGCGAACTCACCGGAGACCACCCGGCCGGCGGCGGCGAGCCGGCGCAGCGCCTGCTCGACCACGAACACCCCGAGCCCGAACCGGGCGGCGCAGGTGGCCGCCGCGAACGGTCCGTGCGTACGCGCGTACCGGGCGACGAGGTCGCCGAGCGGGTCGGCCACCGGCGTCAGATAGGCCTCCGCCACACCGACCGGCAGCGCCACGCCCAGCGCGTCGCGCAGCCGGGCGGCGTCCTCCACGACCACCCAGCGCTCCTCGCCGGCGATACGCACCCGCAGCACCCGCCGGGTCTCCGCGAGCCCGGTCAACCACTCCGCCGGCACCCCGCGCTCGGCCAGCTCACCGGCGCTCAGGTCGCCGACCACGCGGAGCAGCTCGACCACGTCCTCCGCGTCCCGGGGGCGGCGCTGCTCGGTGAGCCACCGCAGCTGGCGCCCGGTCTCGGCGAGCACCGCCGGGTCGAGCAGCTCCCGCAGGTCGACCCGGCCGAGCAGCTCGCCGAGCAGGGCCGAATCCAGCGCCAGGGCGGCGGCCCGCCGCTCGGCCAGCGGAGCGTCACCCTCGTAAAGGAACGCCCCGACATAGCCGAACAGCAACGACCGCGCGAACGGGGACGGCTGCGCCGTCTCGACCTCGACCAGGCGCACCTTCCGGGCCGCCAGGTCACGCATCAGCGCGGCGAGCGCGGGCTGGTCGAAGACGTCCTGCAGGCACTCCCGGGCCGCCTCCAGGGTGACCGGGAAGTCCGCGTACTCGCGGGCGACGTCGAGCAGCTGGGCGGCCCGCTGCCGCTGCTGCCACAGCGGCTGGCGGCGGCGCGGGTCGCGGCGGGGCAGCAGCAGCGAGCGGGCGGCGCACTCCCGGAACCGGGCCGCGAACAGAGCCGACGTGCCGACCGACTCCTCCACCAGCTGGGCGATCTCGTCGGGCTCGAACGCCACCACGTCGGCGCCGGGCGGCTCCTCGGCGGTGTCCGGCAGGCGGACCACGATGCCGTCGTCGGAGGGCATCACCTGGGCGTCCACCCCGTACCGCTCGGTGAGCCGGCGGCCGATCGCGAGCGCCCACGGCGCGTTGACGCGGGCGCCGAGGACGCTGTGCACGGCGAGCCGCCAGTCACCCAGCTCGTCCCGGAACCGCTCGACCACCACCGTGCGGTCGTCCGGCAGGGCGCGCGTCGCCGCCTGCTGCTCCCGCAGGTACGCCATCAGGTTGCCGGCGGCCCAGTCGTCCAGCCCGCCGGCGCGCAGCGCGGCGACGGCGTCGTCGTCACCCTGCCGCAGCAGGGCACGGACGCGCGTGCCGATGGCCCGACCGAGCTCCACCGGCCGGCCCGGCTGGTCGCCCTTCCAAAACGGCATCTTGGCCGCCTGGCCGGGCGCGGGGGAGACCAGCACCCGGTCGGGGGTGATGTCCTCGATGCGCCAGGACGACGAGCCGAGCAGGAACACGTCGCCGACGCGGGACTCGTAGACCATCTCCTCGTCCAGTTCGCCGACCCGCGCCGCCCGCTCGGCGCCGGCCAGGAAGACGCCGAACAGCCCCCGGTCGGGGATGGTGCCGCCGCTGGTCACCGCGAGCCGCTGGGCGCCGGGCCGGCCGGTCAGCAGGTCGGCGGCCCGGTCCCAGACCAGGCGGGGACGCAGCTCGGCGAAGGCGGTCGACGGGTAACGCCCGGAGAGCATGTCCAGTACGGCGTGCAGCGCCGAGTCCGGCAGCTCGGCGAAGGGCGCGGCCCGCCGGACCACGGTGGCGAGGTCGTCGACCCGCCACGGGTCGAGCGACACCATCGCCACGACCTGCTGGGCCAGTACGTCCAGCGGGTTGCGCGGGTAGTGCAGCTCCTCGATCGCGCCCTCGGCCATCCGCTCGGCCACCACGGCACAGGAGAGCAGGTCGCCACGGTGTTTCGGGAACACCACGCCCCGGGACACGGCGCCGACCTGGTGCCCGGCGCGGCCGACCCGTTGCAGGCCGGCCGCGACGCTCGGCGGGGCCTCGATCTGCACGACCAGGTCGACAGCGCCCATGTCGATGCCCAGCTCCAGGCTGGAGGTGGCCACCACCGCGGGGAGCTGCCCGGACTTGAGCGCCTCCTCGATGTGCTTGCGTTCCTCCCGGGAGACACTGCCGTGGTGCGCCCGCGCGATCACCGGTGGTGCGCCCGCCACCGCCCCGGCCCGGGCCATCAGCTCGGCGGGCGGTCGGTGGGGGCGTGCCGGCCCGCTCCGGGCACCACCGTCCGGCCCGCTCCGGGCACCGCCGTCCGGCCCGCCCCGGGCACCGCCGTCCGGCCCGGTGTCGGGGCCGGCGCTCTCCTCGGCGGCCAGCTCGTTGAGCCGGGCGCAGAGCCGCTCGGCGGAGCGCCGGGAGTTGGTGAAGACGATGGTCGAGCGATGCGCCCGGACCAGCGCGAACACCCGCTCCTCGACGGCCGGCCAGATCGACGCGCGGCGGGCGCCGAAACCGCCGAGGTCGTCCTCGGGTGGCTCCTGCTCGTCGAGGCGCGTCATGTCCTCCACCGGGACCTGGACGCCGACCTCGATGGTCTTGGCGGTGGGCGGGGCGACGACGTCGACCGGCCGGGCTCCGCCGAGGAACCGGGCGCAGGTGTCGACCGGCCGGACGGTGGCGGACAGGCCGATCCGCTGGGCCGGGGCGGGCAGCAGCTCGTCGAGGCGTTCCAGGGACAGGGCGAGGTGGGCGCCCCGCTTGGTGCCGGCCACCGCGTGCACCTCGTCGACGATGACCGTCTCGACGCCGCGCAGCGAGTCGCGTGCGGCGGAGGTGAGCAGCAGGAACAACGACTCCGGCGTGGTGATGAGGATGTCCGGTGGGGTGCGGGCGAAGGCGCGCCGCTCGTCCGCCGGGGTGTCGCCGGTGCGCATGCCGACGGTGATCTCGGGGGGTGTGAGGCCCAGCCGGGTGGCCGCCTGCCGGATGCCCGCGAGGGGGGTGCGCAGGTTGCGCTCGACGTCGACCGCGAGGGCCTTGAGCGGGCTGACGTAGAGGACCCGGCAGCGCTGCCGGGGGTCGGCCGGGGCGGGCTTGCGGGCGAGCCGGTCCAGCGACCAGAGGAACGCGGCGAGCGTCTTGCCGGAACCGGTGGGTGCCACCACCAGCGCGCTGCGGCCGGCGCCGACCGAGTGCCAGGCGCCCGCCTGCGCGGCGGTGGGCGCGGCGAACGCCGCGGCGAACCATTCCCGGGTCGCCGTGCCGAACGCGGCGAGCGCGTCGCCTGCCGCTGGTCCGCCGGCTGCCGCTGGTCCGCCGGCTGCCGCTGATCCGCCGGCTGGTCGGCCGCCCGTCCCCTTCGCCACGCTCCCATCCTGCCCCGGCGGTCCGACAATCGGGCTGGTCGAGGGCGGTTCCGCACCGCTCGACGGCAAAAGCGGCGGATATACGGATGAATACGTTAAGTCTTACTTAACTGCTTGCTTGTGACCCACAACATAAAGTAACTTCACTCGCGACGCGGGGCGCGGGGGTGGAGGGGTCGGATGACGGTCGAGAAGCGGAAAGCCGAGCCCGGCACCGACGTGCTCATCCGCAAGGTCGACAGTCATCTCGCCGCCGTCCGCGCCGGCCTGGCCGGTCCCGAGCTGGAGCTCGCCGAGCGGCTCGCCCACGCCCTGCGCGAGCTGGTCGTGTCCACCGCCCGGGCCAGTGCCGCCGACCGGGGCCGGGTCCGCGCGGCCGTGCACTTCTTCGTCCTGCGCCGGGAGAGCCGGGGTCGGTTGCTCTCGGTGCGCTCGCTCGCCGCCGCCCAGCGGGTCGTCAATCGCGTCGTGCTCCAGCTCGACCGTCCGGACCTGCTGGTCGAGTCCCGCCGCGACCGGCCCGCCCGGGAGTCGGCCGCGCTGGCCGGCGACCTCGCCGACGCCGAGGTCGCCGCCCGCTGACGCCCCGGGGGCGACCGGAGCACCAGTCCCGACGAAAGCCACTAATTCCGGCAAAACAACCACAGCCCCTGAAGATCTGGCGTCTTATCGCACCTGGGGCAC
>JAEYGD010000189.1 GCA_023402505.1 Actinomycetes bacterium
CGGCCGCCCCGAGCGGTTCGGCCGCGGCGGCCCCGGACGCGGCCACGCCGGCCCTGGCGAAACTGGCCGACATCCCGGTGGGCGGCGGGCGGATCTTCCCGGACCAGCAGGTGGTGGTCACCCAGCCCACGGCGGGCACGGTGAAGGCGTTCTCGGCGACGTGCACGCACCAGGGCTGCGCGGTCACCTCGGTCGCCGACGGGGCGATCGTGTGCGCCTGCCACAACAGCCGCTTCGACATCGCCGACGGTTCGGTGCGCGGCGGCCCGGCGCAGCGCCCCCTCCCGCCGGCCGCGGTGCGGGTCGACGACGACGAGATCCGCCTGGCCTGACCGCCGGGCGGGTCAGGCCGGGTCGGCGCGGCCGATGCGCCAGTAACCCATGAACGCCACGGCGCGGCGGTCCATCCCGCGCTCGGCGACGAGGTGCCGGCGCAGCGTACGGATGACGCCGGCCTCACCGGCCAGCCACGCGTAGAGCGGGACCGGGGTCGCCGGGGTCGGCACCTCCCAGAGGATCTCGGCGTCCACGTCGACCTCGGGGACCGGCTGCGTGGCCCCGCCCGTCGCGCCCGCCAGCAGGTCCGCCGCCGCGTCCGACACGGCCGGCACCAGGCGCGAGCCGTGCGCCCGCGCATCCCGCGCCAACCAGCTCACCGTCATCCCGGGCGGCGCCGCCACCGGCAGCACGTCGCCGGCCTCGGGCACCTCCAGCAGCACCCGTCCCCGGGCGGTCACCGGAAGCCGGTCGAGGATCGCGCAGATCGCCGGCGCCGCCGTCTCGTCGCCGGCCAGCAGGAGGTCACCGGCGGCCGGCGGGCGGAACTCCAGGCCGCCGTGGTCACCTCCGTAGCCGGCGTCGGGGCCGAGGATGGCGATCCCGTCGCCGGGCCGGACCCGGCGGGCCCAGCGGGTCGCCGGGCCGCTGTCGCCGTGCAGCACCAGGTCGATGTCCACCTCGGACAGTTCGGGACGCACCGCCCGCACCGTGTAGGTCCGGATCGGGTTCCGCTCGTGCTCGGGCAGCGCCCGCCAGCGCGCGTACCAGTCGGGGCCCTCGGGCAGCCGCACCTCCCGCTGGCCGGGCAGCGGGAACGCCAGCTTGACGCGCTGGTCGTAGCCGTTGTCCGCGAACCGGTCCAGGTCCGGGCCGGTGAAGGTGACCCGCACGAACGACGGGCTGAGCCGGCGTACGGCACGGACCGCTACGGTGAACAGCCGCCAGGGTGCGACGGGCAGGGTCTGGGTCATGGTGCCTTCCTGGTTCGGGCGCTACCGCGCGGTGGGGGCGGTGGCGCGGGAACGCCACAGCAGCCAGACGAAGTACGGGGTGCCGATGATCGCCGTGACCAGGCCGGCCGGGATCTGGGCGGGTGCGATGGCCGTGCGGCCGAGGGTGTCGGCGACGCTGACCAGGACGGCCCCGAGCAGGGCGGCGACGGGCAGCACCCGGGCGTGCCGGCCGCCGACGAGGGCACGGGCGGCGTGCGGGGCGACCAGGCCGACGAATCCGATCACGCCGACGGCGGAGACGGCCGTGGAGGTGAGCAGCGCCGCCGCGCCGAGCGCGACCAGCCGGGTGCGTTCCAGCCGCACGCCGAGGACGCGGGGCGTGTCGTCGTCGAGGGCCAGCAGGTCCAGTTCCCGGCGGGCGGCGACGACGGCCGGGGTGAGCACCAGCAGGGCGATGGCCACCGGCAGCACCTGGCTGGCCGTACGGCCGTAGGTGGAGCCGGAGAGCCAGGTCAGTGCCTTGCCGGTGTTCCACGGGTCGAACGCGACGATCAGGAAGGTGATCACCGCCATGCCGCCGTACCAGGCGCCGAACCCGATGAGGACCAGCCGGTCGGAGCTGAGCCCGCCGCGCCAGGCGGCGCCGTAGACGAGCGCGAAGGCGAGGATCGCGCCGAGGCCGGCCACCCCGGAGACGGCCCACACCCCGGCCAGCGGCACGAAGGTGAGCAGTCCCACCGCGCCCAGCCCGGCGCCGGCGGTGATGCCGAGGATGCCCGGCTCGGCGAGCGGGTTGCGGCAGACCGCCTGCACGGTGGTGCCGGCGACCGCGAGGGCCGCGCCGGCGAGGGCCGCGGCGGCGACCCGCGGCCACCGCTGGTCCAGCACGAAGGTGTACGCCGGCCCGGTGCGCCCCTGCAGCCAGTTCACCACGTCGCCGAGCAGCACCCAGGTGTCGCCGGCCAGCATGCCGACGGTCACCGCCGCGACGGTGGCGACCGCGGCCACCACGACGACCGTACGGTGGAAGGCTCCGGAGCGGACGGCGGCGTGACCGCCGGGCGGACGGCGGGTCGGGCCGGCGTCGCGGTGCCGGCGGGCGAGCCAGATGAGGATGGCCGCGCCGAACAGGGTGGTCACCACGCCGGTGGGGATCTCCACGCCGGCCTGGGCGCCCATGACGGCGCGCAGCAGCACGTCGGAGCCCAGCACGATGATCATGCCGGCGATGCCGGACAGCGGCAGCAGGACGCGGTGCCGGTGCACGCCGGGCACCAGCGGCCCGAGCAGGCGGACGATGACCGGCGCGCAGAGGCCGACGAAGCCGACCGGGCCGGTCAGGGTCACCGCCGCGGCGGACAGCAGCACGGCCAGCAGCACCACGATCAGCCGGGTACGCCGCACGTCGAGCCCGAGCACGGTCGCGGTGTCGTCGCCGAGGGCGAGAATGTCGAGGCGGTGGCCGAGCAGCAGCAGTGCCGCGACGGCGACGGCGATGACCGGGGCGAGCTGGGTCAGCGCGACCAGGTCGCTCTGCACGAGCGAGCCGTTGCCCCAGGCGAACAGCCCGATGGTGGACTGCTCGAACAGCAGCATCAGCAGCATCGTCAGCGAGCTGAGGGCGAGCGTGGTGGCCGAGCCGGCGAGGATGAGCCGGGTGGTGCCGGCCTGCCCGCCAGCCGACATCGCCAGCACCAGCGCGGCGGCGGCCAGGCCACCGCCGAACGCGAGCAGGCCGGCCGGCAGGGCCGGCAGGGCGATGCCGAACGCGGCCACGCTCACGATCGCCAGGTGGGCGCCGGCGTTGACGGCGAGGGTGTCCGGCGAGGCGAGCGGGTTGCGGGCGACCGACTGGAGGGCGGCGCCGGCGAAGCCGAGGGCCAGGCCGATGGCGAGCCCGGCGAGCAGCCGGGGCACCCGGGAGGCGACCAGCACCCGGGCCGCCTCGTCGTCACCGCCGGTGACCAGGCGCAGCAGGTCGAGGGCACCGACCGAGGAGGTGCCCTGGGTGAGGTGCACCGTGGTCACCGCGAGCAGGAGCAGTGTCGCGGCGATGAAGGCTCCGACGACGCGCGGAGCCGAGAGTCGCCCGGCCGGAGCCGGCCGGACGGCCGGCTCCGGGCGCGGGGGTGCGGTCAGCTGGGTCACACCGCGTAGGTCTTCACGAACTGGTCGATGTACTGCTTGCCGGAGAGCGGGCCGCCGAAGGTCCAGATCCCGTCCGGCATCCGGTGCAGGTTGTTCTTCTGGACGAAGGGCAGCGACTTCCAGATGGCGTTGCCGGCGAGGCCGTCGGCGAAGACGTCGGTGCCGTCCGAGGCGTTGTAGAAGAAGTGCAGGTTCGGATCCTTGAGGACGGTCAGGCCCTCGACGTCGGTCTGGCCGAGCCCCCACACCTCGTCGGTCTTGCCGGTCCAGGCGTTGGTCAGGCCGAGCTGGATGCCGATCTGGGAGACCAGGGCGCCCTGACCGAACATGCGGATGCTGACGGTGCTGCCCTCCTTCCAACCGTCCGCGATGGCGAAGGGCCGGCCGGCCGCACCGGCGTCGGCGATCTTCTTCTTCCCGTCGGCGACGGCGGCGTCGAAGTCGGCGAGCAGCTTCTCCGCCTCGGCGGTCTTCCCGACGGCGGTGGCGATCATGTTCAGGTCGGACCGCATCCGGCCCAGGTTGTCCGTCGCGTCGCTGCCCTTGGTGACGATGACCGGGACGTACTTCTCCAGCTGGGTGATGAGGTTGGCGCCCCGGTCGTCCTCCATGACGACGAGGTCGGGCTGGAGGGCGACGATGGAGTCGACGCTCGGTTCGGCCCGGGTGCCGACGTCCTTCACCGCCGGGTCGAGCTTGGCTGCGGTGACCCAGGTGCCGTAGCCCTTGGGGTCGGCGACGCCGACCGGCATGACGCCGAGGCTGACCAGCATCTCGACCTCGCCCCACTCCAGGCCGACGACCTTGGTGGCGGGTGCCTTGAGGGAGACGGCCTTGCCGCGGCTGTCGGTGACGGTGACCGGACCGCCGGCGGCGGAGCTGGCGGTCGCCGGGGCGGTGGTGTCCTCGGTGGTGCCGCAGGCGCTGAGCAGCAGTGCGGCCGCGGCGGCCGCCGCAATGACACGGATACGGTTCATGGGGATCTTTCTCGGGTAGTGACGGTTCAGCCCGGCACCCGGCTGGTGTGCCGGCCGACCGGTCGGGTGGTGAGGAGACCGGTCACCGGGTCGGTGACGACCTCGACCCGGATGCCGTAGGCGGCGGTGAGCGCCTCCTCGGTGAGCACGTCGCGGGGCGCGCCGGTGGCGCGGACCCGGCCGCCGTGCAGGAGCACGACCTCGTCGGCCACGGCGGCGGCCTGGTTGAGGTCGTGCAGGACCACGCCGACCGCGACGTCGTGTTCGTCGGCGAGGTCCCGGACCAGGTCGAGGATCTCCACCTGGTACCGGAGGTCGAGGAACGTGGTGGGCTCGTCGAGCAGCAGCACCGGGGTGTCCTGGGCCAGGCAGGTGGCCAGCCACACCCGCTGCAACTCGCCGCCGGAGAGCTCGTCGACCGGCCGGTCGGCCATCGCGACGACGCCGGTGACGGCCATGGCGCGGAGGACGGCCGCGGGGCCGTCCGGGTCGTCGGCGCGCCAGCGCCCCCGGTACGGGTGGCGGCCGTAGCCCACGACGTCGCGTACGGTCACCCCGCTGGGCACCGGCCGGCTCTGGGCGAGCAGGGTGACGCGGCGGGCGAACTCCCGGGCGGGCAGGCCGGCGGCGTCACCGCCGTCGGCGAGCAGCACCTGCCCCTGGCCGACCGGGTGCAGCCGGGCCAGGGCCCGCAACAGGGTGGACTTGCCGCTGCCGTTCGGCCCGACGAGGGCGGTCACGGCGCCCGCCCGGAGCGCGATCGACGCCCCGTGCACCACGGTGGACCCGTGATAGCCCAGGCTGAGGTCCAGCCCGCGGAGGGGCGGCCCGGCGTTCGGCGGCACTGCACTCGACATGCGGTTAGGTTAGCCTTACCTGATCGACTGTCAAGACGCGGGGGGCCCTCACGGTCCGAACGTCCGAGGTCGGCCGGCCACTTCGCCACCTCTGCGCCCTCCGGAGCGGGGCAGGGCTTCAACCCGCACCGCCACGGCGGTAGCGTGTCGCCACATCGTCGCCTGGGGCGGTCCCCTCCCCGGCGTGGCGCTCGCGATCGTACGGAGGATGCAGCATGTCCCACGGCGACGAGCCGTTCGCGGACCGCGACGAGAACACGTCGCGGCCCCACTTCGACCTCGCGTTGCGCGGCTACGACAAGCGCCAGGTCGAACGGCACATCGACCAGCTCGACGGCGAGCTGGCGCGGGCGCTGGCCGACCGCGACGAGGCACGCGCCCGCGTCGGGACGCTGACCGCGCGGGCCGAGCAGCTGGAGGCGGAGCTCGCCGAACTGCGGGACCGGCCGGCACGGGTCGACCGGGCCGCGTTCCGCGACCTGGGCCCGATGGTCGAGCAGATCCTGGCCCTCGCCGAGCGGCAGGCCGAGGTGATCGGCGAGGCCGCCGGCCAGCGGGCCGCCGAACTGGAGGCGGAGGCGGAGCAGATCCTCGCCGACGCCCGGGAACGCGCGACCCGCACGATGCGCGAGTTCGAGGAGGACCTGACCGCCCGCCGCACCGAGCAGGAACGGGCCGACGAGGAGCGGCGCGCCGCCGCCCAGGCCGAGCTGGCCGAGATCCGCAGCGCCGCCGAGCAGCTGCGGGAGGCCGGCGAGGCCGCCCACGAGCGGGCCCGGCAGGAGGCCAACCGGATCGAGGAGCAGAGCGCCCAGAAGGTCGAGCAGGCCCGCGCCGAGGCCGAGGCGTTCCTGACCTCCGCGCGGACCCAGATCCAGCAGGAGGTGCAGGCGGCCCGCACCCGGACGCAGGAGGAGCTGGCGCGCTGGCAGTCGACCGTCGAGCGGGAGCTGAACGACAAGCGCTCCGCCGCCGAGCAGGAACTGGCCGAGCAGCGCGCGACGGCCGAACGGGAGCTGGCCGCCCAGCGCACCGCCGCCGAACAGGAGATCGCCGCGCTCATCGCCGAGGCGCAGGAGTACGCCACGAAGGTCCGGCAGCGCACCGACGAGCAGGCCGCCACCCAGCAGCAGCAGCTCACCACGGTGCAGCAGGACATCCGGGACCGGCGGGAGACGCTGGGCCGGCTCCAGTCCGAGCTGGACACCGTGCAGGAGCAGCTCACCCAGGTACGCCAGGACGGCGAGGCCACCGAGCAGGAACTGCTCAAGCTGCGGCAGCGGCTCGCCACGACGCGCCGGGAACTGACCGACGAGCTGCACCGGCTGGAGGAGGCGCGACGCGCGGCGGACTCGGCCGAGAAGCACGCGAAGGAGGTCCGGGCGCGGGTCAAGCGCGAGGCCAAGCGGGTGGCCGACCTGGCCGCGGCAGCCGTGCTGGCGGCCGCCACCGGCGGTGCCGAGACGGCGGAGTACCCGCAGGTGCTGCCCCGGTCCGCCGCCGACGCCGCGCCGGCCGGCGCGGTCGAGAACGTGACCGAGCTCGACGCGTCCGCCCACTCCGGCGCGCACCGGGCGCCCGAGCTCTCCGACGGCGGGACCGTCACGCCGGCCGTCGACAGCCCCGCCGACGGGTCACCCGCCGCGGAGTCCCCCGACCCGAAGGAACCCGCCCCGGCCGTCGGCTAACCCCCCACCCCCTCCCCCCGCGATCTTGCAC
>JAEYGD010000270.1 GCA_023402505.1 Actinomycetes bacterium
ACTCCAGGGTCCGCCGCACTCCAGGGTCCGCCGCACTCCAGGGTCCGCCGCACTCCAGGGTCCGCCGCACTCCTGGGCCCACAGCCCGGATCGCACTCGAACACTGTTGTCGTGGCCTCGTCGACGCCCGCGGGCCACGACGACCGGGGTGGGGCGGGATCTCGCTGAACCGGGCCGGCAACCCGCGGACGGCCCGCCGGTCGGGACACCGCGCGGGCGCGTCGGGGTGACGGCAGGGCCGGGAACGTCACGGGCGGGCGTGGCGACGAGCGGACAAGAACTGACGGCACCGGGGCGCACGGGAGCGCGAAACGTCGCCGGGCCACGGCGACGCGGCTCACCGTCGTCGGTGGGCCGGTGCGGTCAGGCGGCGGTCAGCGGTGCCCCTCCGGGCGCTGCCGCCACCGGTCCTCCATCCGGTCCAGGATCGACGGCCGACGCCCCGCCCGCCCGCGCGGACGGCGACGTGTCGATGTCGATGTCGTCCCGCCCACCACGTGCAGGTCAGGCGACTGCGCCCGGCGATGCGACTGCACCCCGAAGCCCAACGCGGCCAGCATGACGACGAACCCCGCCACTGCCAGCGGCGGAGTCTTGATCACCGCGCCGTAGACCAACAGGGCCAGGCCGACGACGACCACGCCGGCAGCGACGAGCAGGCGACGCCGCGCGTGGAAACGCGGATCGCTGGCGCGCACGGCCGAGGCGAATTTGGGGTCCTCGGCAAGCGACCGCTCGATCTGCTCGAACAGCCGCTGCTCGTGCTCCGAGAGCGGCACGGCACTCCTCCCCGGTCACATGGGTCGGCCCGGTCGGACCGACAGACCGTGGCAGCCAACCGGCTGCTTACCCGCAAGTCTACGAGGGCCCCCGCGCGTCGGAAAGCGGGACGACCTATGGCCGGCTCTGATTTTCCTCCGGGCGCGGATCTCGGGCTCGGAGCAGACTGGCCGGACCTATGACGGACCGCCCGAAACGGGCAGCGGCGGCGTCGGCGGCAGCTTCCGCCTCGCGCCAGCCGTGCTCGGGCGCGCCGAGGGTGAGCTGGCGAGGCGTCGCCCGGGCGGCCGAGAGCCCCTCGGCGCGTACGCCCACCAGGCGGATCGGCTCCCCCGGGTCGAGAGCGGTGAAGAGCGCCCACGCCGTGTCGAACATCTCCCGACCGACGTCGGTCGGCACGTCGAGGGTGCGGGAACGGCTGACCGTGCGGAAGTCGGCCAGGCGCACCTTGAGCGCGACGGTCCGCCCGACCTGGCCGGAACCGCGCAGCCGGGCGCCGACCTTCTCGGCCAGCCCCAGCAGGGCCCGGCGGATCTCCCGCGGGTCGGTCACGTCGGCGTCGAACGTCACCTCCGCGCCGATCGACTTGTCCACCTGCTCCGGGCTGACCCGGCGCGGGTCCCGGCCCCACGCCAGCTCGTGCAGGTGCCGGGCGGCGGCGTCGCCGAGCGCCTGGCGGAGCATCCCGGACGGCGCCCGCGCCAGCTCGCCGACGGTGGTCAGGCCGAGCCGGCGCAGCGTCTCGGCGGAACGCTCCCCCACTCCCCACAGCGCCGCCACCGGCAGCGGGTGCAGGAAATCGAGCACCCGGGCGGCGGGGACCACCAGCAGTCCGTCGGGCTTGGCCCGGGTCGAGCCCAGCTTCGCCACGAACTTGCTCGGGGCCACCCCGACCGAGCAGGTGAGCCCCTGCTCGCCGGCCACCCGCTCACGGATCAGCCGGGCGATCGCCGCCGGCCGGCCGAACAGCCGCCGGGCGCCGGCCACGTCTAGGAACGCCTCGTCCAGCGAGAGCGGCTCGACCAGCGGGGTGACGTCCCGGAAGATCCCCATGACGGCCCGGGAGGCCGCCGAATAGGCGGTGAAGTCCGGCGGCAGGTACACCGCCTGCGGGCAGAGCGCGCGGGCCCGCGCCATCGGCATGGCGCTGCGGACGCCGTACGGGCGGGCCTCGTAGCTGGCGGAGCTGACCACGCCGCGCGGCCCGAGCCCGCCGACCACGACGGGCCGCCCGCGCAGCTCCGGCCGGCGGCGCACCTCGACGGAGGCGAAGAACGCGTCCATGTCGACGTGCAGCACCGGGCAGCCGGTGTCGTCGGCGTCCGGCCCGAAGCGCGGATCGCCGCCCCGGGGCAACGACTGGCTGCGGCCCATGCCCGGAAGGCTAGCGCCCGGGTCCGACGGGAACCGGCACTCAGCCCCGCACCACCAGCAGCGGAATCGTCATCTCCGCCGCGGTGTCCGCGCCGTGGTACGCGACCAGCCGGCTCGCCATCGGCGGCTCGGACCGGGTGGCCAGCACGGCGTACGTGCCGGTGCAGATCGCCACCACGTCCCCGATGCGGGCCAGGTGCTCCTCGGGCACCGGACCGAACCAGCCCGCGGCCACCAGCTCCTCCCGGGTGGTGACCCGGGCCGCGTCGCCGAGCACCGCCGACCAGGCGGCCAGCACGTCGTCTCGGGCGCCGGGCCGCACGTGCAGGTAACGGACGCGGGGCTCGCCGGCCACCACGGCCACGCCGGCGCGCAGCCGCGGGTCGGTGTCCAGGTCGAACCGGTGCCCGGCCGGGATGTCGAGCTGCCCGTGGTCGGCGGTGACCAGCAGCGCGGCGTCCGGCGGCAGCCCGTCCACGAGCCGGGCCAGCAACCGGTCCACGTCGGCGGCGGCGACCCGCCAGGGGGTCGAGTCCACCCCGCTGAGGTGACCGTGCCGGTCCAGGTCGGGGTGGTAGCCGGAGACCAGGGTGGGTCCGGGCCCGGCGGTCAGCGCGGCGAGCATCTCCCGGCCCAGCGCGTCGACGCCGGCCGCGCCCCGGTAGTCGCCGCCGCGGTTCGCGGCGACGGTGAGCCCGCTGCCGCCGAACTCGGGCCGGCTCACCACCGTCACCTGGACGCCGGCGGCCCGCGCCCGCTCCAGCTGGGTGGGGACCGGCTGCCAGCGCAGCGGCTCCGGGTCGCCGGCCCACTCGATGTGGTTGAGCACCCGGTCGGTGCCGGGAACGCGCAGCGTGAAGCCGAGCACGCCGTGCGCGCCGGGAGCCGCGCCGGTGCCCAGCGTCACCAGGCTGGTCGGGGTGGTGGACGGGAAACCGGAGGTGAGCGGCCGGCCGACCGTCGCGGCCAGCCCGGCGAGCGTCGGCGCGTGGGGCGCGGCGATCGGGATCTGGTGCCAGCCGAGCCCGTCGACGAGCAGCACGGCGACGCGGCGTACCCCGGCCAGCGCCGCGGTCAGGCCCAGCGGGTCGGTGGCGCCGGGGACACCCAGGACCGCGAGCGCGGCGGGCAGGACGTCGGCGAGGCTCGCCGACCCGTAGCGAGGGGCGACCGTCGCCAGGGGGTCGGCCGGGCCGGGCCGGCCCGGGGCGGTCGGGCCGGTCATGCCGGGCGGCGGGCGAACAGGTGCAGCTGGGCGGCGAGGTCCCGCCAGGGGGTACGGGCGGCGAGCGCCCGCTCCAGCTCCAGCAGGGCGGCCGGCTGGCCGTCGGCGACCGCGGCCGGCAGCAGGTCGGCGAGGACGCGTACGCCGTGGATCTCCTCCACCGTCAGGCCCGCGGCGGTGAGCAGCGCGGCGGCGCTCTCGGCGTCGTAGCGCCGGCGCAGCGTGTCCCGGGAGCCGGCGCTGCCGGCGGGATCGGCGGCGAGCGCGGCGGCCACGTCCAGGTGCCCGTTCATCGCCCGGCCGAGCAC
>JAEYGD010000311.1 GCA_023402505.1 Actinomycetes bacterium
TGGACCGGTTGACGTTGCGCCGGTTGTGCGTGTCGCTCGCCGACACCACCACCTCGATCTCGGTGAAGCCGGCGGCCAGCGCGCGCTGGGCGCCCCGCGTGTTCGGCACCAGCGCCGAGTAGCGCACCCCGTCGGCCTTCTCCGCCCGCTGCCAGACCTCGTCCGCGTCGGCCATCTGCGGGATCGCCTTCGGGTGCACGAAGGACACCGCCTCGATCCGCCTCACCCCGGTACGGGAGAGCGCGTCGAGCAGCCGCACCTTGGCGTCGGTCGGGATCGGCTCCTCGTTCTGGAGGCCGTCGCGCGGCCCGACCTCCCGGATCGACACCGACGCTGGCATCCCCGCCATAAAGCGATCACCTCACTGTGACCCAGTTGCCGTGCTGACACCCCCAGCATCCCACCCCGCCCACCCAACAGCGTTGATCATGAAGTTAGCGGCGACAAACCGGACATCCGAAGCCGCTAACTTCATGATCAACGGGGGGAGGCGCGCGGGGGCAGCGTCAGCGCATGCGGGTGACGATGGTGGTGTCGTAGGCGCCGGAGAGGAACTCCTCGTTCTCCAGGAGTTCGGCGAAGAAGGGCAGGTTGTTCTTCGGGCCGGCCAGCTCGAACTGCGCCACCGCCGCCTTCGCGCGGTCGATCGCCTCGGCCCGGTCACGACCGCTCACGATCAGCTTGGCCATCAGGCTGTCGTAGAACGGGGTCACCGTGTTGCCGGCGACGTAGCCGGAGTCGACGCGTACGCCCTCGCCGGTCGGCTCGTCCCAGGTCGTGATCGCGCCCGGGCCGGGCAGGAAACGCTTCGGGTCCTCGGCGTTGACCCGCAGCTCGATGGCGTGCCCGCGCGGCGCCAGCGCGTCCGGGTCGAACGTCGGCGCCAGCCCGGCGGCCACCCGCAGCTGCTCCTCGACCAGGTCGACCCCGTAGACCAGTTCGGTCACCGGGTGCTCCACCTGGAGGCGGGTGTTCATCTCCAGGAAGAAGAACTCGCCGCTGGCCGGGTCGAGCAGGCACTCGACGGTGCCGGCGTTGCGGTAGCCGACCGCCTCGCCCGCGCGGACGGCCGCCGCGAGCAGGCGCGACCGCAGCTCCGGCGAGACCGCCGGGGACGGCGACTCCTCGACCAGCTTCTGGTTGCGTCGCTGCACCGAGCACTCGCGCTCGCCGAGGGCCACCACCCGGCCGTCGGCCAGGCCGAGGATCTGCACCTCGACGTGCCGCACCCGGGGGAAGTACCGCTCGATCAGCACCGAGCCGTCGCCGAACATCCGCTCGGCGAACGCGCGGACCTTGTCGTACTCGGTGCGCAGCGCCGCCTCGTCGAGCGCGACTCCCATGCCCATGCCGCCACCGCCGGCCGCGGCCTTGACCATCACCGGGTAGCCGATTTCGGCCGCCGCGGTGACCGCCGCGGCCAGGTCGGCCGCCGGGTCGGTGGTGCCCGGTGCGACCGGCACCCCGGCCGCCGCCATCAGGTTCCGCGCGTTGATCTTGTCGCCCATCGCGTCGATCGCGTCCGCGCCGGGCCCGACCCAGATCAGGCCGCTGGCCTCGACGGTACGGGCGAACTCCGCGTTCTCGGACAGGAAGCCGTAGCCGGGGTGGATCGCCTGCGCGCCGGTGGACTTGGCCGCGGCGAGGATGGCCTCCACGTTCCGGTAGCTCTGGGCCGGGTTCGCCGGGCCCACGCAGACCGCCTCGTCGGCCTCGCTCACGAACGGCAGGCCGGCGTCGGCCTCCGAGTGCACCGCGATCGCGCGGATGCCGAGCCGCTTGGCGGTACGGATGATCCGGCGGGCGATCTCGCCCCGGTTGGCGACCAGCAGCGACTCGATCATGTTTCCTCCAGCGTCCGGGGGGTCGAACGGAAGCTAGGGAACCATGCCACCCCGGTTACTGACGAGTCAGCAGCGCGGCCAGGGTCGTCGCCCGCAGCAGCTCGGCCCGGCGCTGCCGGTCGACCTCGCCACCGAGGAACGGCGTGGAGTTCATCAGGCCGAACGCCGCGTGGGCGAGCACCCGCGCCTCACCGTCGGGCATGCCCGGGTGCAGCGCGGTGAGGACGGTCACCCACTCCTCGACGTACAGCCGCTGGAGCCGGCGGATGCGTCGGCGCGGCTCGTCGGGCAGCCGGTCCAGCTCGTGCAGGTGCAGGGCGATCACGGCGGGGTTGGCCAGGGCGAAGTCGACGTGGAAGTCGATCAGCGACTCCAGCGCGGCGCGCGGGTCGTCCGGGTGGGCGGCGGCCCGCTCCCGGCCGCCGGCGAGCAGCCCTTCGCTGACCGGGATCAGCGCGGCGACCAGCATCGCCTCCTTGCCGGCGAAGTGGTGGTAGAGCGCCGGACCGGTGACACCGGCCGCCGCGCCGATGTCGTCCATCGACACGCCGTGGTAACCCCGGGCAGCGAACAGCCCGACCGCGATCTCCAGGATCTCGTCCTTGCGGGACCGGCGCCGGCCCGGCCCGCCGGTCGTCCTCCCCCGCGCCTGCTGCTCCACCGTCACCGGGCAAGCGTAGACCGCTCGCGGCCTCGGGTGGAGGCGTGGTTACCGGCCGGTGTGCGGACGCGGAGTTGACCCTCGACCCGGTCGAGGGCCCAGGGTCGCGGCATGAACCCGCTCGGCCGTGACTTCCACCTGCTCTGGTCCGCCACGGTGGCGTCGCGGTTCGGCGACGCCCTGCGTACGCCGGCACTGGCACTGCTGGCCGCCACCCTGACCCGGGACCCCCGGATGATCGCCGCGGTGACCGTCGCCGCGCAACTGCCGCCCCTGTTGTTCGGGCTGCTCGGCGGCGTTTACGCGGACCGCTGGGACCGCCGCCGGACGATGGCGGCGGTGGACGGGCTGCGGGCGGTGGTGGTGGGCGGGCTCGCCGTGGCGATCGTCACCGGCCGGGCCGGGGTCGCGACGCTGTTGCTGGCCGCGTTCCTGCTCGCCGCGCTGGGCACGCTCTTCGACGCCGCCGCCTTCGCGCTGCTCCCGTCGGTGGTGCCGGCGACCGTGCTGCCCCGGGCCAACGGTCGCCTCCAGGCCGGTACGGCGGTGGCCGGCGGTTTCCTCGGCGCGCCCGCGGCCGGCGTCCTGTTCGCCGTCGCCGCGCCGCTGCCGTTCGCCGTCGACGCCCTCACCTTCGCCGTGGCCGCCCTGCTCGTCCTCGCCCTCCACCCGGCGCCGGCCGGCCCGCGACCGGTCACCCGCTCCGGCGCGTCCACGGCGTCCCGCGACGGCCGGAGGACAGGCAACGGGCGGTCGGTGTGGCGGGAGGCCGCGGAGGGTGTGCGGTGGCTGCGGGCCGAGGTCACGATGTGGCGGATCACCGTCCTGACCGCGGCGGGCAACCTCGCGATCAGCGCCCTCATGGCGGTGCTGGTGCTCTACGCGCTCGACGTGCTGCGGGTGCCGCCGGCCGCGTACGGGCTCCTCATGGCGGGCGCGGTCCTCGGCGGGGTGGCGGGTGCGCTGGGGGCGGGGCGGTTGGCGCACCGGCTGGGTACGGAACACGCGCTGCGGTTGGTGCTCGCCGGGCAGACGGTCGCGCTGGCCGGGTTCGCGTGGACCCGACATCCGGTGCTGGCCGGCCTCGCGCTGGCCGTCTTCGCCGCCGGCACCACGGTGTGGAACAGCCTCTGGATCTCGTACGGGCAGCGCCGCGTACCGGCCAGGCTGCTCGGCCGGGTGGGTGCGGCGCAGCGGGTGCTCGGGCTGCTCACCGCACCGGTCGGCGCGGCCCTGGGTGGCGTGGTCGGTGCGGCGTACGGCACGGCTCCGGTCGCGGCCGCGGTGGCGGGGGTCTTCGCGCTGGTCACGCTCGCGGCCTGGCGGGTGCTGCGGCCGGGCGGTGGACGAGGCCGGAGAGGCGCAGCGCGATCCCGTGGCGGGCCGGCGGCAGCGCGGAGACCAGGCGCAGCAGCAGGTCACGGGCGGGCCGGGCGGCGCGCGGCAGGGTGGCCAGCCGGGTCAGGCCGGCGGCGAAGGAGATGACGTCCTCGGCCATCGGCCGGCGGCGGGCCGCGTACCCGTCGAGCAGCGCGTCGGGGCCGCCGGCGAGCGCGTCGGCGAGGGTGGTGCCGAGGTCCACGGCGTCGACGATGCCGAGGTTCATCCCCTGCCCGCCGGCCGGGCTGTGCACGTGCCCGGCGTCACCGGCGAGCAGCACCGGGCCGGCCCGGAACGTGTCGGCGATCCGCTCGTGCAGGCGGAACCGCGACGACCAGAGCACCTCCTCGACGCGGCCCGGGTGGCGGGCCGGGCCGCGGGCGTCGAGCAGCCCCTGGAGGTACGCCACGTCGGGCCCGGGAGGTGCCTCCGGGACGGCGGCGACGAGCCGGACCACCCCGTCGGGCAGCGGCGCCCAGATCAGCGGGCCACCCCGGGCGAGGAACAGGGTCGCGCGGTCGCCGGGCAGCGGGCTGGTCGCGCGGACGTCGGCGAGCACGAACGACTCCGTCCCGTGTGCCGGGCCGGAGAAGCCGATCCCGGCCAGCCGGCGGACCGTGCTGCGCATCCCGTCGGCGCCGACCACGTAACGCGCCCGGACCGTGGCGCCGCCGGTGAACGTCGCGACCGCCCGGGGCCCGTCGAGGTCCAGGTGGCTCAGCTCGTACGGGCGCAGCACGGGCACGCCCGCGTCGGCGAGTTGCGCGGTCAGCACCTCCTCGGTGACGGCCTGGGAGATCATCAGCGCGTACGGGTGGCGGGTCGGCAGGTCGCCGAACGGGACGCGCAGCAGCACGCGGTCGCGGTCCTGGACGGCGAACTCCGGTGCCCGTACCCCGCGTGCGACGAGCGGGGCGCCGGCGCCGATCCGGTCCAGTTCCTCCAGGGTGTACGCGTGCACGACCGCCGCCCGGGAGGTGACCGGCGGGCGCGGCAGCCGGTCGACCAGGGTCACCGGCACCCCGCGCCGGGCCAGGGTGAGCGCGGCGGTCAGGCCGGTCGGCCCGGCCCCCACCACCAGCACGTCCGTCCCGGTCGGCAGCATCGGGCACCTCCACGCGGGGACGTTGGCCAACAAGCGTTTGCCAACTGTTGTTGGCAACAGTAGGACGCCCTGAGTGCATGTGTCAACGAGTGTTGGCATACGGTTGTGGGCATGACCGAGTCCGCGACCCGCCCCCGCCGCTCCGACGCCACCCGGGCCGCGATCCTGCGGGCCGCGCGCGCCCGCTTCGCCGCCGACGGGTACGACCGGGCCACCATCCGCGCCATCGCCGCCGACGCCCACATCGACCCGTCGATGGTGATGCGCTACTACGGCAGCAAGGAGGGCCTGTTCGCCGCGGCGGCGGAGTTCGACCTGCGCCTGCCCGACCTGACCGAGGTGCCGCTGGACCGCCTCGGCGAGGTGCTGGTGCGCCACTTCCTCGACCGCTGGGAAGGCGACGAGACCCTCGCGGCGCTGCTCCGGGCGGCCAGCGCCAACCCGGGCGCCGCCGAGCGGATCCGCCACATCTTCACCGACCAGCTCACCGCCGCCGTCGCCACGTTCGGCACCGACCCGGCCACCACCGCCCGGCGCGCCGGCCTGGTCGCCAGCCAGATGCTCGGCCTCGCCCTCACCCGCTACATCGTCCGGCTGCCACCGGTGGTGGAGATGGACCCGGCGGACGTGGTCGCGTCGATCGGGCCGACCATCCAGCGTTACCTGCGCGACTGACCGACCAACCTTTCGTGGTCGCTCCTGCGTCTTCTGCGTGACGGGATCGAGGGAGATGGTCGATGGTCGGGCGGGCGGATGACGGGCGCGAGGGGTACGTGTCCTTCGTCGAGCACCACCAGCACCGCCTGCTGCGTGCCGCCTACCTGGTCTGCGGCAACCGGCACCAGGCCGAGGACCTGCTCCAGGACGCCCTGCTGAAACTGGCGCTGCGCTGGCCGAGCGTGCGCGAGGGCGACCCCGCCGCGTACGTGCGGACCATCCTCTACCGCGACGCGGTGTCCTGGTGGCGGCGACGGCGGCGGGAATGGCTCGCCGCGTACCCGCCGGAGCGGGCGGCCCGCGACGCCGACGACGACCTGCGCCTGGTGCTGCACCGCGCGCTCGGTCAACTGCCACCGCGCCAACGGGCGGTGCTCGTGCTGCGCTACTTCGAGGACATGACCGAGGCGGCCACCGCCGAGGCGCTCGGGGTGAGCGTCGGCACCGTCAAGAGCCAGTGCCACGCGGCCCTGCGCCGGCTCCGGGAGGTGGCGCCCGACCTGGGCCGCGCCGGGCTCGACAGCGACCGCGCCAACGGGACGGAGGTGACCCCGTGAGGGGCGACGAACTGCACCGGCTGCTGACCGTCGCCGCCGAGGACGTCCGGCCGGCACACCCGGCGTCGGCGGGCTGGGACCGGGCCCGCCGGGTCCGCCGCAACCGCCGGGCCGGGGCCGCCGCCGGGCTGGCCGTCGTCCTGCTCACCGGCGGTACGGCGCTCGCCTTGGACCGCACCGATCCGCCCGCCGTGACGGCACCCGTGCCCGGTCCGAGCGCCTCCCCGGTGCAGCGGCCGCCGGCGGTCCTCGCCTACCCGGGTGACCCGCTCGGCCGCCTCGGCGACCCGGTCGCCGCGAAGCTGTCCGCCCGGCCGGTACGCCAGGCACTGGCCCTCTACCAGCCGATGGACCCCGCGACCGGCGTCGACGGCCGGATCCGGGTGCTCGGCGACGACGGCCTCGTCCGCGACCTCGACGTGGTCACCCCGGCACCGACCCGGGACGCCGAGGGGAACGAGGCGGTGCCGCTGAAGCCCGGCAGCCTGTCGCCGGACGGGCGGCTCGCCGCCTTCGCCCAGACCGACGAGGTGATCGTGGTCGACCTGACCACCGCGCAGGTCCGCCGCTACCCCCTCAAGGGCTACCTGGAGCACGCTCTCTGGGCCGGCGACCGGCTGTTCGTCGGCGACGACGACACCACCTACGAGCTGGACCGGGCGACCGGTGCCACGCACGAGGTGCCGCTGTCGCCGTGGGACCTGGTCACGCCCGATCCCGCCACCCCGACGGACGCCCTGCTGGCGGTGGGCGGCCCGCCGGGAGGTCCGGCCCTGAGCCGGTGGACGCGGCGTGACGGCGTCACCGAGCTGGACAACCAGCCGCTCGACACCCGCGCGCTCCCGTCCGGCAACCAGGTCGACGAGTTCTACGGGCGCGGCTGGCGGCGCGGCGACCAGCTGGCCCGGGCCGGCTGGCTCACCATCGGCAGCACGGGCGGGCTGGAAGGGGCCGCCGTGGTGAACGCCGAGACCGGCGTGGTGACCCGCCTGCTCGACCTGGGCCGGGACCGGTGGAAGGGCTGCTGCGGAGTGCTCGGCTGGGACCGCGACGGCGCGGTGCTGCTCCGCTACGACCCGGGCGGCCTGCTGCGCTGGCACCCGGAGACCGGGGAGGTCACCGGCGTCGTCCGCGACCTGTACGGCGAGCTCTCACTCGCCTCCCGCTGACGGACGACGGGTCCCCGGCCGACGCCTCGACGCCGTGCGGGGGACCCGGTCGGCGGACCGCTCAGCCCGTCAGGCCGCCGGGCTGGTCGCCCTTGACGACGGGCGCGCGCACCAGGTTGCCCCACTCGGTCCACGAGCCGTCGTAGTTGCGCACCTTCCGGTAGCCGAGCAGGTGACGCAGCACGAACCAGGTGTGGCTGGACCGCTCGCCGATCCGGCAGTACGCCACGATGTCGTCGTCCGGGCTCAGCCCGAGCTGGTCGGCGTAGATCGCCTTCAGCTCGTCCGGCGACTTGAAGGTGCCGTCGTCGTTCGCCGCCGACTTCCACGGCTTGTTGACCGCGCCGGGGATGTGCCCGCCGCGCAGCGCGCCCTCCTGCGGGTAGTCGGGCATGTGCAGCATCTCGCCCGTGTACTCGCCCGGCGACCGCACGTCCACCAGCGGCCGGCCGGCGGCGACGTGGTCCATCACGTGCTCCCGGTACGCCCGGATCGGGGCGTCGTCGCGGTGCGGCACCGGGTACTCGGCGCGCGGGCGGGTCGGCTTGTCGCGGGTCAGCTCCCGGCCCTCGGCGATCCACTTCTGCCGGCCGCCGTCGAGCAGCCGCACGTCCGGGTGGCCGAAGAGGGTGAACACCCAGAGGGCGTACGCGGCCCACCAGTTGAAGTTGTCGCCGTAGAAGACCACCGTGTCGTCCCGGCCGATGCCCTTGGCCGCGCACAGGTCGGCGAAGCTCTTCGCGTCCAGGTAGTCGCGGGTCACCTGGTCGTTCAGCTCGGTGTGCCAGTCCACCTTGATGGCGCCCGGGATGTGCCCGGTGTCGTAGAGCAGCACGTCCTCGTCGCACTCGACGACGACGAGGCCGTCGTCGCCCAGGTGCTCGGCCAGCCAGCCGGTGGTGACCAGCCGCTGCGGCTCCGCGTAGGACTGGAGTCGGGGATCAGGATCGCTCGGCACAGACATGATCCCCAAGGTACGCCGGATCGTGTCCCACCGACGCGCCATCCCAGATCGGGTGCAACGGATGCGGACCGTGTGACGTGACAGTGGCGAGACCCGCCCGACAGCGAGGACCGACATGAGCACACGGCCACCCCGGGCCGCCCCACCGCCGGTGGACTTCACCGAGTTCTACCAGGCGCACTTCCACCGCCTCGCGGTGCAGCTCTACGCGTACCTCGGTGACCACGCCGAGGCGCAGGACCTCACCCAGGAGGCGTTCTGCCGGACGCTGGAACGCTGGAACCGGATCGCCACGTACGACGATCCGTCGGCGTTCGTCCGCCGGGTGGCCTGGAACCTCGCCACCAGCCGGCTGCGCCGGGTCCGGACCGCCGTCCGCTACCTGGCGCGGCAGCGCGAGGAGCACGTACCGGGTCCGGGGCCGGACCGGGTGGCGTTGCTGGCCGCGCTCGCGACGCTGCCCGAGGCCCAGCGTCGGGCGATCGTCCTGCACCACCTGGCGCACCTGACCGTCGCCGAGATCGCCGACCAGGTGCGCGTACCGGAGGGGACCGTGCGGTCCTGGCTGTCGCGGGGCCGGACGGCCCTGGCCCGTCATCTCGCCGACCGGGAGGAGGTCTACCGTGCGTGAGCAGACCCTGGACGAGATCTTCGCCGAGTTCGAGGGGCAGGCGGCGCCCACCTTCCGCCCGCCGGGTGTGGCTGCCGCCCAGCGCCGCGTCCGCGACCGGCGGCGGCGCCGTCGCGGCCTGCTCGCCGGGCTCACCGCCCTGGTCGTCGGCGGTCCCGCGGGGGCGCTCGCGGTGGCCGGCCGGGACGCCGGTCCGGTACCGCCGACGCCTCCGGCGCCCACCGTCACCACCGGCCCGTCGGTGACCGAACGGAAGGTGACCGTCGCCGGGGCGGTCGGCGCGTTGCGGAGGTTGCGGTTCGTGGACGCCCGGCACGGCTGGGCGCTGTTCGACACCTGCGACCGACCCGACCAGGTGACCCAGGGGTGCCGGCGGACGCTCGCGTGGACGACCGACGGGGGTGTGACCTGGCAGGGGCGGGAACTGCCGCCGGTCAAGAGCAGTTCCCAGCTGTACGCGCCCGACGAGCGGACCGCCGTCGTCATGTCCGGCGACAGGTTCGAGTCCACCGGCGACGGCGGTGCCACCGTCACCAGCAGTTCACTGCGTTCGCCGTCCCTCGACGCGCAGCGCGCGTGGGCCACTGCCGGCGGGTACCGGTTGATCTGCCCGTCGCCGGGCGGGGACTGCGCGGATGTCCGGATCGGACGGGTCGGCGGGGGGAAGGTCGGCCAGCCGCCGCTGAGCGCCGGCGACGGCAGGGGTCAGGTCCAGCTGCGCGAGGGCGGGGACGGGCGGGTCTGGGTGGCGGTTGCCGACGCCGAGCGGGCCACCGTCGCCGTCAGCGCCGACGGGACGGCGTCCTGGCAACGGCTGCCGGCGGTGCGGGGCGCCGACACCCTGCTGCTCTCGCCGGACGGCCACGACGTGTGGCTGGTCGGGTCGACGGCGCCGCAGCCGGTCTGGCAGCTGGTCGACGGCCGGTGGCGGAAGCGGGGTGCTCTGCCGGCCGACACCTACCGGGTGGCGGCGGCCGGCGGGGGCCGGCTCGTGCTCACCGGTACGCACGGCGGGGCGGGCGTGTGGCGCGCCGACCGTTACGAGGACCTGCCCGAACTACGCGACGTGTTGGCGGTGGAGACGGGTTTCCGCACTCCGGCCACGGTCGAGGTGGCCCGCGACGGCACCGTCACCTTCACCCAGGACGGCACCTGGCTCCTCGGTTCCCTGGAAACCCAAACCTGGACCCACCTGTCCTAACCCCCCACCCCTGACCCTCGCGATCTTGCACTTTTGGCCCTCGATTTGTGCCATGAGAGCGTTTTGTCGGGGCCGAAAGTGCAAGATCGCGGGGGTTGGGGGGTGGGGAAGGGGGGTGGGGTCAGTCCGTCAGGGGGGTCAGCGTGGGGCGTTTCGCCGTCACGGTGTCGCCGGAGCTGCGGCCGGTCAGGCGGCGCCTGAGCCAGGGGACGAGGTGTTGGGCGGCCCACCGGACGTCGTCGGCGCGTGCGGTCAGCCACGGCTTCGGCAGCGGGCGCTCGGGGACCAGCAGCCAGTCCTCGTCGCAGCCCACCCCGAGCGCGGACAGCACCTGGGCGGCCACCCGCCGGTGCCCGGCGGCGGAGAGGTGCAGCCGGTCCGTGCTCCACAGCATCGGGTTGAGGTACGTGTCGTCGGCGTACAGGTCGACCAGGATCGCGCCGTGCCGCTCGGCGGTCTCGCCGACCGCCCGGTTGAGCAGTTGCACCCGGGGCGCGACGAGACGCTGACCGGGCAGCCGGGCCATCACGTCGGCGAACCGGAACAGGACCACATCGGCGCCGCCGGAGCGGAGCTGCCGCACCACGTCGTCGAAGCGGGCGACCAGGGCGTCCGGGTCGAAGTTCCGGCGCAGCACGTCGTTGCCGCCGGCGGCGAAACTGATCAGGTCGGGCTTCATCGCCAGCGCGGAGGGGACCTGCTCGTCCACCACGCGCGGGAACAACCGGCCACGGATGGCGAGGTTCGCGTACCGGAAGTCGGGGCCCGCCTCGACGGCGAGCCGGGTGGCGACCAGGTCGGCCCAGCCCCGGTAGGTGCCGTCCGGGTACGCGTCGTCCATGCCCTCGGTGAAGCTGTCCCCGACCGCGACGTAACTGCGCCAGCTCACTGCAACCTCCGGTGAAGGGGAAGGGCCCTTCTCGTCGTGTCCGGCAGCGGAAGGGCCGCTTCTTACCAGCGGTAGTTTTGCACCGGCCCAGGCTTCCGCGATGCCCCCTGGCACCGGAACGTGGCGGACGTCATCGCGGGCCGTCGACCGCCGGCCGACGGTACGGCCCCCAGGCCACGAAGCGGTCGAACAGCTCGCGTGGCGTGGGGCCGTCGTGCGGGTTCAGCCGGAACAGGTCGTGCGTCGCCTCGTGGTAGAGCCCGGACAGGTAGACGGCGAGGTCCACCGGGCGGTCCGCGTACTCGATCTTGAGCAGCAGCCGGGCCTCCGCGCACGGCCACGGCCCCCCGCACGCCCGGCACACCCACAGCGGGCGCAGCGGCAGGTGCGGTGGCCGGTCCGCGGGATAGGCGCGGGGCCGGTCCGGGTGCGGCCCCAGCCGGGGTACGGGGAAACCGTCGAGCATCACCACTCCTCTGCCTGGCCGGGCCTCGTCGCGTGACAGTGTGGTGATCGGGCGACTACGGTCGGAAGGCATCGACGGGGACCGTGGCGGGGCCCGGGAAGGCGGCCCGCTCGGTGACCGCCGCCCCTTGGAGCGCCGGGCGATCGTGGAGGAACTGTGGAAGGCGAGCCAACGTCGGAGCTGATCCGGGCGCAGCTACGCCGGCTGCGGACGAAGGCCGGACTCAGCCAGGAGGAGTTCGGGAAGCTGGTCCACTTCTCGAACTCGCAGGTGTCCGCCATCGAGTTGGGGCAGCGGCCCTTCGACCGCTTCTTCCTCAAGCGGGCGGACGAGGTGCTGGACAGCGGCGGCCTGTTGACGTCCCTGCTCAGGATGGCCGAGCGAGATGGGCAGCCGAACTGGCTCCTGTCGTGGCTGGATGCTGTCCAGCAGGCGCAGCAGTTGCGCTGCTACCAACCCTCCCTCGTTCACGGCATGATTCAGACGGAGAACTACGCCCGCGCGATCATTCGGACCGACGCCTTGCTCGGTGACGAGGAGTTGGAGAGGCGGGTGTCGGCCCGAATGGACCGGCAGTCAATCCTGTTCAATGCCGACCCGCCGCTGTATGTCGCGGTGATCGAGGAGGCCGCGCTCCGCCGAGCCGACGAGAGTTTCCGGGGGATCATGATGGAGCAGATCGCCCACCTGATCGAATGCGCCCAACGTCCGAACATTCACATTCACCTCATTCCGGCCACCGTTCCCATGCATGTCGGGTTAGCTGGCCCCTTCTCGCTGGCTCGGGGCCGCGACGGCGGCTGGGTCGGTAGCCAGGAGACCCAGCTCGGCGGCGACGTGGTCAACAAAGATCAGGACTTGGCTATCCTGCTGGCGAGGTGGGAAAGCGTTCGCAGCGAGGCGTTGTCCCGGACCCAGTCCATCGAGCTGATGAAGGAAGTGATCACGTCATGGAGCTGGCCGGCGCAGCTTGGCGCAAGTCCACCCGTAGTTCTCAACACGACTGCGTCGAGGTAGCTGACAACCTGCCTGGCGTCGTCGGCGTACGCGACAGCAAGGACCCGACCGGCCCGGTCCTCACCTTCACCCCGCCAACCTGGCGCGCCTTCATCGCCCACGCGAAGCGCCCCTGACTCCACCGCAGCTTTACACCTGGAACTCCAGCCTCGCCCAACCGGCGAGGCTGTCTTCACGCCCTTACGCAGCCCTGCTGAAGGTCCGCCGGCCCCTGGCACGTAGATCTTGGACAGTTACCGTCAGCGCTGAACGGAAACTGTCCAAGATCTCTGTCCGGCCAGCGCACGCGCACCGGCCAACGGTGGTGCCGCGCTGGTGGAGGACGTCCGCCGAGCGCCGCCAGGATCTGCGTACCCTTCAGCGCGGCCCGTTCCGGCGTCTCACTGATCTTCGTTCCGTCGGCGTCGAGCAGCACCAGCGTTGGCCGTCAGGATCGCGGCGAGATCCTGCTCAGGCCCCAGGCGATCAGTCCGGCGACCGCCCCCACGATCACCCCGGTGAAGAGGCTGCTGATCGCCGCGCCGATCCGCAGGATCACGTCCTGTGTGCCCGGGGCGAGGTCGGTGAGGTTGCCGCCGAGCCGGGGCGGATCGTCCCCGAAGGCGACGTCCCACAGCAGTTGGTGGGTCGCCCCCAGCAGCACGCCGTAGCAGAGGCCGACGGCGAGCAGGGTCAGGAACGGGTTGGGCACCCGCTTCGCCAGGACGACCGCGATCCAGACGGCCGGCGGTACGACGACCAGCAGCAGGTTGACGAAGGTGCCCTCGTGCACGACGTCCAGGTCGTGCAGCACCACCCGGGGCAGGCCGAGCAGGGCCAACCCGAGCAGGGTGAGCATCGGCAGCCCGAGGGTCGGGCGGGACGGCTTGGTGACGTTCGGTGAGGTCATGACGTCAACGCTAGGAACGGGCGGCCCGGCCACCATCGGTCCCCGGTCGCGTCCCGGGTACGTCGGAGAGCGACACCGGCATCGCTTCCCGACGACTCTCGGGCGACCACACCGGGCCGTACGCTGGCGTCGTGGCCGGCCAGTCGAGCGAACGGGAGGGACGTCGCGGGATCCACCCCTGGGTCACCGACGTCCTGATCGGCGCCGGTGTCGCGATCACCGTTTCCGTCGTCATCACCGCCAACCAGGGCGGCCGTCAGGAGCCGGATCCGGTGGCCTACCTGTGGGCGGTCGGGCTCGGCGCGCTGATGCTCGCCCGCCGCCGCTACCCGGTGGTCGTGCTCGCCGTCAGCGTGCTGGGTCTCTTCGCCTACTACGCCGCCGGTTACCCGGCGGTCGGTCTGGCCGTGCCGGTGGCCGCCGCCCTGTTCTCCGCCGCCGAGCTGGGCCGGCTCACCGCCGCGGTCGTCGCCGCCGCCGTGGTGACCGTGGTGTCGGTCGCCGTCCGCCTCGCCGAGGGCCAGGATTTCTCGGTCGTCGTCGGGTACGAGCTGGCCGGGCACGTCCTGCTGATCGGCGCCGCCATCGCCCTCGGCGACAGTGTGCGGTCCCGGCGGGCCGCGCAGGCGGACGCGCGGCGCATCGCCGAGCTGACCGCCGAACGGTACCGGCACGAGGCGGACGCCCGACTCCAGGCCGAGCGGGTGGCGATCGCGCGGGACCTGCACGACTCCCTCGGCCACACCACCTCGGTGATCGCCCTGCACGCCGACGTCGCCCGCGAGGCCGTCGGCCGCGACGACACCGCCGTGCGGTCGGCCCTGGACCTGATCCGGTCCACGGCGACCCGGAGCATGACCGACCTGCGCCGGACCGTGGCGCTGCTGCGGTCCCGGGACGACGGGCGCCGCACGGTCGTCTCGCTGGCGAACCTCGACACGGTCACCGGGGCGGCCACGGCCGCCGGGTTCGACGTGGACGTCGACGTGGAGGTCGGCGCCGAACTGCCGTCGCCGGTGGAGGCCGCGGCCTTCCGGATCGTCCAGGAGGCGGTCACCAACGTCGTCAAGCACTCGGCGGGCAGCCGCGTCCACGTCCAGGTGCGGCAGGACGACGCCCGGCTGACGCTCTCCGTCAGCGACGACGGCGCCGACCGGAGCACCATCGCCCGCGCCGACCGGGGCACCGCCGTCCACGCCAGCGGGAGCAACACCGCCCGCGCCGGGAGCACCGCCGCCCACTCCGACCGGAGCACCGCCGGGCACGGGATCGCCGGCATGCGCGAACGCGCCCAGGCACTGGGCGGCACCCTCACCGCCGAACACCGGGGCACGGGCTTCGTCGTCCGGGCCGCCCTGCCGCTGGCGGTCCCGTCGTGACCACCGTGCTCGTCGTCGACGACCAGGACCTGGTCCGGGCCGGCATCCGTACGCTGCTGCGGGCCGACCCGGAGATCACCGTCGTCGGCGAGGCGGCCGACGGGCGGGCCGCCGTGCGCCTGGCTCGGGAGTTCCGGCCGGACGTCGTACTCATGGACGTCCGCATGCCCGGGATGGACGGCCTGGCGGCCACCGCGGCGATCCGCGCCGATCCCGCCCTGGCGGGGTCGCGGGTGCTGATCCTCACCACCTTCGACGACGATGACGACATCATCGAGGCGATCACCCTCGGCGCGGCCGGATACCTGCTGAAGGACACCCCGTCGGACGACCTGCGCCGCGCCGTCCGCACCGCCGCGGCGGGCGGGAACCTGCTCTCCCCGACCGTCGCGCGCCGGGTGATGGAGCAGCTCGCCGCCACCCCGCGCCGGCCCCGGCCGGACCCACGGCTGGCACGGCTCACCGAGCGGGAACGGGCCGTCCTGGCCCGGGTCGGCCTGGGCGAGACGAACGACGAGATCGGGCGGGCGCTCTTCATCAGCCCGGCGACGGCCCGCACGTACGTCAGCCGGCTGCTCACCAAGCTCGACGCCCGGGACCGCACGGCCCTGGCCGTCATCGCCCACCGGGCCGGGCTGAGCGACCCCGGCGACAGCCCGGCGTGACGCGACGCCCGGCCGGCGGAATCGGATCGCCGTCCCCGCCGGCGTGGTCGTACGCTGCGGCAATGCTGCTACGGATGTCCACTCTGCTGCTCCGGACCCTGCGCGAGGATCCGGCGGACGCGGAGGTGCCGAGCCATCGGCTCCTGCTGCGCGCCGGCTACATCCGCCGCGCCGCCCCGGGCGGGTACACCTGGCTGCCGCTGGGCCGGCTCGTGCTGGACCGGGTCACCGAGGTGATCCGGGCGGAGATGCTCGCGATCGGCGACCAGGAGGTGCACTTCCCGGCGCTGCTGCCGGCGGAGCCGTACCAGGTCAGCGGGCGGTGGACGGCGTACGGCGACGACATCTTCACGCTCGCCGACCGGCGGGGCGCGGCGCATCTGCTCGCCCCGACCCACGAGGAGTTGGCGACGCTCCTGGTGAAGGACCTGTTCACCTCGTACCGGGACTTCCCGGTGACGCTGTTCCAGGTGCAGACGAAGTTCCGGGACGAGGCCCGGCCGCGGGCCGGCCTGCTGCGCGGGCGCGAGTTCCTGATGAAGGACGCCTACTCGTTCGACCTCGACGAGACGGGCCTGCAGGCGGCGTACGACCGGCACCGCGCCGCGTACCGGCGGATCTTCGACCGGCTCGGCCTGGACTACACGGTCGTGCACGCGATGTCGGGGGCGATGGGCGGCTCGGCGTCGGAGGAGTTCCTGGCGGCGGCCGAGGTCGGCGAGGACACCTACGTCGGCTGCACCGCCTGCGACTACGCGGCCAACACCGAGGCGGTCACCACGCCCGCCCCGCCGGCCGGCGATCCGGAGGCGCAGCCGGAGCTGGCGGTGCACGACACTCCCGAGACGCCGACGATCGCGAGCCTGGTCGACCTGGCCAACGACCGCCGGCTCGCCGGCCGGGACGACTGGACGGCCGCCGACACGCTGAAGAACGTCGTCCTCACCGTGCGCCGGCCCGGTACCGACGAGACGGACCTGCTGGTCATCGGTGTGCCCGGGGACCGTGAGGTGGACCTGAAGCGGGTCGACGCGGCGCTCGCCCCGGCCACCGTCACGGTCTTCGACGGCTGGGACGGCCACCCCGAACTGGTGCGTGGCTACATCGGGCCGCAGGTGATGGCGAAGCTCGGGATCCGCTACCTGGTCGACCCCCGGGTGGTGCCCGGCACGGCCTGGCTGACCGGCGCCAACGAGCCGGGCCGGCACGCCACGAACGTCGTCTGCGGCCGGGACTTCGTGCCCGACGGCACGGTCGAGGCGGCCGAGGTCCGGCCGGGTGACCCCTGCCCGGGCTGCGGCACCGGGGAGTTGACGCTGCGCCGGGGCATCGAGATCGGGCACATCTTCCAGCTCGGCCGCCGCTACACCGACGCGTTCGCGCTCGACGTGCTCGGCCCGGCGGGCAAGCCGGTCCGGCCCACGATGGGCTGCTACGGCATCGGGGTGTCCCGGGCGGTCGCGTCGATCGCCGAACAGCACCACGACGAGCGGGGGCTGGTCTGGCCGGCGGCGGTCGCGCCGTGCGACGTACACCTGGTGGCGGCGGGCAAGGGGCCGCAACTGGAGGCGGCGCTGCACCTGGGCGGACGGCTCGCCGCCGCCGGCCTGCGGGTGCTGGTCGACGACCGGACGCACGTGTCCGCCGGGGTGAAGTTCACCGACGCGGAGCTGGTCGGGATCCCGCGCGCCGTCGTGGTCGGCCGCCGTCTCGCCGACGGGTACGCCGAACTGCGCGACCGCGCCACCGGTGAACGCGCCGAATTGCCGCTGGACGGCATCGTCGAACGCTTGGTGGCCGAGGTGCGTGGGGTGTAGTCAGGGTGTCACGGGGTACCGCATCCCGATCGGGCGGAAACGTTTCTGGAGGGCTCTCATGACCGGTTACAAGGTCAGCGACGTGATGACGAAGCAGGTCATCTACCTGCCGGCGGAGACCACCCTGGACGAGGCGGCGAAGGTGATGAAAGAGGCCGACATCGGCGATGTGGTGGTCACCGAGGGAGCCACCCTCGCCGGGATGCTCACCGACCGCGACATCGTGGTCCGGGCGGTCGCCGAGCGCAGCGACCCGGCCACCACGACGATCGGGTCCGTCATCACCCGCGAGGTCGTGATGATCGAGCAGAACTGCACGGCGGGCGAGGCGGCGGCGCTGATGCGGGAACGCGGTGTGCGGCGGGTGCTGGTCTGCGACAGCGAGCGGAAGCTGGTCGGCATCGTCTCCCTCGGGGACCTCGCCATGCAGCTCGACCCGCAGTCCGCGCTGGGCCAGATCAGCGAGCAGGCCCCGACGGTGTGACCGCGCCCTCGTGCGGCGGGCGGCTGGGCGTTCCGGCCGGCCGCCGCACGACGGCATCCCGGTGGCCCCGGCTGATCTCACCCGGCAGCGGTAGCCTGGCGGGATGTCCGAGATGCCCACCCGGCTGGCCGAGATCGTCGACGAGTTCGCGGCTGCCCCGCGCGACGTCGTGCTGGAAATGCTGCTGGAGTACGCCGACGTCATCCCGCCGCTGCCGCCCGAGCACGCCGACCGCGAGGGCATGGAGCAGGTCCCGGAGTGCCAGACGGCGTTCTTCCTGCGGGCACGGGTCACCCCGGAGAAGACCGTCGAGACGCTCTTCGACTGCCCACCCGAGGCGCCCACCACCCGGGCGTTCGCCGGCATCCTCGCCGAGGGCCTCGCCGGTGCCACCCCGGAGCAGGTGCTGGCCGTCCCCGACGACCTCTACCAGCGGATGGGGCTCGCGCAGGCGATCAGCCCGCTGCGGGTGCGGGGCGGCACCGCGATCCTGGCCCGGCTCAAGCGGCAGGTCCGGGAACAGACGAGCTGAGCAGGGAGTTGTCCCGAGGCATGGAGATCGAGATCTACGCCGACGTGGTCTGCCCCTGGTGCTACATCGGCAAGCGCCGGCTGGAGCAGGCCCTCGCGACGTACGACGGTGACGTGACCGTCCATTACCGGCCGTTCCAGCTCGATCCGTCGCCGGTGCCCGAGCCGCTGCCGTTGCTCGACGCGCTGGCCACCAAGTTCGGCGGCCGGGAACGCGCGACGCAGATGGCCGACCAGGTCACCCAGGTCGCCGCCGGAGTGGGCCTCCAGCTCGACTTCCATCGGGCCGTCGCCGCGAACACCTTCGACGCCCACCGGCTGGTCTCCTGGGCGACCGGACGGGGGCGTGCCGGGGAGACCGTCGAGGCGCTCTACCGCGCACACTTCAGCGACGGCGTCGACGTCGGCTCCCGGGCGGCGCTGGCCGCGCTCGCCGGCGAGGTCGGCCTGGACGCCGCCGAGGCGCGCGCGTTCCTCGACTCCGACGAGCGGATCGCCGACGTCCGGGCCGACCTGGCCGCCGCGCGGCAGCTCGGCGTCACGAGCGTCCCGACCTTCGTGCTGGCCGGCAGGTACGCCGTCGTCGGCGCCCAGGAGCCGGAGACCCTGCTCGGCGCGCTCACCGAGGTGGAGCGCCGCGAGTCGGCCGCCTGACGCGATGTTTCACGTGCAACCAGATCGACCGCGATAGCTGCCGTCAGACGGGACGGGCCAGGTCCTCCAGCACGCGGGCGTGCGGCAGCGCCCCGAGCGCCGGGCCGGGCAGCGCGATCTTGCTGTGCCGTACGCCGGAACCGATGATCACGTGCGGGGTGGCGACCACCCGGGCGTCGACCAGGATCGGCCACTGCTCCGGCAGGCCGATAGGCGTGATGCCGCCGTACTCCATGCCGGTCAGCTCGACCGCGTCGGCCGTCGGGGCGAAACTCGCCTTGCGCACGTCGAGCACCCGCCGGACCACGCCGTTCACGTCGGCCCGGGTGGTGGCGAGCACGACGCAGGCCGCGTACCGGACCACACCCTCGCGCTTGCCGGCCACCACCACGCAGTTGGCCGACTCGTGCAGACCCACCTCGTACGCCGCGCAGAACTCCGCCGTGTCGGCGAGGCCGGCGTCGATCGGCGCCACCAGCACGGCGCCGACGTCCACCGGCGCGTCGGCCGGCCACTGCCCGAGAGCGTCGGCCACCGGCGCGGCCAGCAGGTCCGGCCGGCTCAGGGCGGGTTCGGTCTTCAGCGTCCCCATCACGGTTGCGATCCTCGCACCCCGTCGCGGGCGTCGAGCACCGACCGGCACCGCGGGGCGCGTTCCGGTCTCCGCGCCGGGCGGCATTCCGGTCCCCGCCCGGAGGGCGTTCCGGGTCCCCCGCCGGGCGGCGTTCCGGTCCCCGCGCCTCAGCTGCCGGTGAGGAAACCGTTCTCGCGGAGCAGGGTCCGGTCGCGGTGGGAGGCCAACTCCTCGGCGCGTTCGGCCTGGATCCGGCGCACCTCCATCTCCTCCAGGGCGTGCCGGATCGCGAGGCGGATCACGCCGTAGAGGAAGACGAAGCCGCCGACGTACAGAACCACGGTGGTGACCAGGGTGAACATGGCGCCACCGTAGGTCGGACGCGAACCGGTGGAACGTTCACTTTGCGCGGGTTCCCCCGTACGTGTCGCTCAGGTACTCCGACCAGGTCCGCGACCCGTGCGGGCCGGTCTCGGTGACCAGACCCCCCGTGCGCAGTTCCCGGCCGAGCCGCCCCGGTACGCGTACCGGCAGCAGCCGGCGTCGGGTGCCCCTGGCCGCGTTCCAGGCCCGCACCGCCTCGTCGAAGCGGAGCACCTGCGGTCCGCCGTACTCCTCGATGCTGTACAGCGGACCGGCGGTGACCCGCTGCACGAGCCGCTCCGCGACGTCCCGGGGATCGACCGGCTGCGCGACGATCGCCGGGTCCCCGATGACCGGGCCGAGGCGGCTCGCGCCGCGCAGCAACTCGTCCAGGAACCCGCCGAACTGGGTGGCCCGCAGCACCGTCCACGGCACCGGACCGGCCGCCACCACCTGCTCGGCGGCGAGCTTGTGCCGGTAGTACGGGATGGGCACCCGGTCCACCCCGACGATCGACACGTACACCAGGTGCCGTACGCCGGCCTGACCCGCCGCGACGACCAGCCGGCGGGTGCCGAGCACGTCGACCCGGTGCGTCTGCCGGCCGTTCGGCGCCGACGCCAGGTGCAGGACCACGTCCACCCCGGTGACCGCCGAAACCAACCCGTCCCCGGTCGCCAGGTCGACCGTCACCCACTCGACGGGCGGCTCGTCACGCGCGTGCCGGCTGGTCGCGCGCACCAGCCAGCCCTCCTCGACCAGGCGCGGCACCACGACCCGCCCGAGCCGCCCGCCCGCCCCGGTCACCAGAACCCGCATGCCGTCCTCCTTCGAGAGATCCACCCCAGACCGACGGGACCGCCCGGGGCGACGTGACGCGGCGAGACCCGGCTCACCGCGACATCTCCAGCACGGTCAGCACCGCGAAGAACGCGATCACCACCTCGCTGATCACCCAGGAGTGCCGGTCCGCCCAGTCCCGCATCCGGGGCAGCACCGCGGCGGCCCGCGATCCCAGCAGGAGCAGCGCCAGCAGAGGCAGAGCGAGCAGCAGCACGGTCACCAGCACGAACGGCAACAGGTGCCACCACGGCAGGTCGTGCCGGGCGGTGCTCGCGCCCACGCTCAGCATGGTGAGGTCGTCGGTCGGCATCGCGCCCAGCAGCAGCGCCGCCAGCCGCGCCGCGTACGCCGGGCCGGCCCGTCGCAGCCGGCCCATCCAGGACGGCGGGCCCGCCGAGTGCCGGCGCAGGAACACCACCACCGCGAGGACGGCCAGCACGGCCAGCACGAACCAGTCGATCCCGGTCTCCACCGCGCGGCGGCCCGCGACGCCGCCGGCGGTCAGGTTGACCTTGATCGCGCGGGTGGCCAGCCAGCTCAGCGTCGTGCCGCCGGCCACCACGAGGGCCGCGCCGCCGAGGTACCCCAGCGAGGCGGCACGCGGCCGCTCGGCCGACGCGAGGAACACCGCCGCGACCAGCGGTGTCCCGGTGACCATCACGACCGCCAGCGGGAACGTGCCGACGAAGTCCATCCCCCGCCATCCTCGCGGCCTTCCCCGGCCGCCGGGCCGGATCAGCGGATCGCGACGGCACCGGGCTGGACCGGCGGATCACGGCGCCGCGACCACCGCCGGGCCGGTCCCGCCGGATCAGTGCGCCGGGACCACCGCCGGCCGGGCGGACGCATCAGCGCGGCTCGGACACCGCCGGCCGGGCGGAGGGATTCAGGGTGCCGGGACCACGCGCCGGGCGAGCAGGGCACCGAGCAGCGCCAGCCCGGCGGCCACCGCCAGCGTTCCGGCGAAGCTGGCCGGGCCAGGTACGGCACCGGCGGCGAGCACCGCGCCGGTCAGCGCCAGCACGGTCGCCGCGAACAGCGAGTCACCCAGTTGCAGCGACGAGCTGTTGCGGCCCTGCTCACCGGGGGCGGACAACTCCAGCGTCAGCGCCGACAGCGACGGGTAGAGCAGCCCCATCCCGAGCCCGGCGCCTGCCCAGCCCAGCACCGCCACCCACAACGGCACGGCCGGCACCAGGGCGAGCGGCACCACCGCGATCCCCACGGTGATGCAGGTGAGACCGATTGCCGGCAGGGTCGCCCGGGACCGGGGCACCGCCACCCGGCTCTGCGTCCACGAGCCCGCCGACCAGGCGAGCGCGCCGACGGTAAGCACCAACCCGGCGGCCGTGGGCGACAGGCCCCGCTCGCGGGAGAGCATCAGCGGGATCACCACCTCGGCGCCGACGAACGCGGCGGAGGCCAGCCCGCGCAGCCCGATCACGGTGGGCAGCCCGCGAGCCGCCCGCAGGAACCCGGCCGG
>JAEYGD010000300.1 GCA_023402505.1 Actinomycetes bacterium
GCCTTCGGCTGCCGCCCGCCCCGGCTCATCTCTCGGTCAAGAAGGAGGAATCATGTCCGGCAACCACCCTCATGACCCGGCCGCTGCCTCGACGCCGGCCCGGCGCGCACCCTCGGGCCCGCGCCGCCGCAACCGGCGGACCTTCGCGGTGTCCGTCGTGCGACCAGCGACGATCTCCATCCCGTCGTTGACAGTCGGTCAGCGTGACCGGCGTCGGGCAGCCGACCAGCTCGGCAGCGAGCTGGCCGAGGCCGCCCGGCAGGGCCGCCATCCTCTCCTCGGCGAGGTCGTCCTTGCCGTACCGATGGACCTCATTCCTGAAGCACCCGACGTCATTGCTGAAGCAGCGCAGGTGGCTGCCGCACCGCCGCCCGGAAGCGTGCGGGTAGGCCGGCATCTGCGCGGCGATCCTGTCGCGGTCGTGCTGCACGGTAATCGATGGAGCTTGGTCGTGCAGCCCCACCGCGTGGCGGCGGATCGGCCAGCGACCAGCTGGGCGTTTCTCGACGGCTACGGCAGGGCGTTCGACTTGTCCCACGTCGTCTTCTGCTTCGACGACGACCCCAGCCCTCGGCGTCGCCTGGACCGAGATGATCAGCCACGTCCTGGCGCTGACCACCTGATCCACATCCCAGAGCAGCCTGTCCACCGCACGCGAGCAGCTTCTCCCCAACCTGCCCGCCGCTGCCCGACAACGCAGTGGCGGGCAGGCGTCGCGTGCGGTCCGAAGGGCCACCATTAGCGATTGCCGCGCTCCCGCAGGTCACGCCACCGACCCCAGAGTCCGTGGCTGGGGGCAGCCGGGTGGGCCGCGTCCCCGCCGCTCGTTCCTGGATGCCCGGGGGAGCAACATCCGTCACCCGCGCCCAACGTCTGCGGACTCCCAGCACGTGCGCGCAGACGGAATCCAGCACCCCCTCCCTGACAACACGAAGTCGCGGTGCGTGGACCCAGCCGAGCCGCGTCGATATCACCCAATGCCCTTCCACTAGAAGTCAGGAGTACCCGTCCGTGAACAGCCGCAATACCAACCACAGCGACACCCCCAACACTCGAGACGGCCGGGGCGAGGTGTGGAGCGAGGAGCGCATCCGCGCGCTCGGCGCGATCACCGACCTGCCCACCGCCGGCCGTGTCTTCGGCCTGGGACGCGCACTGTCCTACGAACTCGCCCGCACCGGCGGCTTCCCGGCGCCCGTCATCCGGGTCGGTGCCCGCTACAAGGTGCCCGTCGCCGGCATCCTCACCGCCCTCGGCCTGCAGCCCTCCTCCGGCGACTTGACCTCGGGCGGCATGCGAAGCGTCGATCACCACCACGAAATCAGCAGCATCGACCCGCCGCACAGCGGCGGTGACGGAGAGAAGGAACCGTGACCCGCGCCCGCAACCCCGAAGGGGCCATCACCAAACGCTGCACCTGCACCGACCCGGACACCGGTAAGCGGCTCGGCAGCCGGTGCCCGAGGCTACGCCGCCCCGGCGGCGGCTGGCACCCCACCCACGGGGGGTGGGGATACCAGATCGAACTGCCCATCCGGCCCACGCAGCCGCGCCGGCAACTGCGCCGCTCCGGCTTGGACAGCCGCGACGCCGCCACCGCGGAACTGCGCCACGCCCGCGCGCTTCTCGACCTCGCTGACGGCGACCACGACCTCGCCGTACAGGTCGGGGATCTGCTGCACGCCTGCCGGCCCGGCACCCCGCTGCCCGACCGCGACGCGGTCGCCGCCCGCATCCGCGCCGGCGTGCCCGCGTCCGTGCCCACCACCACCGGCGAGTACCTCACCGCCTGGCTGGAAGGACGGCGCGGGCTGGCGGAGAAGACCGTCCGCGGCTACTCCGACCACATCCGCCTGTACCTGGTCCCCCACCTCGGGAAAATCCCCATCCAGAGCCTGCGCACCGCCCACATCGAGGCCATGTTCACCGCGATCGGCCGCCAGCAGGACGCCATCCGCGCCGCCCGCGCCAGCACCGACCCCGACATAGGAGCCAAGGTCAAAGGCGTGCGGCCGATGGGAGCCTCCAGCATCCAGCGGCTCTACGGCACCTTGCGCAAGGCCCTCAACGACGCCGTCGTGCGGGCCAAACTGATCCCCACCAACCCCGCCCTCGGCGTCGAACTACCCACCGCGAAACGACCCAAAGCACGGGTGTGGACCGCCAAGGCGGTCGAGCACTGGCAGGCCACCGGGAAACGTCCCAGCCCGGTGATGGTGTGGATGCCCGCACAGGCCGGGCGGTTCCTCGACCACGCCGAACGCCACGACATCGTCCTCTACGCGATGTTCCTGCTCATCCTGCACCGCGGCCTGCGGCGCGGGGAGGCGTGCGGGCTTCGCGACCACGACGTCGACCTCGACGCCGGCTACCTCACCGTCGTCGAACAGATCACCACCGTCGGCTACACACCCATCACCCGCCCCGTCAAGAGCGACGCCGGTGACCGGATGGTCCCCCTCGGCCCGAAGACCATCGCCGTCCTGCGCGCCTACCTCGACATGCGCCGCCGCTGGCAGAGCGTCAACGGCACCGACTGGCCCGACACCGGACTGTTCTTCGTCCGCCCCGACGGCAAGCCGTGGCACCCACAAACCATCAGCGACCGCTTCGACCACCTCGTCGCCAAGGCCGGGCTGCCGCCCGTGCGGCTGCACGACCTGCGCCACTGCGCCGCCACCTACCTCCGCCACGGCGGCGCCGACATGAAAGAAGTCCAGGAAACCCTCGGCCACTCCACCATCGGCCTGACCTCCGACACCTACACCAGCGTCATCCTCGAACTCGAGCGCGGAAGCGCCGACGCCGCCGCCGACCTCATCCCCCGCGACGACACCGCCGCCTAGCAGCAAAAGACGGCGATGGGTTCGCGGGCCGCTGG
>JAEYGD010000319.1 GCA_023402505.1 Actinomycetes bacterium
GATCCGGTTGGGTCGCACCGCCCCCACCCGGGCGGCCCGGCCCCGACGCCGCTCCGGCGGCGGTCCGGGCCTGGTGGGCGGGGCTCACCCCGGCGCAACGCCGGTGGCTGGTGGCGTACGAGCCGGAGCGGACCGGCCGTCTCGACGGGGTGCCGGTCGCGGCCCGGGACCAGGCCAACCGGCTGCTGCTCGGGCAGCGGCGCGACGAGTTGCTGAGCGCCCGCCGCCGCCTGCTCGACCGGGTACCGCCCGGGCCGGTCCAGCTGGTCGGCCTGCGCCGGGTCGACGCGGCACTCGCCGGGTTGGACGCGGTGGCCGCCCGGCTGGCGGCCAGCGAGGGCCCGCGGGCGTACCTGCTCGGGCTGGCCACGCAGGGCGAGGGCCGGGCCGTCGTGGCCCTGGGCAACCCGGACCGCAGCGGGCCGGTGCTGACCTACGTGCCGGGCATGACGGCCGGCCTGGACGACGTCTCCGGCGAGTTGGACCGGGCGGCCCGGGTGCTGTCCCGGTGCGCGGCCCTGGCCCCGGAGGCCGAGGCCGCGGCGGTGCTCTGGCTGGACTACGACGCCCCGGACTTCCTGCACGAGGCGGCGTGGCCGGGGCGGGCGGGCGACGCGGGGCCGGCGCTGCACCGGTTCCAGGAAGGGCTGGGCGCCACCCACGAGGGCCCGGAGGCGCGGCGGAGCGTGCTCGGGCACAGCTACGGCTCGCTGGTCGTGGGCGCCGCGGCCCGCGACCACGGGCTCGCCGCCGACGCGCTGGTCTTCCTCGGTTCCCCCGGTGTCGGGGCGGACCACGCCCGCGAGCTGGGTCTGCCGCCGGGCGCGGTGTGGGCGAGCACGGCACCCGACGACGTGATCCGGCTGGTCCGCTCTCCGGACGACCTGCTGCGGCGGCCCCTGCTGGGCGCGTCACCGCTCGGCGCGGCGCTGGCGCTGCTGGAGGGGCCGGACCGGCAGTTGTGGTTCGGGCGCGACCCGGCCGACCCGGGTTTCGGTGGCCGCACGTTCCCCAGCGGCCGGTACGGCCACACCGGCTACTGGCATCCCGACAATCCCGCGCTGGACGGCATGGCGCGGGTCGTTCTCGGGCGCTGACGAGGTCACCCGCCGGGCCGGGAGCCGGTCCGGCAGGCGACGTCGTCTCACTCGACCGTGACGGACTTCGCCAGGTTGCGGGGCTGGTCGACGTCGTGCCCCCGGGCGGCGGCGATCTCCGCCGCGAGGACCTGCAGCGGGACGGTGGTAACCAGCGGCGCGAGCAGGGTCGGCGTACGCGGGACGCGGATGAGGTGGTCGGCGTACCGGACGACGGCCTCGTCCCCCTCCTCCGCGATGACGATGGTCCGGGCGCCGCGCGCGCGGACCTCCTGGATGTTGGAGACCACCTTGTCGTGCAGCATTCCCCGGCCGACCGGCGACGGGACGATGCAGATCACCGGCGTGCCCTTGTCGATCAGCGCGATCGGGCCGTGCTTCAGTTCGCCGGCGGCGAAGCCCTCGGCGTGCATGTAGGCCAGCTCCTTGAGCTTCAGCGCGCCCTCCAGCGCCACCGGGTAGCCGACGTGGCGGCCGATGAAGAGCACCGTCGGCTCGGACTTCAGCTCGCGGGCCAGCTCGCGTACCGGCTCGATCCGGGCCAGCAGGTCACGCAGCTTGCCCGGCACCTGGTGGAGCTGCTCGACGACGGCGGCCACCTCGTCGGCGAACTTGATGCCGCGCACCTGCGCGAGGTGCAGGCCGATCAGGTAGCAGGCGACGAGCTGGGTGAGGAATGCCTTGGTGGAGGCGACGGCGATCTCGGGACCGCCGTGGGTGTAGAGGACCGCGTCGGACTCGCGGGGGATGGTGGAGCCGTTGGTGTTGCAGATGGCCAGCACGCGGGCCTTCTGCTCCTTGGCGTGCCGCAGCGCCATCAGGGTGTCCATCGTCTCGCCGGACTGCGAGATCACCACGATCAGCGTGGACCGGTCGAGCACCGGGTCCCGGTAGCGGAACTCGCTGGCCAGCTCCACCTCGCAGGGGATCCGGGTCCAGTGCTCGATGGCGTACTTGGCGACCAGCCCGGAGTGGTACGCGGTGCCGCAGGCGACGATGAAGATCTTGTCGACGTCCCGCAGGTCCTGGTCGGAGAGGCGGACCTCGTCGAGCATGATCTCGCCGGACTCGGTGAGCCGGCCGAGCAGCGTGTCGGCGACGGCCTGCGGCTGCTCCTCGATCTCCTTGAGCATGAACCAGTCGTAGCCGCCCTTCTCGGCGGCGGAGGAGTCCCAGTCGATGTGGAAGTCCTTGCCGCTGGCGGGCTGGCCGTCGAAGTCGGTGATCTCGATGGTGTCGCCGGTGATCAGGACGATCTGGTCCTGGCCCAGCTCGACCGCGTCGCGGGTGTGCTCGATGAACGCGGCGACGTCGCTGGCGAGGTAGTTCTCGCCGTCGCCCCGGCCGACGACCAGCGGTGAGTTGCGCCGCGCGCCGACCACGGCGCCGGGGATGCCGGCGTCGACGGCGAGCAGGGTGAACGCGCCCTCCAGGCGCTGGCAGACGACCCGCATGCCGGCGGCGAGCAGCTGCGGGCCGGCGGGGTGGCCGGCCGCGCGCAGGTCGGCCAGGGCGGCGGCGAGCAGGTGGGCGGCGCACTCGGTGTCGGTGTCGCTGGTGAACTGGACGCCGTCGGCCTCCAGCTCGGCGCGCAGCTTCGCGAAGTTCTCGATGATGCCGTTGTGGATCACCGCGACCCGCCCGTCCGGGGACAGGTGGGGGTGGGCGTTGCGGTCGGTGGGGCCGCCGTGGGTGGCCCAGCGGGTGTGGCCGATGCCGGTGGTGCCGTCGCCGATGCCGATCGGGGACGCGGCGCAGGACTCCGGGTCCTCGGCGGCCCGCTCGGAGAGCACCTTCTCCAGGTTGGCCAGCTTGCCGGCCTTCTTCTCGGTCAGCAGTTCGTCGTCGCAGACGACGGCGACGCCGGCCGAGTCGTAGCCGCGGTACTCCAGCCGCCGCAACCCGTCGAGCACGATGCCGAGTGCCGGGCGCGTGCCGGCGTACCCCACGATTCCACACATGGGTGGCAGCCTAACCCAGCTTCGCTCATCGCGCCTGCTCGAAAGACGGGTAAACGATCAGCGACTTTGAGCGAATGGAATGCTCCGTCACGCTGGGTGACGAACCACCGTCGGCGACCGCGTCCGGTTGAACCGGCACGGACAGTCCGTAGGCTGGCGGACGTGACGACCGCACACGTCGATCCCCTGGTGGCCCGGATGCGCCCGTTCGGGACGACGATCTTCGCCGAGATGTCCGCCCTCGCCGTCCGCACCGGGGCGGTGAACCTGGGCCAGGGCTTCCCGGACAGCGACGGGCCGCCGGAGATGCTGGCGGCCGCGGCCGAGGCGCTGCGCGGCGGGCAGAACCAGTACCCGCCGGGCCCGGGCATCCCGGCACTGCGCGCCGCCGTCGCGGCGCACCAGCGCCGGTTCTGGGGCCTGGAGTACGACCCGGACGGCGAGATCGTGGTGACCGTGGGCGCCACCGAGGCGATCGCGGCGGCCATCCTCGCTCTCTGCGAGTCGGGCGACGAGGTGGTCTGCTTCGAGCCGTACTACGACTCGTACGCCGCCTCGATCGCGCTGGCCGGCGCGGTCCGGCGGCCGGTCACGCTGCGACCCGACGCCGACGGCCGGTACGCGTTCGACCCGGACGCGCTGCGCGCGGCGTTCGGACCGCGTACCCGGCTGGTGCTGCTGAACTCGCCGCACAACCCGACCGGGAAGGTGTTCACCCCGGCCGAACTCGCCCTGGTCGCCGAGCTGTGCCAGGAGCACGGCGCGTACGCGGTCACCGACGAGGTGTACGAGCACCTGGTGTTCGACGACGCCACCTCCGGACACGTCCCGCTCGCGACGCTGCCCGGGATGCGGGAGCGGACGCTGCGGATCTCCTCCGCCGGCAAGACGTTCTCCTGCACCGGCTGGAAGGTCGGCTGGGTGAGCGGCCCGGCGCCGCTCGTCTCCGCGGTGCTGCGGGTCAAGCAGTTCCTGACCTTCGTCAACGCCGCCCCGCTGCAACCGGCGGTCGCGGTCGCCCTCGGCCTGCCCGACGCGTACTTCACCGGTTACCTCGACGGGATGCGGGCCCGCCGGGACCAGCTCGTCGCCGGTCTCGCCGACGCGGGCTTCGAGGTCTACGCCCCGGAGGGCACGTACTTCGTCACCGCCGACGTCACGCCGCTCGGCGGCCGGGACGGCGTGGAGTTCTGCCGGTCGCTGCCGGAACGCTGCGGCGTCGTGGCCGTACCGACCCAGGTCTTCTACGACGACCCGGACGCGGGCCGGCGGCTGGTCCGGTTCGCCTTCTGCAAACGGCCGGAGGTGCTGACCGAGGCGGTCACCCGGCTGCGCGCCCTGGGAGCGGCGCGATGAGCGGCGCGGCGGACGACCGGGTCCGCCAGCTCACCGCCCTGCGGGGCTGCGACGTGGTCCTGTCCGGGACGCGCCCGTCGACGATGGGCGAGCGGCTGGCCGCGATGCGGGCCGTGCTGCCGGACGACGGGCTCCCCGACGTCTACGGCGAGGGCGGCCCGGCCGAGGCGGTCGAGCACCGGGTGGCCGACCTGCTCGGCTGCGAGGCCGCCGTCCTGTTCCCCACCGGGACCATGGCCCAGCAGGTCGCCCTCCGGCACGGCGCCGAGCTGACCGGCCGCGACGCGGTCGCCCTGCACCCGCTCAGCCACCCGCTGGTCCACGAGCGGGACGCGTACGCCGTCCTGACCGGCCTGCGGGCGGTCCGCACCCCGGACGGCGTCCGGTGCCCCACCGCCGGGGAGGTCGCCGGTCTCGCCGAGCCGTTCGGCACGCTGCTGATCGAGCTGCCGCTGCGCGACGCCGGGTTCGTCCTGCCCAACTGGGAGGAGTTCGCGGCGGTCGTCGCCGCGGCGCGGGCGCGGGGCGCCCGCGTGCACGTGGACGGCGCCCGGCTGTGGGAGTCGACCGTCCACCTGGGCCGCCCCGCCGCGGCGGTGACCGGGCTGGTCGACAGCGTCTACGTCTCGCTCTACAAGTCGCTCGGCGGCACCTCGGGAGCGGTGCTGGCCGGCGACGCCGAGCTGGCCGGTTACGCCCGGGCCTGGCGGCACCGCTACGGCGGCAACCTCTTCCAGCAGTGGCCGGCGGCGCTGGCCGCGCTGCACGGGCTCGACGACGAGCTGCCGCGCCTGCCCGGCTACGTCGCCCACGCCCGGGTGGTCGCCGGGGCGCTGGCCGCGCTGCCCGGCGCCCGGGTCTTCCCCGCTCCGCCGCACACCCACCAGTTCCGGTTCTGGCTGCCGTACCCGGCGGACGCGCTCAACGACGCCGCGCTGGCCCTGGCCGAGGAGGAGAAGACCTGGTTCGTGGGCAACTGGCGGGACACGGACACCCCGGGGCTGGCCCTGGCGGAGGTGACGGTGGCCGGCCCGGCGCTGGAGCTGGACGCCGACCAGGTCACCGAGCTGGCTGACCGCTTCCTACGCCGCCTGCCGACGGCCTGACATCGCCGCCGCCGCGGCCTGACGTTGCCGCCGCCGCGGCCTGACGTCCCCGCCGCTGCGGGCTGTCGTCCACGCTCGCGGGCGGCGGGCGGCGCGGCCCGGGGGCCGGTTCAGCCGGTCGCCCGGGTCGGGCCGGTCACGTCGGGGGCCGGCGGGCTGCCGGCGGCGTGCAGCGTACGCAGCAGGGCCCCGCCGTCGGCGAGGAGTACCTCCTCCGCGTCGTCGACGAACGCGAGGTCGGCCTCCACGTGCCGGCTGGCCGCGGCGAGGAGCAGCGCGACGACCCGGTCCTCGGCGCGGCGGCGCAGCCCGTCGAGGTTGCGCAGCTCCCGCATCAGGTGACCGCGCTGGTTGGTCAGCACCGTGCGGACCGTCGCCGGCTCCCCGGAGCGGGCCGCGGCGGTGACCTTGAGGAAGAAGTCGTCCCGGAAGCCGCCGCTGCGCGGGCTCGGCTCGGCGAGCCAGCCGGCCAGCTCGTCGCGGCCGGCGGCGGTGATCTCGTAGACCACCCGGTCCGGCTTGACCGGTTGGGGATGCCGCTCGGCGACCACCAGCCCGTCCCGGGAGAGCCGGTCGAGGATCTGGTAGAGGTGGCCGATGTTGAGCGTGCCCCACTGCGGGCCGACCGCCTCCTCGAAGGCGCTCTTGAGCTGGTATCCGTAGCTCGGGCCGCGGGCGAGCAGGGCCAGGACCGCGTGCTGGATCGCCACGTCTCCTCCGTTCGACGCCGCCGGCGGACCACCCGGCCGGGTCTTGCATTGTGACAATGTATCGCGCAGAGTGTGGAGCAGCACACGGGGAGGCGCGACATGTTCCGGATGGTCTGGGGACAGCTTCGTGGCCGTGCTGGGCGGTCGGTGGCGCTGCTGACCGGCGTGCTGGTGGCCACCACCGGCTTCGTCGTCCTCACCGGTGTCACCACCACCTCCCGGCTGGAGGTCACCGGCGCCGTCGAGCGGAACACCCGCGCCGCGTACGACATCCTCGTCCGGCCCACGGGGGCGCGCACCACGCTGGAGGCCGAGCGCCGGCTGGTCCGCCCCAACTACCTCTCCGGCATCTACGGCGGCATCACCCTGGAGCAGTACGAGCAGGTGAAGACGGTCGCCGGGCTCGACGTGGCCGCACCGATCGCGATGCTCGGCCACTCGTTGTCACGCGTACCGATGAAGATCGACCTCACCGACGCCGTCGACCGTTCCCTCGACCGCCAGGTGATCCGGATCGACCGGACGTACACGGCCGAGCGCGGCCTCTCCTCCGCCCTCGGCAAGCCCACGTACGTCTACGTCACCCGGTACCCGCTGCTCCACGTCGTCGGCGACCTGGCGGCGCTGGATTCGGCCACCTACAACGACGGCCGCGTCTACCCCTTCTCCGACGCGTGCGGGCCGGTCCCCCGCGAGGTCCAGCCGGACGGGACCAGCCGGCCGGTCTGTGACCCGCGCAGCGCCGTGGTCACCGGCAACCCCGGCTGGTCGGAGCGCGACGTCTGGAGCGTGCTCGCCGTCCGCCTGCTGCCCGACGGTCGTTTCGAGTCGGCGCACGGCGCCTTCGGAGCGCCCGTCGACCCCGACGGCACCGGCGTGACCACCACCGAGCGGCTGGTGCTGGAGCAGGCGGTGAACGTTCCGTTCCTGGTCGCCGCCGTCGACCCGGACGCCGAGCAGCGTCTGGTCGGCCTCGCCGACGCCGTGGTCGACGGCCGCCCGCTGAACGCGGCGGACACACTCACCGAGACCACGATGCCCGGCTTCTTCCCCGACCGGACCGTTCCGGCCCTGGTCACCGGACGGCCCTTCCTGGACGGGGCGGTGCGTACCCAGCTCACCAGGCTGCCGACGGCCCGACCGGCGGGCCTGCCACCGGCGGAGTTGGAGCAGGCGTTGCGGCGCGCGAAGGGCACCCCGGCCGGCGCCGCCCGGTCCGACGTCGCGGAGAGCTACCGGGCCATGGTCGCCGGAGGCCCCGGCGACGGTCCTTTCGACCTCTGCTGCCGCGGCTATCTCCAGGTGCTCGCCCAACCCGGCCCGGTGGAGTACGAACGCGCACCCGACGGCGTCCTGCGCATCACCCGGATGTCGCCGCCGGACCGGGCGATCTTCGGCGACCGGGACGAGGGCCTTCCCGTGTCCCGGCCCTGGCTCACCGACGACACCGGCTCCCGTCAGGTGGACCGGCTGGTCCTGCCCGAGGGCGACGCCACCTACCACTGGCAGGCGGTCGGCGTGTTCGACCCGGACCGGCTGACCGGCTTCGGTGAGCTCAGCAAGGTGCCCCTGGAGACGTACGAGCCGCCGACCGCGCAGGGAGCGGACGAGCGCAGCCGGACCGCCCTCGGCAACCAGCCGCTGCTGCCCAGCGGCAACCCGGCCGGCTACCTGTCCGCCCCGCCACTGGTCCTGACCACCCTGGACGGCGCCGCGAAGCTGCTGGCCGACGCGGGTGGCCCCCAGCGGGCCGCCCCGATCAGCGCCATCCGGGTCCGGGTCGCCGACGTGGACGGCTGGAGCGAACCCTCGGCCGAGCGGGTCCGGCTGATCGCCGAGCAGATCAACCGCCGCACCGGCCTGGACGTCGACATCACCCTCGGCTCCTCGCCGGCCCCGCAGACGGTCACCCTGCCGGCCGGCGATTTCGGCCGGCCCGAGCTGCGGTTGACCGAGAACTGGTCGGCGCTCGGGGTGGCCTCCACCATCACCCGGGCGGTCGACCGCAAGAGCGCGGCGCTGTTCGGTCTCGTGCTGGTGGTCTGCGTTCTCTTCCTCGGCAACGCGGTCTCCGCCGCCGTCCGGGACCGCCGTCCCGAACTCGCCGTGCTCGCCTGTCTGGGCTGGTCGGGCCGGCGCATCGCCGCGCTGGTCCTCGGCGAGGTGGCCCTGCTGGGCCTGGTGGCCGGGCTGCTCGCCGTCGGGCTGGCGTTCCCGCTCGGTGCCCTGCTGGGCGTCGAGGTCGACTGGCTGCGGGCGCTGGCGGCCGTACCGGTGGCCCTGCTGCTGGCTCTGGTGGCGGGGTCGGTGCCGGCGCTGCGGGCCGCGCGCGCCCACCCGGCCGCCGCGCTGCGCCGCCCGGTGGCACCGGCCACCTGGGTACGCCGCCCGCGCACCCTGCCCGGCCTGGCCGTGACGAACCTGATCCGCACGCCGGGGCGGACACTGCTGGGGGCCGGCGCGCTGGCCATCGGGGTGGCCGCGCTGACCCTGGTCACCGCCACGGCGTACGCCTTCCACGGCGCGATCGTGGGCAGCCTGCTCGGCGACACCGTCTCGTTGAGCGTGCGGGACGCGGACACCGCCGCGGCCGTCGCCGTCGTGCTGCTCGGCGTCGCGGCGGTGGCCGACGTGCTCTACCTGAACATCCGGGACCGGGCGTCCGAGCTGGCCGTGCTCCGCGCGCTCGGCTGGACCGACGCCGCGCTGGGCCGCCTGATCGGGTACGAGGGGCTTCTCCTCGGCGCGCTCGGCGCGGTGGCCGGCGCGGGGCTCGGCCTCGCCGGAGCGGCCGGTCTGGTGGGCGAGGTGTCCCCGTCGCTGGCCCTGGTCGCGGCCCTGGTGGCGGTGGCCGGCGTGCTCGCCGTCGGGCTGGCGGCGCTGGTCCCGGCGGCGTTGCTGCGCAACCTCCCCACCGCACGCCTGCTCGCAGAGGAGTGACCATGGACGCCACGACCGGCAGCACGATCCGGACCCGCGGGCTGTGCCGGGAGTTCCGCAGCGGCACCGAACGCGTGGTCGCGGTCGACGACGTGTCGCTGGAGGTCGCCGCCGGATCGGTGGTCGCGGTGACCGGGGCCAGCGGCTCGGGCAAGTCGACGTTGCTGCACCTGGTCGGCGCGATCGAACGGGCCGACCGGGGCACCGTCACGGTCGACGACGTGGAGGTCACGGCACTGGGCCGCAGGGACCTGGCCCGGTACCGGCAGGGCATCGGTTTCGTGTTCCAGCGCTACCACCTGCTGCCGGCACTCACCACCCTGGACAACGTGATCGCGCCGGTGCTGCCCCGGCGCGGCCGGGCCGGGCACGCGACCCGCGCGCGGGAACTGCTCGACGCGGTCGGCCTGACCGGGCGGGCCTGGGCCCTGCCCGCCCAGCTCTCCGGCGGCGAGCAGCAGCGGGTGGCC
>JAEYGD010000450.1 GCA_023402505.1 Actinomycetes bacterium
GTCCGGGAGGCTCCGGACCTCGCGTCGTCGGGTCGGCCAGCAGGCGTACGCCGAGCCGGCCCAGGCCGTACACGTCCGCGCGGGTGTCCACGACGGCCAGCGGATCGTCCTGCTCGGGGGCCATGTAGCCGGGCGTGCCCGCCCGGGCGGTGAGCCCGGACGCGGCGGCGAGGGCCTTGGCCAGCCCCAGGTCGGCGATGAGCACCCGTTCGCCGTCCAGACCGGAGGCGAACAGGATGTTGCCGGGTGTCAGGTCCCGGTGCACCACGCCGTGCCGGTGCAGGACCGCCACCCCGTCGGCGACCTCGCCGAGCAGCGCCACGGCCGCCGGGACCGGTAGCGGGCCCCCGGCCAGCCGGTCCCGCAGGCTCCCGCCGTCCGCCCAGGCCAGCACGGCGTACGGCCGGCCGTCGGGCAGTTCCCCCACGCCGTGCACCCGCACCAGCCGTGGGTGGTCGAGCCGCCGCAGCAGCCGGGCCTCGTCCAGGAAGCGTTCCCGGACCCGCAGGTCGTGGCTCCAGTTCTCGGCCAGCACCTTGATCGCGACCCGGGAGTCCAGGACGGCGTCGTGGCCGAGCCAGACGGTCGCGAAGGAACCCGTGCCGAGCAGCCGCTCGATCCGGTACGCGCCGATCCGGCCCGGAGTGCCCACCGGTGTCACCCCCACGGTCGACGGTAGACGGAGCGACCGGCCGGCGGGATCCCCGCCGGCCGGCAGGCGGCAACCCGGTCGGAAAGCCGACGAACCGATGTGGCGGTGGCGGAGACCAACAGGACAAGGAGATCCGACCACCGACAGGAGCACCACCATGAACCGTCTCCCGTCCACCTTCCTCGCCGGCGTGCTGGCCCTGGCCACCGTCCTGCCGGTGCTGCCCGCCGCCCCGGCCTCCGCCCGGCCGTCCACCGGCGCGGTCGCCGGTCGCGGCCCGGTCGCCGCCCCGCCCGCCGGTACCGTGCCGGGCCGGGCCGCCGCCCTCCCGGCTCCGGCCGGTCGGGTTCCGGCCGCCACGGCGGTGGCGCCCGGTCGTCCCGCCGCCGTCGGCGCCGGCGTCACCTCCGCCGGCGTCGAGATCCTCAGCATCCGGGGCGCCGGACCGTTCCGAATCGGGGCCGAGCTGTCCGGGCTGTCCGCCGCCGGTCTCATCGACTGGTCGGTCGAGGCGTGTGGCGGCCTGCTCCACGCCGGCGTGACCGGGGAGTGGGCCGGGGTGGTCCTGCTGGTGTTCCGGCACGGCCGGTTGGTCGAGGTGGGCACCGCCACCGTGCCACCGCGCTCGCCGGCCGGCGGTTCGGTCGGGATGTCCTTCCTGGACCTGGAGGGGATCTACGGCCGGCGCGGGTCGATGATCCGCAACGACGCCGGGACCGCGTCGGCGTACCTCGTCCGGTTCGGTGACCGCGTCGAGCTCTACACCGGTCACCCGATCCGTACCGGTGTCGGCTACTACGCGGCCGGCCTGGCCGACCACGTCGAGCGGACGTTCCGGCAGAGCGGCGGCTGCTGAGTCGGCCGAAGGTCGCGGGGCGTCCGGCCGGTCCGGGCGCCCCGCAATGATGTCGCGGACACAAGTGTGCGGCGGCACACAACAGAATGTCTGTAGACAACAGTGTGTGCCACACAGTATGGTGTGACGCATGGCCAGCGAAGAGATCCTCCGGACCCACCTGCAGGAGCTGCGCCGGGGAACGGTCGTGGTGGCGAGCCTCATCGCGCTGCGCCGCCCCGACTACGGCTACGCGCTGCTGCAACGCCTGACCGACCACGGCTTCCCCGTCGACGCCAACACGCTCTACCCGCTGCTGCGCCGCCTCGAGGACCAGGGCCTGCTGACGAGCGAGTGGAACACCGAGGAGACCCGGCCGCGCAAGTTCTACCGGACCAGCCCCGACGGCGAGTCCGTGCTCGACCGGCTCCTCACCGACCTCGCCGCCGTCCAGACCTCCATGACCACCCTGCTCGAAGGAGTCGACCGATGACCTCCCTGACCGACCGCTACGTCGCCGCGACCCTGCGCTCGGTGCCCGCCGCCCGGCGCGAGGAGATCGCCACCGAGCTGCGCGCCTCGATCGAGGACATGATCGAGGGCCGCGCCGCCGCCGGGGAGGACACCACCGCCGCCGAGCGGGAGGTCCTCACCGAGCTGGGCGACCCCGCCCGGCTCGCCGCCCGCTACGCCGACCGCCGCCTGCAACTCATCGGCCCGACCTACTACCTGGCCTGGGAACGGCTGCTGAAGCTCCTGCTCAGCTTCGTGCCGGCCACGGTCGGCGTCCTGGTCGGCCTGCTGGCGGCGACCGACGGAGACAACCCGGGCGGCGCCGTCGGCGAGGGCATCGCCGCCGCCCTCAACGTGGCCGTCCACGTCGCGTTCTGGGTCACCCTGGTCTTCGCGGTGCTGGAGTGGACCAACACCCGGGTCGACCTGCCCGGCTGGAACGTCGACCAGCTCCCGGAAGGACCGGTCGACCGGCAGATCAGCCTGACCGACACCGCCGCGTCGATCGGCTTCCTGACCCTGTTCATCGTCTACCTGCCGCTGCAGCACTTCCGGTCGTTCGTCCCCACCGACGGCGACCGGAACCTGCCGATCCTCGACCCGGCGCTGTGGAGCTTCTGGCTGCCCTTCCTGATGGCCGTGCTGGTCGCCACCGTGGGCCTGGAGATCGTCAAGTACCGGGCCGGACGCTGGACCTGGCCGCTGGTCGGGGTGAACGCGGTGCTCAACCTCGCCTTCGCCGCTCCGGTGATCTGGCTGATGTCGACCGACCGGCTACTCAACCCCGACTTCGTGGCCCGCTTCGGCTGGCTCGGCGAGGACGACAACCTGAACGTCGTCGCCGCGATCGTGGTGGCCGGCACGGTCCTGGTCGCCGTCTGGGACACCGCGGAGAGCGCCCTCAAGGCGTACCGCGCCCGCCGCTGACGCACCGCACCGACCGGCCCGGCCCCGCACCCCGCGGGCCGGGCCGGTCGCGTCCGCCCCACCGGTCGTCGGGCCGGAAGCCGACAGGCCCGGCACGGCGACCGTACGATGATCAGCAGGAAGGCCGACACGAACCGAGGGAGCGGCCGTGGAACTGATCATCGGACTGGTGTGTCTCGTCCTGGTCGTCGCGGTGGTGGGCGGCTACGGCGTATCCGTCTACAACGGCCTGGTACGCGCCCGCAACGCCTACCGCAACGCGTTCGCCCAGATCGACGTGCAACTCGTCCGCCGGCACGACCTGATCCCCAACCTGGTCGAGACGGCCAAGGGATACCTCAAGCACGAGCGGGAGACGCTGGAGGCGGTGATCGCCGCGCGGACCGCCGCCGTGAACGCGCAGGCCGCCGCCGCCGCGGCCCCCGGCGAGCCGACCGCCATGCGGCAGCTCAGCGGCGCGGAGAACGCGCTCACCGCCACCCTGGGCCGGCTGTTCGCGCTCTCCGAGGCGTACCCGGACCTGAAGGCGAACCAGAACATGATGCAGCTGTCGGAAGAGCTGACGTCGACGGAGAACCGGGTGGCCTTCGCCCGGCAGGCGTACAACGACGCGGTCATGGCGTACAACAACAAGCGCGAGGTGTTCCCCTCCAGTGTGGTGGCGGGGATGTTCTCGTTCGGGCCGGCCGAGCTGTTCCAGCCGGACGACCCGCAGCAGCGCCAGGCCCCGCAGGTCTCGTTCTGAGATGAACTTCTTCGAGCGCCAGCGTCAGGTCCGGCGACTGTCGGTACGGCTGGTGCTGCTGTTCGCCCTCGCCGTGGTCGGCATCGTGGCGGTGGTCGACCTGGCCGTGGTCCTGGCGTTCAACGCCACCACCGGCGGCACCGGGGACCTCGTCGCGCTGATCGCCGTGGTCACCGTCGGCACCGTCGCCGCGATCGGGCTGGCCGCCCTGTTCCGTACCGTGGCGCTGCGCGGTGGCGGCGGGAAGGTGGCGCGCGAGCTGGGTGGCGTGCCGGTGCCCACGGACACCACCGACCCGGAGCTACGCCGCCTGCGCAACGTGGTGGAGGAGATGGCGCTGGCCTCCGGGGTGCCCGTGCCGGAGATCTACGTCCTGCCCGACGAGAACTCGATAAACGCCTTCGCCGCCGGCTGGGCACCGTCCGACGCGGCCGTGGCCGTCACCCGTGGTGCGCTGCGCCGGCTCAACCGCGACGAGCTGCAGGGCGTCATCGCCCACGAGTTCAGCCACGTCGTCAACGGCGACATGCGGCTCAACATCCGGCTCATGGGCCTGCTGTTCGGCATCCTGTTCCTGGCGGTGATCGGCCGGGGCCTGCTGCGCGCCGGCGTACTCAGCGGCGGCCGCAACCGCGGCGGTGGCGGTGGTGGCGGGGCGAACCCGCTGCCGCTGGTCGGGATCGCCATGCTGGCCGCCGGTTACATCGGCGTGCTCGCCGGGCGGCTCATCCAGGCGTCGGTTTCCCGGCAGCGGGAGTACCTGGCCGACGCCTCCGCGGTGCAGTACACCCGGCAGACCCGGGGCATCGCCGGCGCGCTCAAGAAGATCGGCGGGCTCACCGAGGGGTCCGAGCTGAAGGCGCCGAAGCGGGACGAGGTCGGTCACATGCTCTTCGGCGAGGCCGCCCGGGCGTCCTGGTTCGCCACCCATCCCCCGCTGGTCGACCGGATCCGCGCCCTGGAGCCCTCGTTCGACCCGGGTGAGCTGCGCCGGCTGTCCCAGCGCTGGGCCACGCAGCCGCCGTCGGGCCGGCAGGAGGACGCGGCGCTTGGCCTGGCCCCCCGCACCGCGCAACCGCACCCACCGGACGGCCGCACCCCCGGCCCGGCCGGACCGGGCCGCTCCGCCCGGGCCGGCGGCCCGCCGACGGACCTGCCCGCGGCCGGTACGCGGATCCGGGTCACCCCGGCCGAGGTGCCGGGCCGGGTGGCCGCCCCCACCCCCACCGACCACACCCACGCCGCCGCCCTGCTCGACCGCATCCCCGACGCGCTGCTCGACCGCGCCCGCAACCGGGAAGCGGCCGTACCCCTGCTGCTCGGTCTGCTGCTCAGCGGCGAACCGCCGGTGCGGCGGCAGCAGTACGCCGCCATCGCCGAACGGCACGGCCCGGGACTGGCCGACGCCGCCCGCCGCGAGGCGGAGGCGCTCGCCCCGCTGCACCCGATGCTCAGGCTGCCCCTGGCCGAGGTGACCTTCCCCGCCCTGCGCGACCGTCCGGCCGCCGAGCTGGAGGAGCTGCTGGCGGCCGTGTTCACCCTGATCCACGCCGACGACGCGATCGACGTGTCCGAGTACTGCCTGTCCCGGCTGCTGCTGGCCGAGCTGGCGGAGTCGCTGCGGCCGGACTCCCGCTGGCGCACCGACCGGCGGCGGCTCACCGACGCCCACTCGGCGGCAGCCGCCCTGCTGTCCGTCCTCGCCCAGGTCGGGCACACCGAACGGGACTCCGCCGAACGGGCCTTCCGGGCCGGCCTCGACGTGCTGCGGCCCGGCGCCGCCCTGCCGTACGCCCCGCCGGAGAACGGCGTGCTGGCCCTGGAGACCGCCTGGCCGGTGCTGGCCGGGCTGCGGCCGGAGGACAAGCAACGGCTGGTGACCGCGACCGTCGCGGTGATCAGCCAGGACGGGACGATGACCGTGCCCGAGATCGAACTGCTCCGGACGATCTGCGGGCTGCTGCACTGCCCACTGCCGCCGCTGGCCGGCGAGATGACATCCTCAGCAGGATGACCAGCGAGATCCTGGGCGAGTGGCGGCGACCGGCGCCGACGCCCGAGCAGCAGCGGCTCGACGTCTACGTCGGGTTGGCCACCACCGTGCTCGCGCTGTTCAGCCTCACCCTGGCCCGCAGCACCGGGGCGTTCCTGCTCGGACCGCCGCCGTCCGGGCCGGAACAGGTCTTCTGGACCGTCGCGGTGACCCTGCCGCTGATCTGGCGACGCCGCTTCCCCGCCGCCGTCACGCTGGTGATCTCGGCCGCGTTCATCGCGGCGCAGGCGCGCTCCGCCCCGGAGACACAGCTGTCCGGCTGGGCGCTGTTCGCCGCCATCTACACCCTCGGCGCGTGGGGGCGCGACCGCCGCCAGTCCCGGCGGCTGCGGGTCGGCGTCATCGCCACCATGTTCGTCTGGCTCGGCGTCTACTACGCGACCACCATCGGCAGCATCCCGCCGGACGCGTTCGCCCGCGCGGTCGGGCCGGTGCCACCGGTGCTCGCCGCGGTCGTCAGCGGGGTGCTGGTCAACGGGCTGTACTTCGGGTTCGCGTACTTCTTCGGGGAGACCGCCTGGCTGGCCGCCCGCCGCCAGCACGACCTCCGGACCCAGGCCGAGGAACTGCGCCGGTCCCAGGCCGAGGTACGCGAGCACGCGGTGGTCGGCGAGCGGGTACGCATCGCCCGGGAACTGCACGACGTCGTCGCCCACCACGTGTCCGTGATGGGCGTGCAGGCGGCCGCCGCCCGGCGCGTCTTCGACAAGGACCCGGCCAAGGCGCGTACGGCGCTGAGCGCGATCGAGGAGACCGCCCGCACGGCCGTCGACGAGCTGCGCCGGATGCTCGGCGTGCTGCGCGCCCGCGACGCCGCCCCCGGCGGCACCGGTCCCGCCGGCCCCGCCGGCATCGACCAGATCGCCGCCCTGGTCGACCGGGCCCGCGAGGCCGGACTACGCGCCACCCTGGGGGTGTACGGGGACCGGACGCACCTGCCCGAGTCGCTGTCCCAGGCGGCGTACCGGGTGGCGCAGGAGGCCGTGACGAACGTGCTCAAGCACGCCACCGGCGCGGCCGTGCTGGACGTACGGATCCGCTACCTGGCACACGAGGTGGAGGTCGACGTGACCGACGACGGACGGCCGACCCGCCCGGCCAACCCGGACGGGATGGGCCTGATCGGCATGCGTGAACGGGTCGCCACCCACGGCGGCACGCTGGAGGTCGGCCCCCGCGGCGCCGGCGGTTGGCGGGTACGCGCCCGCTTCCCCCTGCCGGTGCCGGCGGAGCGTCCGGCGTGAGCGGCGACGCCGCCCAGGACGGGGCGATCCGGGTGCTGCTCGCCGACGACCAGCACCTGGTCCGTACCGGCTTCCGGGTCATCCTCGAGGTGGAGGACGACATCGAGGTGGTCGGCGAGGCCGCGGACGGCGAACGCGCGGTCGGCATGGCCCGGGCGCTGCGACCCGACGTGGTGCTCATGGACGTGGAGATGCCGGGCGTCGACGGTCTGGAGGCGACCCGGCGGATCACCGCCGACCAGGACGGGCCGGGCGGGCCGGCGGTGCTGATCCTCACCACCTTCGACCGGGACGACTACCTGTTCGCCGCGCTGCGCGCCGGGGCCAGCGGCTTCCTGCTCAAGAACGGCACGCCGGAGGCCCTGGTCGAGGCGATCCGGGTGCTGGCCCGGGGCGACGGGCTGCTCGCCCCGGAACTCACCCGGCGGGTCATCGCCACCTTCGCCGGGCCCGCCGGGGCGACCGCCGGCCGCGTGTCACCCGAGGCGGCGCTGCACGAGCTCACCCCCCGCGAGCGGGAGGTGCTGGCCCTGGTCGCCCGGGGCGCCAGCAACGCCGAGATCGCCGCCGGCCTGCACCTCGGCGAGGCTACGGTGAAGACCCACGTCAGCCGGGTGCTGGCCAAGCTCGGCCTGCGCGACCGGGTGCAGGCGGTGGTCTTCGCGTACGAGCACGGGGTGGTGCGACCCGGCGGCTGACCGCCTCCGCCCGCAGGCGGACCCCGTCGTTCCACCGGCGGGCGGACGGCAACCGGCCACCGTGGATCTAGCGTCGTCCTCGTGACCAATGTGCTCCGCCTCGACGGCGTCGACCGCAGTTTCGGCGACCGCCGGGTGCTCCAGAACGTGTCCTTCGACGTGGCGGCCGGACGCATGACCGGCTTCGTCGGCGGCAACGGCGCCGGCAAGACCACCACCATGCGGATCATCCTCGGCGTGCTCGCCCCGGACGCCGGGCAGCTCAGCTGGCAGGGCGTGCCGCTGACCCGCGAGGTACGCGCCCGCTTCGGCTACATGCCGGAGGAGCGCGGTCTCTACCCGAAGATGAGCGTCCGGGAGCAGGTGGCGTACCTGGGCCAGTTGCACGGGATGACCGCGGCGGCGGCCCGGCGCAGCACCGACACCCTGCTGGAGCGGGTCGGCCTCGCCGAACGCGGCGGCGACCTGCTGGAGACGCTGTCCCTGGGCAACCAGCAGCGCGCCCAGATCGCCGCCGCGCTGGTGCACGACCCCGAGGTGCTGGTACTCGACGAGCCGTTCTCCGGCCTCGACCCGCTGGCCGTCGACACGGTGATGGCCGTGCTGCGCGAACGGGCCGCCGCCGGGGTGCCGGTGCTCTTCTCCAGCCACCAGCTCGACGTCGTCGAGCGGCTCTGCGACGACCTGGTGATCATCGCCGGCGGGGTGATCCGGGCCGCCGGCAGCCGGCAACAGCTGCGGTCGACGTACACCTCGCCCCGCTTCGAGCTGGTGGTGGAGGGCGACGCCGGCTGGCTGCGGGACCAGCCCGGGGTCACCCTGGTCGACCTGGACGGCGCCCGCGCCGTGTTCGACCTGGCCCCCGGCGCCGACGAGCAGCCGGTGCTGCACGCCGCGCTGGCCCGCGGCCCGGTCCGCGCGTTCCGCCCGGTCAGCCCCTCCCTCACCGAGATCTTCCGAGAGGTCGCCCAGTGAACACCACGCAGGCCACCAGGCTGGTCGCCGCCCGCGAGATCCGGGTCAAGCTACGCGACCGCACGTTCCTGTTCAGCACCCTGTTCTTCCTGCTCATCGCCGCGGCGGCGACCGTGCTGCCGCCGCTGCTCTCCGGTGGCCCGGCGAGCGTCGCGGTGACCGAGGCGACGGCCGGACCGCTGCGCGACGCCGGCCTGGAGGTGCGGACCGTCCCCGACGACCGGGCCGCCGAGCAGGCCCTCCGCGACGGCGAGGTGGACGCCGCCGTGGTCGCCGGGCCGACGGTCCTGGCCATGGACGACGCGCCGAACGAGGTGGTCACGGCGCTGAGCACCCAACCCGAGGTCCGGCTCCTCGACCCGGACGCCGTCGACCCGGTGGTGGCGTTCCTGGTGCCGTTCGCCTTCGCGTTCGTCTTCTTCCTCACCTCGCAGACCTTCGGCGTGCAGATCGCGCAGTCCGTGGTGGAGGAGAAACAGACCCGGATCGTGGAGATCCTCGTGGCCGCGGTGCCGGTGCGGGCCCTGCTGGCCGGCAAGCTGGTCGCCGGCACCGTGCTGGCGCTCGGCCAGATCGCGCTGATCGCCCTGGTCACCGTGGTCGGCATGCGGTTCGCCGACAGCGGCGGGCTGCTCACCCTGCTGGGGCCCGCGATCGGCTGGTTCCTGCCGTTCTTCCTGCTCGGCTTCGTGCTGGTCGCGGCGATGTGGGCGGCGGCCGGCGCGCTCGTCAACCGGCAGGAGGACATCGCCGGCGTCTCCACGCCGGTGCAGCTCGCCGTGATGCTGCCGTTCTTCGCGGTGATCTTCCTCAACGAGAACGCCACCGCCATGCGGGTGCTGTCGTACCTGCCGTTCTCCTCACCGACCGCGATGCCGCTGCGGCTGTTCACCGGCGACGCGGCCGGCTGGGAGCCGCTGGTGTCGCTGGTCCTGCTGCTGGTCACCGCCGCCGCGTTCCTGGCCGCCGGCGCCCGGGTGTACGAGGGTTCGCTGTTGCGCACCAACGGCCGCACCTCGATCCGGGCCGCCTGGCGGTCCCGGGAGACGATCGGCTGAGCCCGGCCCGGCCCGGCGCGGCCCGGCCCGGTGCGGCCC
>JAEYGD010000464.1 GCA_023402505.1 Actinomycetes bacterium
CCCCCAGAGTTCGCGGGCGTAGCGCAGTTGGCGGGTGCGGACGGTGCCGATGGTGTCCTCGCGTTCGATCCCGGTCGCCGTCCAGCCGCCGCGCTCGTAGAAGCGTCGCGCGTGCGCGTTCTGCCGCAGCACCCACAGGGCGGCCCGCCGCCAGCCGCGCGCCCGCATGGCGTCCAGCGCGTCGACCATCAGCACCCGGCCGGTGCCCCGGCCCCGCTCGGCGGGGTCGAGGTGGATCGCGTTCAGCAGCCCGGTCGCCGGGTCATCGTCGTCGTCGGGGCCGACGTAGCTGAAGCCGGCCAGTTCGCCGTCCCGTTCCGCGAGGACCATCCGGTGGCTGTCCCGCTCCCAGTGCCACCGTTCCGCCCAGTACCGCCCCATCGCCTCCGGCGTCGGCTCGGCCAGCGCCTCCGGCGGCAGGAACGACGAGTACGCGGCGATCCGCGACCGCTGGTGCAGGGCGCCCACCGCCATCAGGTCGTCGGCGGTCGCGGCGCGCAGGGTCACGGTCATCCGGCCGAGGCTACCCGCCGGGGCGGGACCGGCACGGTCGTCAGGTCCTCGGCGATCACCAGGTCCCCGTCGAAGTGCCGCCGGGCCTCCTCGGCGAAGCGGCCCGGGTCCGGGTACCGCTGCGAGAAGTGGGTGAGCACGAGCCGGCGTACCCCGCACTCGCTGGCCACCCGCGCGGCCTGCGCCGCCGTCAGGTGCCCGACCTCGGCGGCGAGCGCGGCCTCCGACTCCAGGAACGTCGACTCGATGACCAGCAGGTCGGCGTCCTCGGCGAGCGCGTACACGCCGTCGCACAGGCCGGTGTCCATCACGAACGCGAACCGCTGCCCCGGCCGCGGCACGCTCACCTCGTCGCGGGTGACGCGGCGTCCGGCCACGTCCAGGTGACCGACGCGGAGCAGCTCGCCGACGGCGGGGCCGGCGATGCCGTACGCGGACAGCTTCTCCGGCAGCATCCGGCACCCGTCCGGCTCGACGAGCCGGTAACCGTACGTCTCGACGGGGTGGCGCAGCCGGCGGGCCTCCAACGTGCCGGCGCGCAGCGCGATCCGCTGCCCGTCGTTCTCGATCGGCTCGACGGCCAGCTCGGCGGTCTCGTAGAAGCTCGACGCGTGCCGGAGCCGGGCGAAGTACTCGGCGCCGCCGGCCGGGAAGTGCACCGCGACCGGGTGCGGCACGCGGTCCAGGGAGAGGCGCTGGATGGTGCCGGGAAGCCCCAGGCAGTGGTCGCCGTGGAAGTGGGTGACGCAGATCCGGGTCAGGTCGGTGGCGGTGACCGTGCTGTGCAGCAGCTGCCGCTGGGTGCCCTCGCCGGGGTCGAAGAGGATCACCTCGTCGTCCCAGCGGAGCACGTACCCGTTGTGGTTGCGCGTCCGGGTCGGCGCCTGGCTGGCCGTCCCGAGCACCACCAGCTCGCGCATCGACACGGTGGTCTCCGGAGATGAAGCGACCCCCGGGGCTTCCGCGCGAGCGCGGGCCGGCTGGACTGGGCCGGCACCCCGGGGGTCGGGTGGCTGTCGTGGTTTCGCCGCACCGCTGCCACACGGTCTCGACGATGGTGCCTGAGCCCACCCCTCACGGGGCGGACGGGATTGCTGTCGAGGACAGCGGCTAGCGGACAGCCACCTCACGAGTCCGATTGCTATACAAGTCTGGACCACCTCCTTTCCCGTGTACCGTCACGCTATCCACAGCCCGGCGGCCGGGGCAACGGATTTCGATCACAGGGCGACCGGGAATAGGGAAGATCTCTGCCGGGCGGTGGTCAGGAGTCGGCGGCGATGCCGATCGGGCCCTCGCGGGGGCCGTCCTCGCTGGCCGGCTGGACCGCCAGCGACGGGAAGTCGGCGAGGTCGCCCTCCGGTTCCGCGTCCCACTCGGGGAAGACCAGGTCGCTCTGCAGGTAGAGGCAGAGCAGCTGGGTCAGGTGGCGCAGCCCGTCCAGGTGGGTGCGCTCGTGGCCGTGGGTGGCGTCCACCCCGAACCCGAGCAGCGCCACGCGGGCGTGCGCGCCGGCCTCGACGGCCGCCGCCACGTCCGAGCGGTAGTAGTCGAAGACGTCGCGGACCAGGTCGACGTCGTGTTCGCGGGCGATCGCCGCGAGGTTGCGGGTCAGGTGGTAGTCGAACGGCCCCACCCCGTCGCCCATCGCCAGGGTCGCCGCGTCCTCCCGGGACTGCTGCCCGGGGGCGACCACGGCCGCGTCCACCGAGACGATCTCGGCCACGTCCGGGTCCAGCCCGTGCGAGGCGCCGTGGCCGATCTCCTCGGTGACCGTGATCAGCAGGTGGGCGGTCACCGCCGGGGTGACGCCCGCGTCGACCAGCGCCTTGCAGGCGGTCAGCACGGCCGCGACACCGGCCTTGTCGTCGAGGTGGCGGGACTTCACGTAGCCGGCGGGCGTGATCTGCGGGTTGGGCAGGAACGCCACGAAGTCGCCCGCGTCGACGCCCAGGGCCCGCAGGCCGGCGATGTCGTCGACCGGCTCGTCGACCCGCACCTCGACCAGTTCCCAGCCGATGCCCTGGGAGTCCACGGCCTCGTTGTAGCGGTGACCGCTGGCCTTCAGGGGCAGCACCTGACCGGTGATCACGCGGTCCAGGTCGTCGGTGAAGATCCGTACGTGGGCGCCCTCGGCGAAGCGGGCACTGTGCGTACCGATCGGCTTCAGCTCCAGCCGGCCGTTCTCCTTGAGCCGCTTGACCATGCCGCCGATGGTGTCGGTGTGCACCACGATCGCCCGGTCCGCGCCGGTGGTCCGGGGCCCGGGCAGGCAGGCGCTGAGCGCGCCGCGCCGGGTCAGCGTCGACGGGATCCCGAGCGCCGCCAGCCGCTCGCCCACGTACTGCTGCACGTGGTCGGTACGCCCGGACGGGCTCGGGATCTCCAGCAGCTCCACCAGCACCTGGCGCAGGTAGTCGAGGTCCAGGGGGAGCGGGGCGGGCTTGGTCGCGGTCATGCCCCTGAGCTTGCCGCACCCGGCGGTGACCACAGCCGCTGAGGTGCCCGGGTGCCGGGAAAGAGCAGGTCGACGAAGCGTTCGGCGGTCGGCTGCGGCTCGTGGTTGGCCAGGCCCGGCCGCTCGTTGGCCTCGATGAAGACGTGCTCCGGTCGGTCCGGCGCGGGGACCAGCAGGTCCAGCCCCGTGACCGGGATGTCCAGGGCCCGGCTCGCGGTGACGCACGCCTCGGCGATCACCGGGTGCAGGTCGGCGGTGACGTCGTGGATCGTGCCCCCGGTGTGCAGGTTGGCGGTGCGCCGGACCGCGAGCACCTGCCCCTCGGGGAGGACGTCGTCGAGCGCGTACCCGGCCTCGGTGACCACCTCGCGGGTCATGTCGTCCAGCGGGATGCGCGACTCGCCGCCGGTGGCGGCGGCGCGACGGCGGCTCTGCCGTTCGATCAGCTCGGCGATGTCGTGCGCGCCGTCCCCGGTGATCGCGGCCGGCCGGCGGACCGCCGCGGCCACCACCTCGTGGTCGATCACGACGACCCGCAGGTCCTCGCCCGCGCACAGCTCCTCCAGCAGCACCTCAGGGCAGAACCGGGCGGCCAGCTCGACCGCCGCCCGCAGCGCCTCCGGCGTGCGTACGCCGACCGTGATGCCGTTGCCCTGTTCGCCCCGGGCCGGCTTGACGACCAACTCGCCCACCTCGGCGAGGAACGCCGCGTCGGCCTGGCCGCCGGTGGCGGTCCGGCCGCGGGGCACCGACAGCCCCGCCTGCGCGAGGATCCGCCGGGTCACCCGCTTGTCGTCGCAGCGGCTCATCGCCACCGCCGAGGTCAGCTCGGAGAGCGACTCGCGGGTGAGCACTGTCCGGCCGCCGCTGGTCAGCCGCAGCTCGCCCCACGCCGGATCGGTCACCTCCACCCGGATGCCGCGGCGCATCGCCTCGTCCGCGACGATCTTCGCGTACGGGTTGAGCTGGTCGTACCCCTCGGGCATGGCGGGCAGGAAGAGTCGCTCGTTGATCGGGTTCTTCCGTTTCACGCACAGCGTCGAGGTCCGGTAGAAGCCGAGCCGCTCGTAGAGCCGGATCGCGCCGTCGTTCTCGGCGAGCACCGACAGGTCCACGTACGACCGTCCGCGCGCGACCAGCCGGGCCGCCAGCTCGGTGATGAGGGCCTGGCCGGTGCCGGGTGGCGCCGCGTTGAAGTCGACCGTCAGGCACCAGAGACTGGCGCCGCCGTCCGGGTCGTCGAAGACCGCGACGTGGTCCACGCCGGTGATGGTGCCGACCACCTCGCCGGTGACGTTCTCCGCCACCAGGTGCAGGAACCGGTCGGTGGCGGCGTTGGCGACCAGCACGTCCACCGGCGCGGTGACCATGCCGTTCGCCGCGTAGATGCGGTTGACGTCGTCCGCGTCCTCGGCGTCGCGCAGCGGGCGGATCCGCAGCCCGGGGATCTCCGGATCGGCGGGTCGCCCGGCGTCCAGCGGCAGCCGGTAGGTCAGCGACGGGTCGATGAACAGTTCGTCCGGCAGGCGGGACACCAGCACGTGCGGGTCACGCAGGTAGATGCAGATGTCCCGGGCCCCGGCGGCCTCGGACCGCAGCACGTCGGCGACGGCCGCCTGGTCGGCGAACGTCTGGCCGAACACCAGCCGGCCCCACCCGCAGTCCAGCACCACGCCGTCGGCGCGTCCGCCGTCGGCGCCGTCCGCCTCGGCCGGGCCGGCCGTCACGGCCACCGGGTCGCCACCCGGTCCCACCCGCTCGAACCGCCGGCTGCGGCCGCGTACCTGGTCGGCGAGGGCCACACCGGTCGCGAGGGTGCCGGACACGGTCAGTCGATTCCGTGGCTCTGGAGCCACATTTCCAGGAGTCCGAGTTGCCACAGCTTGTTTCCGTTCAGCGGGGTCAGTTCGGCGTTCGGGTCGGCGAGCAGCGCGTCGACGTACTCGGCCCGGTAGAGGCCCCGGCGGCGGGCCTCCGGCGCGGTGAGCGCGTCGCGTACCCGGTCGAGGAGCTTGCCCTCCAGGTGGGTGAGGCCCGGGACCGGGAAGTAGCCCTTCGGCCGGTCGATGACCTCGTGCGGCAGGACCCGCCGGCCGATCTCCTTGAGTACGCCCTTGCCGCCCTGGGCCAGCTTCAGCTCCGGCGGGCAGCTCGCGGCCAGCTCCACGAACTCGTGGTCCAGGAACGGCACCCGGGCCTCCAGCCCGTGCGCCATGGTCATGTTGTCGACCCGCTTCACCGGGTCGTCGGTCAGCATCACCTGGGTGTCGATCCGCAGGCCGGCGTCGACCGCGGTCTCCGCGCCGGGCCGCGCCAGGTGTGCGGCCACGAACTCCCGCGCCGGGTCGCCGTCGGCCAGCCACTCCTTGTCGAGTACGCGGGCCAGCCCGGCCGCGTCCCGGTCGAAGAAGGCCCTCGCGTACGTGTCGAGAGCCTCCTCCCGGTCGATCCGGGCCAGCGGCGGGTACCAGTGGTAGCCGCCCAGGATCTCGTCGGCGCCCTGGCCCGACTGCACCACCTTCACGTGCCGGGCGACCTCCTGGCTGAGCAGGTAGAACGCCACGCAGTCGTGGCTGACCATGGGTTCGCTCATCGCGGCGACGGCCGCCTCGAGCGGCGGCAGCAGGTCGCCGGTCGGCACCTTGATCTGGTGGTGGTCGGTCTCGAACGTCCTCGCCACCACGTCGGAGTAGCGGAACTCGTCGCCCTCCCGGCCGCCCACCGCCTCGAAACCGATCGAGAAGGTGGACAGTCCGCGCTGGCCCTCGCCGGCCAGCAGGGCCACCACCAGGCTCGAGTCGAGACCGCCGGAGAGCAGCACACCGACCGGCACGTCGGCGACCATCCGCCGCCGTACGGCGGCGGTCAGCGACTCCAGCAGGGCCTCCTGCCAGTCCTTCTCCGACCAGCCGGCGCGGTCGGGGTGCCGGGTGAACGACGGGTCCCAGTAGATCCGCTCGTGGGTGCGGCCGTCCGGTTCGTAGACGCGGACGGTGGCCGGCGGCAGCTTGGTCACCCCGCGCAGGATGGTGCGCGGCGGCGGCACGATGCTGTGGAAGCTGAGGTAGTGGGCGAGCGCGACCGGGTCGATGCCGGTGTCGATCCCGCCGCCGGCCAGTAGCGCCGGCAGGGTGCTGGCGAAGCGCACCACCCCCGGTGATTCGGCCAGGTAGAGCGGCTTGATGCCGAGCCGGTCGCGGGCCAGCACGAGGCGGCCGGTGTCCCGTTCGCTGATCGCCACGGCGAACATGCCGACGAGGTGGTCGACGAAGTCGAGACCCCATTCGGCGTACGCCTTGAGCACGACCTCGCTGTCGCCGGAGGAGAAGAACCGGTGGCCCTTGGCCTGAAGCTCAGTGCGCAGTTCCCGGTAGTTGTAGATGCACCCGTTGAACACGCCCGCCAGGCCGCCGTCGGCGTCGACCAGCGGCTGTCCGCTCGCGGCGGAGAGGTCGATGATCTTCAGGCGGCGGTGACCCAGAGCGGTCCGCCCCTGTGCCCATACGCCGCTGTCGTCCGGCCCTCGGTCACTCATTGTGGCCGCCATGCGTTCCACCACCGACACGTCGGCGCGTGATCCGTCACGGCGGAACTCACCCGCAAGTCCGCACATGCGAGACGATGCTGCCAGAGGATGTTGCGGTTCGCCTGTTGAGATGATGACAGTCGTGTAAAAGGGTTGCTAGAATCCCCGGCCTCAACTGCGGAGAGTGGCCATCGCGGACACGACGGTGGCGGTTCGTGTCGGCAAGCGTCACGCTGCGAGGATGGGACGCCCTCACTGGGTGTGACAATCAACGCATCGACGGGACTAAGTCCGCTGCTGTTCCGAGGGGCCCCGGCCCGCGGCCGGGGCCCCGCGGGACCGGCGGGTGGGCTCAGCCGGCGGTGCGGGCTATGCCGACCGGGCAGCTCAGCCCGTTGGGGCCGTGGTTGCAGTAGCCGTTCGGGTTCTTGGTCGGGGCGAGGTACTGCTGGTGGTAGTCCTCGGCGAGGTAGTAGTCGCCGAGCGGGCTGATCTCCGTGGTGATCTCACCCTTGCCGGCACGGGCCACGATCGGGGCGAACGCGTCCCGGGACGCCTCCGCGGTGGCGAGCTGCGCGTCGTCGGTGGTGTAGATCGCCGACCGGTACTGGGTGCCCACGTCGTTCCCCTGGCGCATCCCCTGGGTCGGGTCGTGGTTCTCCCAGAAGACCTTGAGCAGGTCCTCGTAGGTGATCATCGTGGGGTCGTAGACGACCTGGACCACCTCGGCGTGCCCGGTGCGGCCCGAGCAGACCTCCTCGTACGTCGGGTTCGGCGTGTAGCCGCCCGCGTAGCCCGCGGAGGTGGTGAACACGCCGGGCAGGGTCCAGAACAGCCGCTCGGCGCCCCAGAAACAGCCCATCCCGAAGACGGCGACCTGGGCCCCGTCGGGGAACGGACCCTTCAGCGGGGTGCCCAGCACCTCGTGCCGGTCGGCGACGGGCATCGCGATAAGGCGGCCGGGCAGGGCCTGCTCTGGGGTGATCATCTCGGCCTTCATGCGGCGCAGGAACACGTTGGGACTCCTCTCGTACCCTTCCCAGCCTGCAACGCCGGAGGACCCGTCTTCCTTACCCGCCCCGCCGGCACTCAGGCGGTTTCGGCGCCGCTGACACCCGCGCGGCGCGCCCCTGACACCGCGGCGCGCACTGACACCCGGGCGGAGCGCCGCTGGCACCCGGGCGGGGCACCCGGCATCCGGGCGGAGCGCCGCTGGCACTCGGGCGGGGCACCCGGCAACCGGGCGGGGCGCCGCTGACACCCGCCCGGGGCGCGCTCGCACCCGCGGGGCGCCCGACCGCCCCTACCGTTACCAGCAGTCATCTCTCTCCCGCCCCACACAACCACCTCGTCCGCCTTTGCTCTGCACCCCCATACGCACCGGTCACAACCAGTGACGATCCGGCGGCGACCGGACCGCGGGCGGACGTCATATCGACGCAGGTCAACCACGGTGGTGCGAATAGGGGTGCAGAGCAAAGGCAGAAAATGTTGCTCGCGACCCTGGCTGCCCTGTCGCGCACAGTGCGCACACCGGTGTTCTCAGCGTCGAAGCGAATCGCTACCCACCGTGATGACCCGCCGAATCCACGACGCCTTCGAAGCCCGAAGCCACAGTGGCCGTGTGGCCGGTGGTGCCGGTGGGGCGACGGGTCAGGGCCGGGTGAGGTGTCCGGTCGGCTCCGGGCCCCGTCCGGTCGTGCGGCACGATCGTCGGGGCGGTCAAGGAAGGGGAGGCGCGGCATGGAGGCGACCGGGGCGGGATTGGGTACGGGCCGCGATGGCGATGGCCCGGAGATCATGCCGGTCCGGCCCGCGACCGACGAGGTGCTGGCCCGGTCGCTGCTGGCGGTGCAGCGCGCCGCGTACGCGGTCGAGGCCGCGCTGATCGGGGACGACCGGATCCCGCCGCTGCACGAGAGCCTCGCCGACCTGCGCGCGGCGCCGCTGCGATGGCTCGCCGCGTACGACGGCTCCCGGCTGCTCGGCGCCGTCGGCTGGACCGAGGACGACACCCACGTGGACATCGACCGGCTGGTGGTCGAGCCGACCGCGCACCGGCGCGGTGTCGGGCGGGCCCTGACGATCACCGTGCTCGCGCACGCCGGCACCCGCCGCGTCCTCGTCGCCACCGGCCGCGCCAACCGTCCGGCCCGCCGCCTCTACGAGTCCCTGGGCTTCACCACGGTCGGCGACGAAGAGGTCGTTCCGGGTCTCTGGATCACGCGCCTCGCACGCCCCGACTGAGATCCAGCCCGGCGCGCACGCGGGCCGCGTAGTCGGTCGCCTCGGCGTCGTCGGCGTACCGGGTGCGGGGCCAGAAGAAGCCCCGCAGACCGTCGCCCTTCGTGCGGGGCACCACGTGGGTGTGCAGGTGCGGCACCGACTGCGACACCCGGTTGTTCATCGCCACGAACGTGCCGCCCGCGCCCAGCCCGCCCTCGACCGCGATCGCCAGCCGCCGCACCAGCGCGAAGTAGCCGGCCAGCGCCTCCGGCGGCAGGTCCGCCAGCGTGACCAGGTGCGGGCGGGGAACCACCAGCACGTGGCCCTTGAACACCGGCCGGGTGTCGAGGAACGCCACCCCGTCCGGCTCGTCGGCTACCCGGAACGCGGGCACCTCGCCCGCCACGATCCCGCAGAACACGCACCCCGCCATCGCCCCAGGCTAACCCGGCGGGCCGGTCACCAGAGACTGGCGGGCATCGGCACGGCGGTGCCCCCGGCGAAACCGTCGTGCCACCGCCGCAGGTCGGTGAGGTACGACCCCGCCGACCGGAGGACGTGCACGTCGGCCTCCGCGCCCCGACCGAAGGCGACCATGTCGGCCCGGCCGTCCCCGGTGAAGTCCCCGGAACCCGGGATCGCCCCACCACCCGGGAAGGACCAGCCCCAGCGGGTACGCGGCAGGAAGCGAGTGCCGGTCGAGAGAGCCACGTCGACGTACCCCTGGTTGAGGTTGACCGCCGCGAGGTCGGCCCGCCGGTCCCCGTCGAAGTCGCCCACCACCGGCACCTCGCTGCTGCCGTGGGTGAGGAAGTAGTCGAGCCACCGGTACGAGATCAGGAAACCGCTGCCGGTGGAGAGGCCGACGTCCACCGCGGTGCCGGTGAACCGGTCGACCGCGATGACGTCGTCCCGGCCGTCCCCGTTGACGTCACCGGCCAACGGGACCTGGTCGTCGCCCACGAAGTCGGCGTGCCAGCGTACGCCGCTGCCGACGAACTGCGTGCCGTCGGAGAGGGCGACGTAGACGTCCCGGACGTCCTCCCGGACGAACGTCGCCAGGTCGGCCCGCCCGTCACCGTTGAAGTCACCGACCAACGGTGTCTCCTTCAGGGCGGCGAACCAGGTGTGCCAGCGCTGGCTGGGCCCGAACGACGTCCCGGTGGAGAGCGCGACGAAGACGTCCGCCGCGTTGCCCCGGGTGAAGGTGATCAGGTCGTCGCGCCGGTCGCCGTTGACGTCCCCGAGCACCGGGAACTCCTGGCCCGCCCCGAAGTACGAGTGCCAGAGGGCAGGCGCGCCGAACGTGGCGCCGTTCGACAGCGCGACGTGCACGTGAGCCGAGGCGCCCCGGGTGAAGCTGACGATGTCGTCACGCCCGTCCCCGTTGACGTCGGCGTGCCGCCCCGAGAAGCCGTCGTTGCCCGGCCCGCCCGGGTCGGCGTACAGCACCAGGTTGGGTGCGCCGGCCGGATCGGCGATCCGGTCCCGGGTGGCCTCGTCGGACAGCCGCGCCGCGACGGTCCGCGGCGACGCGGTCGGGAAGCGCTGGAGGTAGCGGGCCACCGCGCCGGTAACGATCGGGGCGGCGGCCGATGTGCCGCCGAAGTCCAGGGTGGTGGAGGTGTCATTGGTGGCGGTCGTGGTGGTGATCCGGTCGCCGAAGGAGAACAGGTCCACGCAGGGCCCGAAGTTCGAGTTCGGCAGCCGGTCGCGCAGCGCGTGGACCATCCCCACGGTGATCACGCCCGGAACCCGGGCGGGGGAGAAGCCGCAGGCGTCGCGGCCGTGGTTGCCGGCGGAGGCGACCACCGGGATGCCGGCGGCGAGCACCGCGTCGACGGCGGCGTCGAGGGCCGGGTTCGCCGTCGTGGCCAGGCTGACGTTCACCACCGCCGGCTTTACGGCGTTGCGGACGATCCAGTCGAGTGCCGAGATTGCCCACTCGACCTGCCCGGCCGTGCAGCCGCTCACCCGGACGGTGTGCAGGCGTACGCCCTTCGCCACCCCGTGCACCCGCCCGCCGATCACGCCGGCCACCCGCGTGCCGTGCCCGGAGCAGTCGCCGGTGCCCCACCGGTCGATGCCCTGCGGCACGAAGTTCACGTCCCCGGTGGCCCGCCCCCCGAAGTCGGTGTGGGTGTGCCGCATCCCACTGTCCACGACGTAGACGTGCACGCCCTGACCGGTCGTGTCGTAGGTGTAGGCGTCGTCCCACTCGCCGCCGTGCTGGTCGAGGGCGTCGAGGTGCCACGGCGGGTCGACCTGCGTGTCCTGCGGCACCAGCAGCGAGTTCTGCGCCACGTACGCCACCTGCGGCTCCCGGCTGAGCCGGCGGGCGTCGGCCACGGACATCCGGGCCGCGAAGCCCGGCAGCGCGGCCCGGTAGCTGGTCGCCAGCGCGCCCCGGTGCCGGCGCAGCAGCGAGCGCGCGTTGCCGTCGACGTCGCGCGCGGCGTCACCGCGCAGCACCACGATCCAGCTGTCGGCCACCCCGCCGGCCGGGGCCGCGGCGAACTTCTCCGCCGCGAACGCCGGAGCCGGCGGCGCGAGCAGCCCGGACGCCGCGACGAAAAGGCCGGCGGCGGCCGCGGCCAGGATCCGGCGGCGGCGCGGGGCACGGGCCATGGGATCTCCTCGGGGGTACGCCCACCGGGCGGGGGACGTCCGGCGGCGGGTCCACCGCATCGTGGCAGAACCGCGCCACCGCACCACCCGGTGTGACCACGGCCGGGTTCCATGGGCTGGGAAGGACTGGACGACTAACGTTCCGGGAATGAGTCACGGCTTCGAGACGCTCGCCATCCACGCCGGCCAGGACCCCGAGGCCCGCACCGGCGCGGTGATCCCACCGATCTACCAGACCAGCACGTACGCGCAGGACGCGGTCGGCGCGCCCCGCCTGGGCTACGAGTACAGCCGCTCCGGCAACCCGACCCGGGACGCGCTCCAGGAGTGCCTGGCCGCGCTGGAGGGCGGGGCCGTGGGGCTCGCCTTCGCCAGCGGCCTCGCCGCCGAGGACACCCTGCTGCGGACCGTCTGCAAGCCGGGCGACCACGTCGTCATCCCCGACGACGCGTACGGGGGCACCTACCGGCTCTTCGCGAAGGTCGCCGAGCGCTGGGGGCTCGCGTACACCCCGGCCAAGGTCTCCGACGTCGACGCCGTGCGGGCCGCGATCCGGCCGGGGAGCACGAAGATCGTCTGGTTGGAGACCCCCACCAACCCGCTGCTCGGCATCGCCGACATCGCCGCCCTCGCGGCCGTCGCACACGACGCGGGCGCCCTGCTGGTCGTGGACAACACGTTCGCGTCGCCGTACCTGCAGCAGCCGATCGCGTTCGGCGCGGACGTCGTGGTCCACTCGACGACCAAGTACGTCGGCGGTCACTCCGACGTCGTCGGCGGCGCGCTGATCGCCGCCGATCCCGGCCTCGGCGAGGAACTGCGCTACCACCAGAACGCGATGGGCGCGGTCAACGGCCCGTTCGACGCGTGGCTCACGCTGCGCGGCATCAAGACCCTCGGCGTACGCATGGACCGGCACTGCGACAACGCCGAGCGGCTCGCCGCGTACCTGGACGGGCACGCGAAGGTCGCCCAGGTGATCTACCCCGGCCTGCCCTCGCACCCGGGACACGAGGTGGCGGCGAAGCAGATGCGCCGGTTCGGCGGGATGATCTCTTTCCGGGCCGCCGGCGGCGAGGAGCACGCCGTGGAGATCTGCAACCGGGCGAAGCTGTTCCTGCTCGCCGAGTCGCTGGGCGGGGTGGAGTCCCTGATCGAGCACCCGGGCCGGATGACACACGCAAGTGCCGCCGGCTCGCCGCTTGAAGTTCCCGGCGATCTCGTGCGACTGTCTGTCGGCATCGAGACGGTCGACGACCTGCTCGCCGATCTGGAGCAGGCGCTGGGCTGACCGCGGGCTGGGGAGGGTGGCCGTGCAGGACATCATGCCGACCTGGGTGGGGGCGACCGCCAAGCAGATCGCCCGAGGGGTGCGCCGGGGTGACGTCTCGGCCACCCAGGTCGTCGCCGACCACCTCGACCACGTCGCCCGCACCGACCCCGAGTTGGCCGCGTTCCGCTCCGTGCGGGGCGGGGAGGCGGTCACCGAGGCGGAGAAGGTCGACGAGCAGGATGACCTGGCCAACCTTCCTCTCGCCGGGGTCCCGGTGGCGGTCAAGGAGAACACCGCGGTCGCCGGGATGCCCACGTGGAACGGCTCGGCAGCGGTGCGTACGCCGGTGGCGGAGGCCGACCACGAGGTGGTCCGGCGGCTGCGCGGCGCGGGTGCGGTGATCCTCGGCGTGACCCGGATGCCGGAACTGGGCCTGTGGGGCGTCACCGACGACGAGACCGCGGTGACCCGCAACCCCTGGGACCTGACGCGTACCCCCGGTGGTTCGTCCGGTGGCTCCGCCGCCGCGGTGGCCGCCGGGCTGGTGCCGATCGCCCACGCCAACGACGGGCTCGGCTCGATCCGGATCCCGGCGGCCTGCTGCGGGCTGGTCGGCCTGAAGCCGGGGCGCGGCGTGGTGCCGTGCCAGCTCGGCGCGGACGACTGGTTCGGCCTCACCGAGCACGGGATGCTGACCACCACGGTCGCCGACGCGGCGGTCGGCTTCCAGGTCCTCGCCGGCCGCCCGCAGGAGAAACTGGTCCCGCCGCAGCGGCTGCGGGTCGGGGTGTCGCTGCGCTCCCCGGTGCGTGGCGTCTCGCCCGACGCGCCGAACCGGGACGCGGTCGCCGCCGCCGGCCGGCTGCTCGCCGCCGCCGGGCACGACACCGTGCCGGCCGACCCGGTCTACCCGACCGCGCTGGGCCTGCAGGGCATCGCCACCTGGTTCGCCGCGGCCGCCGCCGACGTCCGGGCCGCCGGGCTGGACCGGCGGAGCCTCCAGAAGCGCAGCCGGCGGCACGTCACGTTCGGCGAGTGGGCGCAGCGCCGGGGGTACGTGCGGGAGGCCGACCGGGCCGCCTGGCGCGAACGTTCGATCGGTTTCTTCGCCGACCACTCGGTCGACCTGCTGCTCACCCCGGCCCTGGCCAGCGTGCCGCCGGAGGCGACCAGCTGGTCGGGTCGCTCCTGGCGGGCGAACATGCTGGCCAACATCCGGTACGCCCCGTTCGCCGCGCCCTGGAACATCGCCGGCCTGCCCGCGATCGTGATCCCGGTGGGGCGCCGCCCGGACGGCCTTCCGGTGGCCGTCCAGTTGGTCGGCCCGCCCGGCTCCGAGCTGCTCCTGCTCGGTGTGGCGGGACAGTTCGAGATGCAGGCCCCGTGGACCCGGCACGCGCCGGGCTACCCCCGGGCGACCACCCCCACCCGTTGAGCCCGCACCGCCTCCTGGGGAGGGGCGGGCCTTCGGGGTCGGGGCGGGTGGCACGATCGGGGGCATGACGGAACTGGTCGGCCTGGAGGACGTACGGGCGGCACGGGAACTGCTCGCCGGCGTCGTCCGTACCACCCCGCTCGAGCCCTCCCGGCCGCTCAGCGCGGCGCTCGGCGGGCCGACCTGGCTCAAGTGCGAGAACCTGCAACGCGCCGGCTCGTACAAGGTGCGTGGCGCGTACGTGCGGATCTCCCGGCTGTCCGAGGCGGAGCGCGCCGACGGGGTGGTCGCGGCCAGCGCCGGCAACCACGCGCAGGGCGTGGCGCTCGCCGCCGGTCTGGTCGGCACGCAGGCCACCGTGTTCATGCCGGTGAACGCGCCGCTGCCGAAGGTCGCGGCCACCAAGGGGTACGGCGCGCAGGTGGAACTCGTCGGCAACACCGTCGACGAGTCGCTGGTCGCCGCGCAGACGTACGCCGACCGCACCGGTGCGACGCTGATCCACCCGTTCGACCACCGGGACGTTATCGCCGGGCAGGGCACGGTGGCGCTGGAGATCCTCGAGCAGTGCCCGGACGTGCGGACCATCGTCACCGGGGTGGGCGGCGGTGGCCTGGTCTCCGGGATGGCGGTCGCGGCGAAGGCGCTGCGACCGGACGTGCGGATCGTCGGCGTGCAGGCCGCCAGCGCCGCCGCCTTTCCTCCCTCGCTGGTGGCCGGCGAGCCGGTACGCCTGCCGTCGTTCAGCACCATCGCGGACGGCATCGCCGTCGGCCGTCCGGGCGAGCTGACCTTTCTGCACGTCCGCAAGCTGGTCGACGAGATCGTGACGGTCTCCGAGGAGGACATCTCGCGGGCGCTGCTGATGCTGCTGGAGCGGGGCAAACAGGTGGTCGAGCCGGCCGGCGCGGTCGGGGTTGCCGCGCTGCTGACCGGCGCGGTCGAGGTCGAGGCGCCGGTGGTGGCGGTGCTGTCCGGCGGCAACATCGACCCCCTGCTGATGCTGCGGGTGATCGAGCACGGTCTCGCCGCGGCGGGCCGCTACCTGCGGGTCACCGTGCGCTGCTCGGACCGGCCCGGGCAGCTCGCCTCGCTGCTCAGCGAGATCGCCGAGCACCGGGCGAACGTGGTGGACGTGGAGCACCAGCGGGCCAACCCGCACCTGCGGCTCGGTGAGGTCGAGGTGGCGCTGTCGGTGGAGACCCGGGGGGTGGAGCACTCGGACACGCTGATCAGCGCGCTGCGGGCCAGTGGTTACCAGGTGGTCTTCGCCGGTGAGGCGTGACCTCGGCCCGGGCGGCGCGCCGACGGCGGCCCGCCGTGGGCGTCGGCGGCCGGGAACGCCGACGCGCCGGGGCCCTGCGGGCCGCCGGCGCGTCGGGACGGGTCGTGCTCAGCCGCTGAACGGCTCGAAGGCCACCACGGTCACCTTGATGTCGGCGCCGCTCGGCGCGGTGTAGGTGCAGGTCTGGCCCGGGCGGCAGCCCAGGATCGCCTTGCCGATGGCCGACTCGGGGCTGTAGACCCTCATGTCGGTGGTCGACGCGATCTCGCGGGAGCCGAGCAGGAACTGCTCGGTGTCGTCTTTGTCGTCGTCGAAGTAGATCGTGACGACCATGCCGGGCGCGACCGTGTCGGCGCTGGGTGCCTCGCCCACCTGGGCGGTGCGGAGCAGCTCCTTGAGGTAGAGGATGCGCCCCTCGGCCTTGCCCTGCTCCTCGCGGGCGGCGTGGTAGCCGCCGTTCTCCCGCAGGTCGCCCTCCTCGCGCCGGGCGTTGATCTCGGCGGCGATGACCGGCCGGTTGGCGATCAACTCGTCGAGCTCCGCCTGGAGGCGGTCGTGCGCCTCCTGAGACAGCCAGGTGGCGGGCGCCTCGTTGCCAGTGGACACAGGCGATCTCCTCAGTCGTGCGTGCTGGCTGACAGGTGAACTTCCAAGTTACCAGTGACCGCCGACACGACGTGTCGACGATCACTGACCGGCCCCGGGGGGACGGTCACGCCAGCACCGGCGACCGCCCTCCGGCGCCGGTCGGATCGGGATCGGCGCCGGTCAGCCCGGCGCTCGGCAGCGCAGGACCTCGCCGATGAAGGGCCGGCCGGTGGTCACCAGGCGGTGTTGCGCGGTCACCTGCCGCTCGCCGGGTCGGGCGGTCACCGTGACCTGCTCCCGGGCCACGTCCGCGCCGGCCCGGTCGCGGGCGCGCAGGACGCACACCGCGGATCCGCCCGGCGGCACGTTGACCCGGAAGTCGACCAGCACCTGGGTGTCCGTGATCCCGGTGTAGGTGATCACGGTGGCGTCGTAGGTCGGGTCGCCGTACTGCTGGTAGAGCCGGACGGCGACGAACACGCTGAGGGTCGCGACCAGGGTGAGCCCCAGCAGCCCGGCCAGCATCGGACGCCGGCGGCCGGGCGCGCGGCGTCGCCCGTACCGGCCGGGCGGGAAGACCGGCGCGCCGGACGGAATTGTGGCGTGCGTCTCGCTCACCGGCGGGTATCTCCTGGCGTCGTTGTCGGGGGCATCAGCAAGAATGGCAGGGTTCCATTCTCCCAGCCGACCGAATGCGTCAAGCATCTCAGGCCGGCGCCGGCGGGTTCTCGCCACGGGGGGGGAGTATTCCGGCAGGTCAGCCGGGCGGCCCGGCGCGGACCGCCGGGGCAGAGACGAGGAGCGCCGACGTTGGCAGAGCGACTGCGACTCATGGCCGTCCACGCACACCCGGACGACGAGTCGAGCAAGGGCGCGGCGACCACCGCGAAATACGTGGCCGAGGGGGTGGACGTCCTCGTCGTGACGTGCACCGGCGGCGAGCGGGGCAGCGTGCTCAACCCGAAGATGGACCGGCCCGACGTCTGGGCCAACATCGCCGACATCCGCCGTGCCGAGATGGACGCCGCCCGGGCGATCCTCGGCGTGGAGCAGGCGTGGCTCGGCTTCGTCGACTCGGGCCTGCCCGAGGGCGACCCGCTGCCGCCGTTGCCCGAGGGCTGTTTCGCTCTCCAGGACGTGGCCGAGGCCGCCGGGCCGCTGGTGCGCCTGATGCGCGAGTTCCGGCCGCACGTCGTCACCACGTACGACGAGGAGGGTGGCTACCCGCACCCCGACCACATCATGACCCACAAGGTCAGCATGGCCGCCTTCGAGGCCGCCGGTGACGCCGAGCGCTATCCCGGCCTCGGTGAGCCGTGGCAGCCGCTCAAGCTCTACTACGACATCGGTTTCTCGAAGGGCAAGATCCTGGCCCTGCACGAGGCGCTGCTCGACGCCGGCCTGGAGTCGCCGTACGAGGAGTGGCTCAAGCGGTGGGAGGACCGGCCGGACAAGGGCCCCCGGATCACGACCCGGGTGGAGTGCGCCGAATACTTCCCGGTCCGCGACGACGCGTTGCGTGCCCACGCGACCCAGATCGACCCGGACGGCTTCTGGTTCCAGGTGCCGATGGAGGTGCAGCGGCGCGCCTGGCCCACGGAGGACTTCCAGTTGGCCCGGTCGCTGGTGGACAGCCCGCTGCCCGAGTCGGATCTTTTCGCGGGCGTGCGCGAGACGGCGCATGCCGGCTGATCCGGCGCCGGGATACGCTGTTCACCAACCGCTCATCGGAGGGACGCCATGCTGACCGCCGCCGAGGTGCTCGCCCAGAACAACTTCGGGGACACCCGCACGGGTGGCCTGGCCGGCCCGATGGGGCTGTTCCTGATCCTCGTTCTGGCCGCCGCGACCGTTCTGCTGATCCGCAACATGAACGCGCGGCTGCGCCGGCTGCCCGACCGGTTCCCGCACCAGGACGGTCCGGCCGACCCGGGTCGGGCGGACGCTTCAGTCGGGGATCCGACAGACAGCACGGGAACGCAGGATTCATCGTCCAACCCTCCCAACGGGCTCCAGCAGCGCTGAAACGGGTAGTCACCGCATGATTCACGGCCGAGCGGGCCGTCGCCCCCTGTTGTCGCCACCGGTATTGGCTTAGCCTTCCGCCGGGGGGACGGAATGTCCTTCGGCCGTGCGCGGGAGGGGGCGCCGATGACCAGCACAGCAGCGGCTGCCCGTCGTACCGTCGCTCGGCGCGCCGCCGGAGCGGGTCGGTGACATCCGCCCCGGCCGGACAGTCGCGGGACGCCCCCCGCGGCCCGTCGACGCGAGCGCTCGTGCTCACGGCGGCGGTGGTGTCGACGGCCCTGGCCGCGGCGATCGTCGGGCTCACCCTCCCGGCCGGTCTGCCGGCCGACGATCCGCTCGGTGGGCCGGCCCGTTTCGGGTTGGCGGTCGCGGTCTTCGCGCTCGCGCAACTCGCCCGGCTCCGCTTCCGGGCCGCCGCCGGCGTGGTCAACATGACCTGGGGCGAGGCGGCGCTGATCGTCTGCCTGCACCAGGTGCCCGCGAACTGGCTCCCGGCCGCCACCCTCCTCGGCGTCGGGCTGGCCTGGTCCACGATGTCGCTGTTCGGCGAGCGCCGGCCGACGCTGGAGATCGTCCGGATCGCGTCGTCGCTGGCCGCCGCAACCGCCCTGGCCGTGTCGGTCACCACCGCCCTGGGCCGGCCGCTGCTGGCCGCCCCGACCCCGCCCCTCGCGTTCGCCGTGATCGCGGGCGCGGTCACCTATCTTCTCGCGGGCGCCTGGCTCGGCGGGGTCAGTCTGACGCTGCGCCACGGCACCTCGATGGCCACCCTGCTGCTCGCGGCGCTGCGCGGCAAGCTGCTGATGTTCGTCGGGAACGTCGTGGTCGGGCTAGTCGTGGTGGCCCTCGTGGAGCTGGACCCGCGCTGGCTGCTGCTGCTCCCCCCGCCGTTGTGGCTGCTCCAGCAGACCTACCGGCACCGGCTGCGGGCCGACCAGGAGCGGCGGGCCTGGCGCGCCTTCGCCGAGGCGACGGCCGCGCTCAACCAGCTCGACGAACGGGGCGTGGCGACGGCGGCGGTCAGTGGTGCGTTGACACTGTTCCACGCCGAACTGGTCGACCTGAACGTCGCGCGCGGGGACGGCCGGTGGCGACGCTACCGGGGCGACGCTGGCGGCCAGGTGGTCGACCGGGAGGTCGGCCCGCCCGACGCCACCGAGCCGGGCGGGCACGAACTGGTCCGGCCGCTCGCCGTCGGAGCCACCCCGGTCGGTCAGCTACGGGTCCGGTTCCCCCGCTCGGCGCCGCCCGACGACCGGGAGCGCGACGCGCTGGCCGCGTACGGCGACGCGTTGGCGGCCGCCCTGCACGACGCGGCGACCCACCGGGAGCTGCGGCTGGTCACCGCGCGGTCGTCGTACGAGGCGGTGCACGACGCGCTGACCGGCCTGGTCAACCGGGCGGCCATGCTCAGCAAGGGCGACCAGGCGCTGCGGCAGCTCACGCACGACCACCCGGTGGCGTTGCTGCTGCTGGACATCGACCAGTTCAAGGAGGTCAACGACACCCTCGGGCACGCCGCCGGCGACCAGCTGCTCCGGCTGACCGCCAACCGGCTGGGTGCGTTGACGCGCAGCGGCGACCTGCTCGGCCGGCTCGGCGGCGACGAGTTCGCCCTGCTGCTCACGTCCGTCCCGGTGGTCGGGGACCGCACCGCCCCGATGGCGTACGCGCTGCGCCAGGCCCGGGAGATCGCTGAGCGGCTCGCCGCGCCGACGGAGGTGGCCGGCGTGCGGATGTCGGTGGAGGTGTCGGTCGGGGTGGTGGTCGCCGACGCGGGCACCGCCGACCTGACGGAGCTGCTCCGCCGGGCCGACATCGCCATGTACCAGGCGAAGGAGGGTGGGGGCAGCGTCGCCGCGTACGACTCGACGCGGGACGCGGCCAGCACCGACCAGCTCGCCCTGCTGGCCGAGCTGCGGGAGGCCCTGGCGGCCGACGATCAGCTGGTGCTGGCCCTGCAGCCGGCGGTGGACCTGGCGACCGGCGCGCCGACCGGCGTGGAGGCGCTGATCCGGTGGCGGCACCCGCGGCGGGGCTGGCTGGGCCCGCACGACTTCATCCGTCCGGTGGAGAACAGCGAGCAGTTGGGCACCTTCACGCGGTACGTGCTGGACAAGGCGCTCGGCGTGGCGGCGCAGTGGACCCGGGAGGGCCTCGACCTGCCCATCTCGGTGAACCTGTCGGCCCGCAGCCTGCTCGATCCCCGGCTGCCGGCGGAGATCGCGGACGCGCTGCGCCGCCATCAGGTGCCGGCGCACCGGCTGGTCCTGGAGATCACCGAGACCGTGGTGATGAGCGAGCTGGAGGTCATCGACGAGGTGCTCGCGACGCTGCGCACGATGGGTGTGCAGCTGGCGGTCGACGATTTCGGCACCGGTTTCTCGTCGCTGACCTTCCTCACCCGGATCGCGGTGGACGAGCTGAAAGTGGACCGGTCCTTCGTGATCCGGATGGCCGACTCGCCGGAGGCGGCGGCGATCGTGCGTACCACCGTGGGGTTGGCCCAGGAGCTGGGGCTGCGGGTGGTCGCCGAGGGGGTGGAGACGGCCGAGCAGCGCAGCGCGTTGGCCGAGCTGGGGTGCACCGCCGCACAGGGTTACCACTTCTTCAAGCCGATGCCCGCCGACAAGATCAACGCTGTTCTCGGCACCCTGCTGGACGACGCCCGCCCCCGTGTCCTCCCGCTCCGGGCCGCCGACGACGCCTCCTGACCCCGCCCGCTCCTGGGCGGTTGCCGTCCTCGGGGTGGACGCCGGTAGTCGGGTGGGCGCGGCCGGAGGCCCCGACCGCCGGGCGGCGGCGGCCGGGGCTGGTTATGGTCGTCGGGTGAACCGTCTCGCCGATTCCACCAGTCCCTACCTGCTCCAGCACAAGGACAACCCGGTCGACTGGTGGCCGTGGTGCGAGGAGGCGTTCGCCGAGGCGAAACGGCGGGACGTGCCCGTGCTCATCTCCGTCGGGTACGCGGCCTGCCACTGGTGCCACGTCATGGCCCACGAGTCCTTCGAGGACGAGCAGGTCGGCGCCGTGCTGAACGAGCACTTCGTCGCCGTCAAGGTGGACCGGGAGGAGCGCCCCGACGTCGACGCGGTCTACATGACCGCGACGCAGGCGATGACCGGGCAGGGCGGCTGGCCCATGACGGTCTTCGCCACCCCGGACGGCACCCCGTTCTTCTGCGGCACGTACTTCCCGAAGCCCAACTTCCTGCGTCTGCTCCAGTCGGTAACCACGGCGTGGCGGGACCAGCGCGACGCCGTACTCCGGCAGGGGGCCGCGGTGGTGGAGGCGATCGGCGGCGCCCAGGCCGTCGGGGGTCCGTCCGCCCCGCTCACCGCCGACCTGCTCGACGCCGCGGCGGACCAGCTCGCCAAGGAGTACGACGAGACGCACGGCGGTTTCGGCGGCGCGCCGAAGTTCCCGCCGCACATGAACCTGCTCTTCCTGCTGCGGCACCACCAGCGCACCGGCTCGGAGCGCAGCCTGGAGATGGTCCGGCACACCTGCGAGGCGATGGCCCGCGGTGGGCTGCACGACCAACTCGCCGGCGGCTTCGCCCGGTACTCGGTGGACGGGCACTGGACCGTGCCGCACTTCGAGAAGATGCTCTACGACAACGCGCTGCTGCTGCGCGTCTACACGCACCTGTGGCGACTCACCGGCGACCCGCTGGCCCGCCGGGTCGCCCGCGACACAGCCCGCTTCCTCGCCGACGAGCTGCACCGGCCCGGCGAGGGCTTCGCGTCGGCGCTTGACGCGGACACCGAGGGCGTTGAGGGCCGCACCTACGTGTGGACGCCCGCCCAGCTGGTCGAGGTGCTGGGCGAGGAGGACGGCCGCTGGGCCGCCGACCTGTTCGACGTCACCGAGGCCGGTTCGTTCGCCCCTCATCCCGCCTCCGCGCCGCAAGGCGGCGCTCCGGCCGAATCGAGAGGCGTCGAGCACGGCACGAGCGTGTTGCGGCTGGCCCGGGACGTCGACGACGCGGCCCCGGAGGTCCGGGAGCGCTGGCAGGACGTGGTGAGCCGGCTGCTGGTGGCCCGTGACGCCCGCCCGCAGCCGGCCCGCGACGACAAGGTGGTGGCCGCGTGGAACGGCCTCGCGATCACCGCGATCGCCGAGTTCCAGCAGGTCGCCGCCGGGTACGCGCAGGACGCCCCGGGCCCGGACGCCAACCTCATGGAGGGCGTCACGATCGTCGCCGACGGCGCCATGCGGGACGCCGCCGAACACCTCGCGCGGGTGCACCTGGTCGACGGGCGCCTCCGGCGGACCTCCCGCGACGGCCGGGTCGGCGAGTCGGCGGGCGTCCTGGAGGACTACGGCTGCGTCGCCGAGGCGTTCTGCGCGATGCACCAGCTCACCGGCGAGGCGTCGTGGCTGGCGCTGGCCGGGCGGCTCCTCGACGTGGCCCTGGAACGGTTCGCGGCGCCGGACGGCGGCTTCTACGACACGGCCGACGACGCGGAGCGCCTCGTCGCCCGGCCGGCCGACCCCACCGACAACGCCACGCCGTCCGGGCGGTCGGCGATCGCCGCCGCGCTGGTCGCGTACGCGGCGCTGACCGGGGAGACCCGTTACCGGGAGGCGGCGGAGGCGGCCCTGGCGACCGTGGCGCCGATCGCCGCCCGGCACGCCCGCTTCACCGGGTACGCGGCCACCGTCGGCGAGGCGTTGCTCTCCGGGCCGTACGAGGTGGCCGTGGTCACCGACGACCCGGCCGGGGAGCCACTGGTCCTGGCTGCGCACCGGCACGCCCCGCCCGGCGCCGTGATCGTGGCCGGACGGCCGGACCAGGCCGGGGTGCCGCTGCTCGCCGACCGGCCGATGGTCGACGGGCGGCCCACCGCGTACGTCTGCCGTGGCTTCGTCTGCGACCGCCCAACCACCGACCCGAACACCCTGGTAACCGAGCTGACCGCGCGCTAGCCCCCAACGCTGGGGTCGATCATGGACTTGTGGTGCCCCACGAAAGTGGCGAATCGGGGCACTACGGGCACCACAACTCCATGATCGGCGGTGGTGGGGCGGGGTGGGGTGGGCGGGAGTGGGGCTGGGGTGGGGGCGGATAGGCTGGCGGCGCTATGGACTCCCGTACCGGTCTGCCCGTTGTCGGCATGGTGGGCGGCGGCCAGCTGGCCCGGATGACCCACCAGGCCGCGATCGCCCTCGGCCAGTCGCTCCGCGTGCTCGCGCTCGCCCCCGACGACGGGGCCGCCCTGGTGGCCGCCGACGTGCAGTACGGCGACCACACCGACCTGGCCGCGCTGCGCACCTTCGCGAAGGGCTGCGACGTGGTCACCTTCGACCACGAGCACGTCCCCACCGAACACATCCGCACCCTCGCCGGCGAGGGCGTGAAGCTGTTCCCGCCCGCGGAGGCGCTGGTGCACGCGCAGGACAAGCGGGTCATGCGCGAACGCCTCGCGGCGCTGGGCGCGCCGAACCCGTCCTGGCGGCCGGTCACCGCTCCCGCCGACGTGGTGTCGTTCGGCGACGAGCGCGGCTGGCCGGTCGTCCTGAAGGCGGCCCGGGGCGGGTACGACGGCCGGGGCGTCTGGCTGGTCGACGACGACGGCCAGGCCGCCGAGTTGACCAGCACCCTGCTGGCCGGCGGGACACGGCTGATCGTGGAGGAACGGGTGGCGTTGCGCCGCGAGCTGGCCGTGCAGGTGGCCCGCTCGCCGTTCGGGCAGGTCGCCGCGTACCCGGTGGTCGAGACCGTGCAGCGGGACGGCATCTGCGTCGAGGTGCTGGCCCCCGCCCCGGACCTGCCGGAGGACCTCGCGGTCGCCGCGCAGCAGCTCGCCATCGACCTGGCCACCGCGCTCGGCGTGGTGGGCCTGCTGGCCGTCGAGCTGTTCGAGGTGGACGACCCGGCGGCGCCGGCCGGCAGCCGCCTCGTCGTGAACGAGCTGGCGATGCGCCCGCACAACTCGGGGCACTGGACGATCGAGGGCGCCCGGACGTCGCAGTTCGAGCAGCACCTGCGGGCGGTGCTCGACTACCCGATGGGGGACACCTCGCTGACCGCCCCGGTCGTGGTGATGGCGAACGTGCTCGGCGGCGAGCCGGGCGGCATCTCCATCGACGAGCGGCTGCACCACCTCTTCGCCGCCGAGCCCGGCGCGAAGGTGCACCTGTACGGCAAGCAGGTGCGGCCGGGCCGCAAGATCGGGCACGTCACCGTCCTCGGCGACGACCTGGACGACGTACGGACCCGGGCCGCGCGGGCGGCCCGCTGGCTGCACTCGGGGGTTCCCTCATGAGCACCGTCGGCCTGATCATGGGTAGCGACTCGGACTGGCCCACGATGCGGGCGGCGGCCGAGGCGCTGGACGAGTTCGAGGTGCCGTACGAGGTCGGCGTCGTCTCCGCGCACCGGACGCCGGTCAAGATGATCGAGTACGCCCGTACCGCCGCCGAGCGGGGCCTGAAGGTGATCATCGCCGGGGCGGGCGGCGCGGCGCACCTGCCGGGCATGGTCGCCTCGGTCACCCCGCTGCCGGTGATCGGCGTCCCGGTGCCGCTGAAGCACCTGGACGGCATGGACTCGCTGCTGTCCATCGTCCAGATGCCCGCCGGCGTGCCGGTGGCCACCGTGTCGATCGGCAACGCCCGCAACGCCGGTCTGCTCGCGGTCCGGATCCTGGGTACCGGCGATGCTGCCCTGCTCGACCGGATGTCGGCCTACCAGGCGGACCTGGAGCGGCTCGTCGGGGAGAAGGACGCGGCCCTGCGCGCCTCCCTCACCTGAGCCGGCCCCGCAGGCGGCCGGACAGAGCCGTGACGCGTCCGCCGCGCCGGTCGGGCCGTGATCCGTCCGCCGCGCCGGGGCGTGCCCCGCTGTGCCGGGCCGTGACCCGCTCGCCGGTCTACGCCGCGACGTCCACGTAGACGCGGCCGGTCGCGCCCGGGATCTCGCCGACCCGGAAGCCGACCACGTCGTCCAGCCCGAGCGCGACGTTCACGACCCCCTCGAAGTCACCGGTGATCACGTAGCCGCGCAGCATGGGGTGGTCCAGTGTCGCCCGTCGCGGCCGGACGGTGGGCTCGCCGCTGTCGGTCTGGGCCTGCGCCGGTTGGAAGGTGATCAGGAGGTACCGGCGACCCGGCATGGCGACGGTCTCGCCGGACCCGTCCTGGGTGACCGTGTCGACGTAACGGACCTGGTAGCCGGGCAGCGTGCCGGTGAAGTCGAACGTGATCCGGTCGTAGCCGGGGTGCGCCGCCGATCTGATGCCCGTGAGCGCCGGCAGCGGCGGTGCCAGGATCTGCCGGTCCACGGAGACCGGCCTGGTGGTCCAACCGGCCGTCGGGTCGCCGCCGCCAGGCGCGGTCGTGGGCGGGGCCGCGCTCCCGGGACCGGTCGGCGAGGCGGCGGTGCCGCCCGGCGTGGCCGGTGTGGACGCGCTCGGGCTGCCGGTCGGGGACGATCCGGCGTCGCCGCCCCCGTCACCGCATCCGCCGAGCGCGGCCGCGATCGCGAGCAGCGCCACCGTGACCGCCGAAGCCATCCGTCGCATCGCCGCAGTCTCCCTCCCGGCGCCACCTCACCCCACCCTTCCACCCTCGTCCCCGGCGGTCCACCGCACCAGGGGCCCATCGGCGCTCTTCCATGGGCCGGTGGACCCTGTCCGGCGCGGTTGTGGGGAGTTCGGATGGAGGTGACGACGAGACGACAAGGAGGTCGTTATGTCGACGATCACACGCTGGAAGCGTGGTCCGCTGGCCCCGTTCGACTGGGCCGACCTGTCCCTGTTCCCGATGCTCGCGCCCAGCATCCGGATCGAGAGCTACCTGGAGGGCGACCAGTACGTCATCCGCGCCGAACTGCCCGGCATCGACCCGGCCAAGGACGTCCGGATCACGTACGCCGGTGGCGAGCTGCGGCTCGAGGTGGAACGCAAGGAACTGGTCCACGAGGACAAGATCCGCTCCGAGTTCCACTACGGATCGTTCTTCCGCACGATCTCGCTGCCCGCGGGCGCCGTCGAGAAGACCATCGCCGCCCGCTACGTCGACGGGATCCTCGAGATCACGACGAAGGTCGCCGAGCCGACGCCGACCGCGAAGGAGATCCCGATCAAGATCGAGAACGGCAGGAAGAGCTGACCCACCGCCGCCAGGGGCCGGCCTCGGGGTCGGCCCCCGGCACCGCGCCGTCCAACGTGCACAGCGGCGCGGCAGGCCGGCCTACCGCATGCCGCGCAGGGCGGTCTGGAGGCGTTCCTGGGCGCGGCGGCGGCGCTCGTTGCTGGCCCCGAGGACCAGCAGGAGGAGCCCGACCGGGATCAGGGCGAGCCACGGCCCGAGGCTGAACAGCGCGTGGATCGCCGTGATCGCGGTGACCGTGGCACCGACGATCACCGGCGCCTGCTGCTGGCTCATCGAGCCGAAGATCAGCACGGCCACCGCCCCGAGCAGCAGCAGCACCTGCCGCAGCGTGCTCGTGTCGGTGGCCAGCACGATCGCCAGCGTCGGGACGAAGGCCGCCACCAACGCCGGCCCGTACGCCACCCAGCTGCTGATCTCCGGCCGCTGGCGCAACTCGAGGACACCGACCAGCAGGGCCAGCGCGGCGAACGGCAGCGTGTACGCCTCGGGCAGCGCCACCTCGGCCACCCGCATCAGGATCCACCAGGCGGTGATCTCGCAGATCACCACTGCCCAGAACAGGATCCGCCGCTCCACCGGGCGGCGACCCGGCCGGGCCGCCGCCACCCCGAGCACGGCGCCCCACGCGGCGAGCAGCGCGGCGATGTGCCGGGGCGAGTCGTACGCCAGGGCCAGGGCGATCAGCGCGGCCGCGTACCCGCTCCACTCCACCGTGGCCGCCTCGCGCTGCGCCTCCGGGCGGCGCAGGCGGGGCAGGGTGGCCGCGAACACCTGGAGGGCCGCGCCGACGGCCAGGACGCCGAAGGCGGACCAGACCGCCGCCAGGCCGGCGACCAGGCCGGCGGTGAGGACGAACAGATGCGCCATCAGGGAGGCGAACAGCCAGCCGAGGATGCGGGCGCGCTGGGTGGTGCCGAAGAGCGCGGCGACCGTGCCGACGCCCACCGCCCCGCCCAGGGTGAACAGGGTGAGATCCCGGGTGGCGAGGCTGCCGGCCAGCCCCGCCCCGCCGGCCGCGAGACCGATGACGAAGACGAGCACCCGGGCCACCCGGATCGAGCGGGCCCGCTCGACCAGGGCCGGCGGGGGCGTGAGCGCGAGCCCCAGCATCGCGATGGTGAACACGGCCAGCCCGGCCAGCGTCGTGGCCCGCCAGCCGAGCCCCAGCGCCACCGGGGTGATCAGCAGGGTCACCGCCGCTCCCGGCAGCACCACCGGGACCGCCCGGCTACGCCGCCCCCCGCTGAAGCCGACGGCGGCCAGCCCGGCGGTCGCGGTCAGCAGCAGCGCGGTCAGCACGTGCGTCGGGTCGACCGCCGCACGCGGCGGGGTGAGCAGCTCCGGGGGCGGTCCCTGCCAGATCCGGCCGAGGGCATGCTGTGGCTCGACCAGCGCCACGTAGAGGGCGGGCGCGAGCGAGACGAGCGCCAGCAGTGTCGGCAGCACCGCCGCGGCGAGCGCCCCGGCGGCCGGGTTGACCCGCCAGCGGCGGGTGCCGGTCTCGGGGAACCGCCGCAGGGCACCGTCGAGCAGGACCGTCCAGCGCCGGGCCGGAGCCGCCGCGCCCGCCGGCGGTTCGGTGGCGCCGCGAACCAGCTCGGCGAGGACACCGAGCAGCGCGGCCGCGGCGGCGTACACGCCGACCGGCAGGCCGGTCGGTACGGCGGCGAGCGCGCTCACCGTGGCACCGCCGACGACCGCGGCGCTGGCCCAGGGCAGGTACTGCGGCACCTGGCGCCGGGCGGCGGCCACGGCGGCCAGGCCGAGGCTGGACGCGGCCAGCGCGGCGGTCAGCACCACCTCCGGCGGGTGACCGAACTCGGCGGCCAGGGCGGCCACCGCACCCGGCAGGGCGAGCAGCGCCGCTCCCGTCGCGGCCCCGCCGATCTGGGCCAGGTACGACAGCATCCCCTCGACCTCGATGTCGTCCACCAGCGGGGTGGCCAGGGTGCGGGCCAGCGCGGCCACGACCACGCCGATCAGCACGATGCTGCCGAGGGCCAGCGCGGTCGTCCACGGCCGCACCAGACCGGCGCCGGCGGCGTGCAGTGCCACCACGCCGGCCACGACGGCCCGGGAGAGCGCAGCACGCGGGTCGACGGAGGCCACCGACGCCATGCCGTACACGGTGGCCACGGTGGCACCGACCAGCACCGGCGACCACCACGGCAGCGCGAACGCGGCCGGCGCGCCGATGGTGGCCAGGACGACGGCCGTGCCGGACACGTCGTAGCGCCAGGGCGGCGGGAGGAGGACGGCGGCGGCGACGGCGAGCAACGCCAGCGCGACTGGCGCCTGCCAGGTCGAGCCGCCGGTCGGCGCGGCCGGCCAGCCGGTCAGGTCGCCGGCCCAGATCGGGCCGGGGGTGGCGAGGACGCCGACGCCGCCGCGCAGGGCCGACCAGCCGGCGAGGAGCCCGATCAGCACACCGCCGAGGGCGAGACCGAGGATCGGGCCGCGCCGCCACTCCTCGGGCAGGGCCCGGGCCGCCACGGCGACCACCAGCACCAGCCCGGCGGCGACGGCCAACTGCCCGCCCGGAGCGATCACGGCGGCCACCCGGACCAGCGTGGCGATCAGCGCGGCGGTCACCGCCGCGGTGGCCAGGTCGGAACCGTCCAGGGTGAGGTCGGATCGCCGGCCGGCGTCGATGGACGGGGCGAGGAACAGCAGGACCGCCGCGACCAGCAGCAGCGCGCCGACCCAGGCGTCCGCGGCGGTGGCGCCGGGCGCGCCGAACGAGGCCGCCGCGACGGCCAGGGCGCCGAGGCCCGCGCCCACGGCCAGGGGGACCGGGAGGTGCCGCTGCGAGACCTGCACGATCGCGGCGTACCCGAGGGAGACGCAGACGGCGAGGAAACTCGCCGCCAGCACCGGGACGGTCACCTCGCGGAGGTCGGCCGGCGTCTGCGCCGCGCCGGCCGGCACGGTGGCCGTCACGAACGCCGCGACCGCCCCCGGCAGGGCGAACGCGGCACCGCCGGCGGCCCACGCCGACACGGTGTCCGCCGGAGCGGGAGCCACCCGGAACCGGGGCGCCGCGGCCACCAACGCCCCCGCGACGAAGAACGCCAGCAGGACCGCGGCGGTGGACGACGGCCGGGCCAGCGCGGCGCCCGCGCCGAACAGCCCCACGCCGGCGGCGGTCGCGGCGTGCGCCAC
>JAEYGD010000008.1 GCA_023402505.1 Actinomycetes bacterium
CGGAAGACCCCCGCGCGGGCGGGGACGAGGCGACCCAGGTGTTCGAGCGTGGGCGGACCCAGGGAAGACCCCCGCGCGGGCGGGGACGAGCTGCAGCGGCAGCAGGCGTGCGAAACGACCCGGGGAAGACCCCCGCGCGGGCGGGGACGAGACCTCGGCGGCCTCGGACAGCCGGGAGCGCAGCGGAAGACCCCGCGCGGGCGGGGACGAGGGGCAGCTCGACCGGACGCGGATGACCTAGCCTGGAAGACCCCCGCGCGGGCGGGGACGAGGACGCCAGCCATGCCCTGTACGACTGCACCGCCGGAAGACCCCCGCGCGGGCGGGGACGAGCTTCTAGGAGTTGCGTCCGTGGGCCTTGAAACGGGAAGACCCCCGCGCGGGCGGGGACGAGGGCCGCCGCGCCGTGGTGCTGCGCGATGGGCAGGGAAGACCCCCGCGCGGGCGGGGACGAGCGGACCGGCTCGGCCCGCCCGGGACTGCGTAGAGGAAGACCCCCGCGCGGGCGGGGACGAGTGCGCCGAGCCGGTGCCGGTGGTGAAGTGCTGGGGAAGACCCCCGCGCGGGCGGGGACGAGCCCGTGTCGGAGCCGTAGTAGGCGTGCGTCGGGGGAAGACCCCCGCGCGGGCGGGGACGAGGCCTTGCGGGCCTCACGCTCCTCCCGGAGCGCCGGAAGACCCCCGCGCGGGCGGGGACGAGAGCTCAGTACGGCTGCCGCCGGCGGATCTCCCAGGAAGACCCCCGCGTGGGCGGGGACGAGTCTCAGCACCTCGGCCTGCCCTACGCCGTCGACGGAAGACCCCCGCGCGGGCGGGGACGAGCAGGACGTGTCGGTGTTCCCGGTGCGGTGCGGGGGAAGACCCCCGCGCGGGCGGGGACGAGTGCGCCACCTCGTCTCCCGGAATCCGCCAACGGGGAAGACCCCCGCGCGGGCGGGGACGAGGTCTGCCGCAGCGTCGTGATGCCCTGCTGCCGCGGAAGACCCCCGCGCGGGCGGGGACGAGGCCACCACCGCGGTGTCGACGGCGCGGGTGAAGGGAAGACCCCCGCGCGGGCGGGGACGAGGCAGCCCGCCCGCCAGCCGGCGACGGGGGCAACGGAAGACCCCCGCGCGGGCGGGGACGAGGAGAGCGTCTGCCCCGAACTGTTCGTGTTGATGGGAAGACCCCCGCGCGGGCGGGGACGAGCGCGCTGGGCACCCTGTCGAGCGTGTCGATCGGGGAAGACCCCCGCGCGGGCGGGGACGAGGGTGAGGCCGCGCTGGCCGGTGCGGCTGACCGTGGAAGACCCCCGCGCGGGCGGGGACGAGAACGCCTCGCGGAGGATCCGGTCCTGCTCGCGCGGAAGACCCCCGCGCGGGCGGGGACGAGCCGACGCGGGCGTTGCGGCGGGTCGGGTAGTGCGGAAGACCCCCGCGCGGGCGGGGACGAGTCCTCGTCGGTCAGCAGAACCTTCTGCCCCCACGGAAGACCCCCGCGCGGGCGGGGACGAGCGCTTGTCCTCGTAGCTGCCGGGGACGGTGCGCGGAAGACCCCCGCGCGGGCGGGGACGAGCTCCAGCGGCCAGTACGCCGCTGGGCTGGTCGCGGAAGACCCCCGCGCGGGCGGGGACGAGTCCAGCGTCGACCAGAAGGTCACCTCGGTCAGCGGAAGACCCCCGCGCGGGCGGGGACGAGCTCGTGCCCCGGGTCGCCGATCATGACAAGGACGGAAGACCCCCGCGCGGGCGGGGACGAGCGTAGCTTTAAGCTGATTTGTAGACAGTCCCAAGGAAGACCCCCGCGCGGGCGGGGACGAGATCGCCCGGGCCCGGTCCGGCCGGACGTTCACCGGAAGACCCCCGCGCGGGCGGGGACGAGCTGGCGACGGCCGTCAAGTACGGCGGTTACGCCGGAAGACCCCCGCGCGGGCGGGGACGAGGCTTGTTGACCTGCGGCTTTATCGGCGGTTTCGCGCCGACAGGATTAGGCCGTCGAGGTCGATCGGGTGCCATCGGTCTCGGCCGGCGGTGCGTATGGCCCAGCCTTGTTCGTTCTGGGCTGGTTCGGCCATGATGGCTTGCCCGTCGCCGACGCGGTCGGCGAGGAGATTCCATAGGCGGTCGCGGACGCGGGCGCTGGGGTTGCCGACGAAGATGCCGGAGGCGACTTCGATCATCCAGCGGGTGAGGTGGCCGCGTAGTCCTTCGGCGGTGGCGATGAGGACGATAACGGTCAAAAGTCCACCTTCGCGTCGTCGACCGGTGGTCCGCTGACCGCGATGAAGGCTTGTTCGGTGAGGCCGTCGGCGTAGTCGGAAGCCCAGTTGAGGCCGCCGGGTACAGAGCCGAGTTTGTCGTCCCACAACTCGTGGAGGTCTTCGTCGGTGAGCTCCCGGCCTTCTTCCAGCAGCAGGCTCTTGATGTCGCGGACGATCCGGGTCATGAGTTTGCCGTCTCTGACCCGATCGCGGAACGCGGTGCGGGCGTCCCGTTCGGTGGTCAGGCCCTTCGCCGCGAGGTCGAACGCGATGGGGATGGTGAATGCGGCCTTGTAGAGGTCGGCGATGTCGAGCACGAAGGAGGTGGCGCCGCCGGTGTGGATGAACCCGAGGGCTGGGCTGGCGCCGAGGCCGACGATTGCCGCATGGGAGACGCCGTAGAGGCAGCTGTGCGCGGCTGACAGGAGCCGGTTGACGTCGTCACCGGCTTCGAATGGCTGGCCGGGTTTGTAGATTCGGCCGTCCCAGGGGACCCCGGTCCGGGTCGACTGTTCCCGGTAGAGCTTCTTGATGCGGGCGCCTTCTCGGCCGCGGAGCTGTTGCATCGTGGCGTTGCTGACGTCCTCGCCGGGGAACCGCATCCCGTACATGCGGCGGGCGACCGCGAGCCGTTCCTTTGTGCGGGTGACCAGGTATGCCTGTCGGAGGAGCAGTTCGCCGCTGCGGCTGGGGCCGAGGCCGCTGGCGTAGAAGCGGACGCCGTACTCGCCGACCCAGCAGATGGCGGTGCCGGAGTCAGCGAGCAGGCGTACGGCGGCGTTGGTGATCCGTGTCCCGGGGCCGAGGAGCAGTGTCGCCACCATGGCGGCGGGGACGCGGACGGTGCGTTCGCGGTTGACCAGGACGACGGCGTTGTCGTCCCGGTCGACGTGGCATCGGTCGACGTAGACCGAGGAGAGCCGGTCGCTGATGCGGTGCAGGTCCTGCGGGTCGGCGAGCCACCACACGTCAGGCTCCGACCGGAAGGGGGCGCGGTGGGGCGAGGGTCATCAATCCCATGCCGTACGCCTTGCCGGGACCGACGCCGTTGAGCAGGGTGCGCCGGGCCGCCTGCGGGTCGACGACCTCGACTAGGCCTTCGAAGGTGGCCGTTTCCAGGGTGACTCGGTGGGATGTGTTGTCGTCACGTTTGTCGAAGCTGAGGCGTTCCCGGGCCATGAGGTAGGCGGTGGGGCCGTGGTCGTTAGTCAAGGGTTGAAAGCCCCACTGCTCGAGCCGGTCGTGCAGCCAGGTGAGCTGGTGGTTGGCTGTGCGGTGCGGCAGCCGAACGCCGCGGGACCGGCCTGGCGCGGCGAGCCGGTCGCGCTGTGCCGGTGTGGGTTTCAACGGCTTCTTGGTGCTGCTCACGGGGTTGGCGTGCAGCCGGAACCCGAACCGGCGACCGCGGGTCACCTGGTCCAGCAGCGGCTGGTATGCCTTGACGACTGCCTGCGGGTCGTTCGAGCCGGGCCAGCCGGCTTGCTCGATGAGGTGTTCCCAGGAGGGGCGAGACTCGGTGAGCACAAGCAGGCTGAGCCGGTGCCGGTCGGGCGTCTCGAGGCGCCACAGCACCCGCTCGGTGACCGGCTGTCGGCTTAGCCCGCCCAGGATGGCGGCGTGCAGTGCCTGTCGGTTACGCAGGAAACGCTGCGTCTTGGTCCGGAGCGGGTTGAGCCAGATCCGGGAGAGGTACGTCATCGGTCACCTACCCAACAAGGCGAAAGGATCATGGTCGTCTTCGTGGCCCATGGGGGCGTCGTCGAGCACAACCCACTCCTGCCGCACGCGTCGTGAGGTGAAGTCTCGCTCGCGGGGATGGAAGGTGACCGGCACGTCGGCGCGGATGTCGTCGCCTTCGGGGTCGTCGATGGTGACCGGCAGGGTGATGCGGCGCGATCTGCTGCGGCGGCTGCGGTGGTCTCGTTGCCATGCCTCGCTAGCCTGCCAGGGCACCCGTCGGAGCACATCGAGCAGGGACGTGCCCATCCAGAGTGCTTGTGGTTCATCGTCGGGTGGCGGCAGGAGGAGTGGCTGGGTGGGTGGGCAGGCCCGCCGGCCGAGACAGAGCGGAAACGCTGGGCTGCGCAGCGCGTCCCGCAGGGCGTTGAGGAGCTCAAGCGGGCCGCTGACGGCGGCGACGAAAGCCGCGTCCTGCAGGTAGAAGCGCTGGGTGACGTGGGTGTGTTTCTGCGGCGAGGTCGTCTTCTGCATCCCCTTGGCGTTGACTGCGGCCGACAGAAGTGGGCGTCCTCGCAGGTCGCTGACGGTGTGGTAGTCCCGCAGCATCGAGCCGGGCTGGTCGGTGCGGACACCGAACGACAAGCCGAGCAGGTCTTCGATGGGATCTTGGCGGCGGCGGCCCGTGGCCGCGGCGAGTAGGCCGATCACCCCGCTTTTCGTCGGCTCGGTCTGGGTATCGCGACGGTTGAACTGGCTATGCCCGCCCCAGGATTGCAGTGGTCCGGCCAGCCGCAGGACCAGGCACCAGCCCGAGAAGGCGGTGAGCTCGGAAGTCATCGCGACGCCGTCCCCCGCAGCCGATCCCGCGTCTCGGCCTCGACAGCCTGAATGACCTCGTCGATCCCCAACGGCGACCCGAACGCCTCACGGAGCTGCTCGGCGTTGTCTCGACTGATGTCCTCCGGGTTGTCGTAGGCGGTGGCGACCAGGACGGGTGTGGCCCCCCACCGCTTGCTGGCCTTGGTCAGCTCCTTGGCGAGCCGGACGCTGGACTCTGCGACCAGTCCGTCCGAGCTACGCACTGGCTTCTCGAAGGCGGAGACCAGGTTCACCGGTTGGTCCTGGCGGACGACAGCACTGACCAGGCTGGGCATCGTTCGGTGAGCGAAGGTGTTCTGGTGCCCGGTCGGCATCGACCTAGCGAACGCATGGATGAAGACGCTCAGGGCCTGCACCGCGGCGTCGTCGTCACCGCCAAGGTTGTCGCGTAGCTGGTGCATCCCGACGGTGGCGTACCGGTAGAGGGTGGCGGAGGTGAACTCGACGGTGCCGATCATCGAGGCTCCGGCGTCTTCCCGGTCGGGGCGGGGTTCGTCGTCGACGGCGGTGAAGTAGTCGAACTCGATCTCCGCTGCGTGTGTGGAGATGGCGTGGGCGACCTGCGCCGCCGCGTCGACGTTGAGGGTGGACAGGTCGGCGACCATCCGGCCGAATAGCGCGACGTCGATGGGGTGCCCGGTGGCCAGGGTCTTGCGTACCGGCAGGTCCGCCACGGCCTTGGGCAGTGCGTCACCGGCGAGCGCGACCAGTTCCTCGACCCGCGGGGTGACCAGGTCCACGATCGCCTCCAGCTGCGCCCGGCCGAAGAAGAGCAGGTACGCCGTCTCGCCGGCGTTCTTCCCCTCGCTGACGTTGAGATCCTGCAACAGGGCGGTACTCAGCCGCCCGGCCGCTTCGGCGTCGATCCCGGTGCGCGCCTGCAGTCGGTCGGCCAACAGGCTGGAGATCCGCTTCGTCCGCACGCCGAGCTTGGTCTGCGGGATCGCGAGTTCGTCGCGGAAGGCGAGGCGGGTGGCCCGCTTCCACGCCTGGGAGGAGACTCGGGCGCGGCGGGCGCCGCCGTACACGGCCTGCTTGGGGCTGCCGGCGTCGTCGCGGTTCAGGCACGACGGCGGAACGGACTGGATGACGTGCAGGTCGACGTAGAGATGGTTGGTCACACGGACTCCTGGAGGGTGATGACGGGTGCGGGCTCGATCGCTTGGCTAGGGATCATCCGAGATCCCCGCTGATCAGCGGCCGTGCTCTTGGTGGCCAGAGCGTTCGGCTTACCGTTCTTCGGCTCGCCGTCCTTCGACGCGGCGAAGTACTGGCCGCCCCAGACACGCCGAACCGAGGCGACCTGCTCGGGGTTCTGCCAGCGGATCAGGTCCCTATACAGGCGGGTGTAGTCCAGCGGCTGATCGATGGTGCGGAGCTGGGTGACCAGGCCACGCAGGTGTAGGCAGACCTCGCGGAAACTGGTGGCGGTCGCGGCGGCGGCGAACCGGCGGTCCACCGCGTCCTGGCTGAACTTGTCGCTCAGCCGCAGCGTCCGCATCGCGGTGCCCAGGCCGATGCCCGTCACGTGCATCGGTCTGACCTTGGACTGCTGATGGATCGCGTACAGGGTCAACGCGGCATGTTCGGCCGCCAGCTTCGGGGTAGGCCGCCCGTCCTGCCGCAGTGTGGTGTAGTAGCGCCACATCTCGGGGACGTCCCCGGCGTCACGGCCGGCGCCGCGTCGCAACGCGGCGAGGTCACTGCCCGGCGCCTCGGTCGGCTTCCCGTCGTCGTCGACGTGCCGTTCCCAGTAGTGCCGGATCCTTATATCACTATCGACCACGTCAGGCGGCTCCCGTCATCGTCGGTTCACCTTGAAGGTTGAGAATCTTGCGGGCGCGGCCACGGAACCACGCCTCCGCCACGCTCGCGCTGACCCAGACACCGTCCTTGCGGGCGCGACCGTGGAACGCGTTCGGCGGCACTGACGAGAGCACCGGCTCGGCCGCCTCGAAGGCCAGACGGAGAGCTTCCAGCCGCCACCGCTGCTGGGCACCCTCGACATCCTCCGGGTCACGTTGCATCTCGCTGAGGATCCGCGACACTATCGGCGTGTACCGAAGGATGAGGGTGTCGCCGATCCGCTGCCCCTTGTCCCACGGGATCTTGTCCCCGCCCACCGCCTCGCGCAGATCGTCACCGAGACGGTTACCGACCGCGCGTAGTGCCTCCGCCTCGGCCACCACGTCCATCAACAGCTTCCGTACCGGACTTTCGGGATCGAGCGCGGCAACCGGCAGCGGGATCCGGTCGGCCATGACGTCCTCGACGACCGCGGACTGATTGCCGTACTCGACGCCGACGGTGACAACCTGCACCGGCAGATCGCGGGCCACGATCCGGCGTGCCCGCAGCGTGTTGAGCTGCCGGAGCAGCTGACTGCTGGTCACCGGCTCCCCCGCGCCCAAGCGGGTGGCCAGCAGCGGTTCCAGCCCTCGCCACGCGGCGCCGCCGGGGACATGCCGGATCGGCCGGTTCGGCGGATCGCCGGCGTTCGGCTTCTCCACCCGCCGCCACGCGGTGTGCGGCTCATACTCCGGGAGCTGGTCAATCCGGTCCCCGGCCGCGACCACGACCCTGCGCACGACCGTCGCGCCGTCGACGGTTTCCGGAATCAGCCGGATCCGGCGGGCTTGCCATGTCAGCAAATCGAGCATGCCCTTGACCGCTCGCCGCGACCAGGCCGGACCACCCGGCCACCGATCGATCTCGCGATCGTCCTCTTTCGCAACCATCCACTGCGGCCGGTCGTGCTCCTGCGGCTGATGCAGGATCAGGGTGTTGAGCAGGATCGTCTCGAACAGGTTCCGCCCCGCCGGGATGACGACGCCGAGTCCACCGAGTGGACCCGTCGGGTTACCCGTGGTCTTGCCGCTCTTGACCTGCGGATCATCGGCCGCTCCCGACTTGATGGCGGCGGTGTCCCAGCACTGCGTGGCCAGCACCGCTCGGGCGGCCTGGGCACACGTCAACGCGGGCGGGTCCGCCTCCGTCCGACACGCGAACAGCGGCACGTTGTTACCCGTCGCCGCCGCCGCGATCAGCAACGACACCGGTTTGGTCTCATCCTTGGCGGTCCGCAACCCGGCGACCTGGGCGAACGGACGTGCCCCGAACAGGTCGAAACGCTCACGGTGGTCTGTGAGATAGCCGTCCACCGCCTCATCGAACCGGCCCGCTTTCCACCGCCGTCCCCACTCCCGATCGTCGCCGGGACTACCACAGGCATGCAGATAGACCGGTAGCAGCACCTGACGCAGCACCGCTGCCGTCTCCAACGGATTGTTCAACGCCAGCCCGTCCAACTCGTGCGCGCGGGTCAGCGCGTGCCGCAACGAAACCTCTCGCGACCGGCCCCCGTCGACAACCGGAACCCACTCCTCATCGACAAGATCAAAGGACGCCGTCACAGCCCTCCCTTCATCGTTCACTAGATCGACCACTCAATCCCGAGGCGGCAGATGCTCACCCGCCACTTTCAAGATCACCGCCATTGCGGCCCCGATGAGAATGCGCAGGGACCGCCGGCGCAGGGCCGCGCCCCGCCCCTCGCTCGACAAGGCAGACGCGTCCGCTGCTGAGGACCAGGTGCGCGCGATGTGACGGCCAGCGGCGGTGACGCCAGTGATCGCCACAACCCGGCCCTCGGAAAGAACGGCCCGGAACAGTTCCGGACGATGACGCAGCATTGCAGCCAGAGCAACTTCCACCTCATCGGCCGAGCGATAGGACCGCAGCACCAGCTCGGACGGCTCAACAAGCTCCGCGCCCGCGTCGAAGGCATCGGCTAGTGATCGAAGGACATCTGCGTCCACTGAGGAGTCCGTCACGGCCAGCATCGTACATGTCAAACTCGCTAAGCAAACGGTGTGAGCGTGGTTCGTTTGCGAAGGACCGGGGAATCGGCGTTCCGCAGCTCCGGCGATCTTGTAAGCTCGGGATGCCCGGCTTGCGCCGGGGTCCTCCCTCGCTGAGCACCCGGTGGGGGTGAAAACACTCGTTGTCCCTGCCCAAGCGGGGGTCATCGCCGCCGTCGCGGAGGTCGCTGCCACAACAGCCCGAGGTCGTGGTCGTACGTCAGCTTGTGGCCCGCCAGGGTGATGCCGCCGCCCGCGTCGAGCACCAGGGCCCGGGCGTGTCGTAGCCAGTTGTCGGTGGCCCAGCCGTTCAGCGGGCGAAGCTCGGCCTTTGCCGCAGCGGTCAGTTCGTCGTCGCCGGGCAGCCGCAGCGTCGCCTCGATAACCTCGTTGGCGACCTCGGAATCGCTGACGGCCTCACCGTTGATACCCATCCGCCGGCCGGCGAGGGTCAGGTAGCCCTCGTCATCCCGACGGACCAGAACGACCTCGATCGACTCGGGTCCGTCCCGGACGACCGCCGACACCGCGTCGTCGTCCGGCAGGTCGGCGGTGGCCTGCGCGTGCAGCCCGGCGAGCGTCGCCAGTCCGAGCTTGCCGGTGCCGGCCAGGAGGAACGGCTCCGCGTGCGACCGGCGCTTGCTGCTCGCGTCCATCCACACGTTGCGGGCCTCATCGACAGCGGCGCGCCACGTCTCGGGCGTGATCTCCTCGTGGCCGTACCCCCGCTGGACCAGACGGGGAACATCGGCCGGGATGCTCCAACCGCCACGGGCTGCGGCTTCGATGACCAGGGCCGCCGAGCGAAGCAGGGGATACCGGGAGTAGACCGCCTCGCTCCCCTTTGGGAAAATCGGAGCCTGGCCACGCCTGACCCTCAACCCGGTCACGACGGCGGCCGGTCGGCGTACCCGCTCGGGTCGATCGGTGGCCGGCCGGTCATGGCGGTGGACTCGTCCGATGCGCTGCAGAAGCAGATCGATGGGGGCCAGGTCGGTGACGACGATATCTGCATCGACGTCGAATGATTGTTCTGCAACCTGAGTCGCGACGACGATCATCCGATACGGACGCTCGGCCTGTCTGTCATCGGGGGCGCCGAGGGCACGCAGGGCCTCCGCCGTACGATCCGCGCGCTCCGCTGCGGTCAGCCGCGCGTGCAACAGCCGTACGTCGCGGCCGAACACCTTCCGAAGTTCCTGGTACGTCTGCTGCGCTCGAGCAACCGTGTTGCGGATGACCAGCGCGCAGCCGCCCCTGCTGAGCCGGTCACGTAGCAGCGTGGCCACCGCGGCGATGTCATCAGCCGGGTCCGTCTTCGGGCTTTCAGCCGAGTCCGAGTCCAAGATCTCCACGCGCACCTCGGCCGACCGCCGCCACGACGACGCGGCCAGCGCATCCATGGTCGGACGACCATCGACGACCAGGACCGACCGGACAACCGGATAACCCTCGGCCGGACCGGAATCGTCGACGGCGACCTGAAGCTGCCCGGTAGCGCCCTGCAACCACGCCTGCACGAGGTCCGCGCGCATGCCGGCCGGGAGGGTGGCCGAAAGCAGGACCGTCGGCACGCCCGCGTTCGCGAGCCAGCGCAGAGCCTCAAACAGAAACTGCGAGGTGTAGACGTCGTACGCATGGACCTCGTCCAGGACCACAACGCGGCCAGCCAGCCCAGCGTGGCGCAGCATCACGTGCTTGGTCCGGGTCGCCGCATGCAACAGTTGGTCGATCGTGCCGACCGTCAACGGCATCAACAGCCCTCGTTTGGGGCCGAGAAACCATTCCGCAGGAACGCAGTCCGGAACCCGCTGCCGATAGCCGCCGAGACCGAGGGTGTCCTCGCATCCGTACTCGTCCTGGCCGTCTTCATCGACGCAACCGAAGCTAAGGCTCCGCAGCTCGGCCCACTCCTTGTTGAACCGGCGTTTCCCATGCAGCAACCCCACGGGGAGACCCTTCTCGACGGACTCCGCCCACGTGCGCACCCGCGTATACATCGGGTCACACGTCGCCTGCGTGGGCATCCCCACAAAGATGCCGTCGGCCCCGAAGCGTCTGGCCAGGATTTCCGCCGCCGCCAGCGCCGCTTCCGTCTTGCCCTCTCCCATCGGAGCTTCGACGATCACCAGACCCGGCGCCGGCATCCGTTCGGCGATAGAAATCGCCGCCGCCTGAGATGGCCGAGACGGACGGCCGAACCGGTCCAATACAAGATCGTGAACCGGACGGTACGGGCGCGGTCCCCAGCCACCTCTGATCCGCAGGCTGTCCACGGCCTCCGCCGCCCGTTTCCGGGCCCGCTCGATAGAAACGCGCGAGATCTCCGGCACCCCCGGAAATCCCTTCCCGCTGGCGATCCAGTCGGCCATGATCACCAACCCGGCGACCGCGAGTTGGGTTGATCTGCTCGGCAAGTACAGCGGAGCACGCTCGGCAAGGTCCAGCCCCAGCGCCGACGCGACGGCGTGCACGAGTGCGTCCTGCGAGGGATGCCACGCGCTGCCGCCCTGACCCTGATCGCGCGACAGACTATTGCTGATCAAAATGGAGTCATCCGGGATCAGCCCGTGATGCCCCGCGACCATAGGCCAGACGAAACCTACTGTCTCGAAGTCCCATCCCAAGTCCGTCAGCACTCGGTCGACGATCACTGCACCGGCACAGGAATGGTGCCACCGCTTGGCCGCCTGGCTCAGCGGCTTCCAAGTCAGCCCCACCGCCCGAACGGGGTCGGCCAGCTCGTCGACCTTGTCCTGAAAGGCAGGTGTCGCCTTTCCGACATCATGAATCCCGCAAAGTAGAGCGAGAAACGCCCTGCCATTGCCTCCCGTGCAACCGTCAAGCCTGTCCCGCACCGCCGGCGCGAGGTAGCGATCCCAGAGGCACTCACCCACCGCAGCCGCATCAAGCAGGTGCTGGAACAGCAGATTCATACTGCCCCCGGCATTGGATTTCCCCCAAAGGACGCCGAGGGCGTGATGGCTCGTCGAAGTCACCCGTCAGACATTAAAGACCCCCTCCGACAATCCGCACAGGCGACGGCCGACGAATCGAACCAACCGCTGCACAGCTTCCGGCACACGGAATGATCAGCAAACAGGGCGGCCGAGTAGGGCGCGCCGGAGAACGCCCCTCATCAGTGCGCACTCTGCTTCTCTGGAACCAATCCGACTTCCCACACCGTAAGGTCGACGTCCTGCCCCACCCTTCGGTGGCAAGATGATGGGCCTCCGGACCGCCAGCGAGCATCCCGCGAACCCTTGCCTGTTAGCTACGATCGAACCGATCCGAAACCGCCAAGATCGCCGACAAAGTCGCAGGTCGCCAAGCGTCGTCCCCGCACGCGCGGGGGTCATCCAGGGCAAGCGCGACGGATACGGTGCCGGATGGTGTCGTCCCCGCACGCGCGGGGGTCATCCCTTTTCGGCGGTGAGCTGCTGGATGGTCTTGGGGTCGTCCCCGCACGCGCGGGGGTCATCCTTGCTCACGTCCGACCAGGACCGGGGCCGGCACGTCGTCCCCGCACGCGCGGGGGTCATCCGTGCGCTTACGCGCGTGCGGGTGCCAGGCGGCTGTCGTCCCCGCACGCGCGGGGGTCATCCCATCTGGCCGCTGCGGGAGGTGCCGGATCCCGCGTCGTCCCCGCACGCGCGGGGGTCATCCCATCTCCCCCTGTATGGAGCGGCGCACTGCCTGGTCGTCCCCGCACGCGCGGGGGTCATCCGTACCGCAAGGAGATCGGGTCGATCCGGGCCAAGTCGTCCCCGCACGCGCGGGGGTCATCCCCTTGTCTGCATGATTCCGGCTGGCTTCGAGCCGTCGTCCCCGCACGCGCGGGGGTCATCCTCGAGTCCGGCG
>JAEYGD010000092.1 GCA_023402505.1 Actinomycetes bacterium
GGCCTGGTCCGGCCCGACGGTCGGGGGTGCCGCCGGCCGGATGCGCTGGTGTGCCGCGACCAGTTCGTCCAGGCAGGCGGCGACGGCGTCCCGGTTGCCGAGACCGTCGGCGAACGCGAGCGTCAGATGGAAGCGGAAGGTCAGCGTCGCCGGCCGCGACACCAGCAGCCCGGCCAGCGGGGACCCGTCGTTGGTGGGCAGCAGGGTCAGCGGCGCCCGCGGGTGGTGGGCCGGCCCGACCAGATCCTCGTACCACCAGATCCGCTGGCGGCGACGGCCAAGGAAGGCGACCCGGCGGTCGGTGACCACCACCCGGCCGGTGTCGACCGCCCGGATGCCGCGCGGCAGCGGGCGCGCCGGCACGTCGGTGCCGGCCGGGTCGACGGCCAGGCCCGGCGCGGGCAGCTCGGTCGTGTTCCGGGTGACGACCTCGACCAGTTCCGCGATCGGGAGTACGCGGTGGACAACCTCGCCGCGACGCAGCTTCACGGGCACGGCGGGTGTCGGCGGCCCGGCCCCGAGCAGGCCGGTGGCCTCGACACGCAGCCGGGTCAGCTCGTCGGCCCGGCGCCGCCACGCCTCGGCGTCACCCGAGTGCGCGCGACGACGCCGGTCGTTCTCCCGCTCAGCCCATCGGGCACGCCAGGACGGCCGTCGACCGTTGTCGGCGGGGGGTGAAGTCGCCGTCACGTACGGTACAACGTTTCATGTCCCCGGTCGGTCACGGCCGCATCGTCGGACATCAGTGGCCGGCAGCTCAGGGCGACCGGGCGGCAGGTAAGGGACGGTGCCCCGGCAGGGTCAGCGCCGGAAGGTGTGGCGGACGCCGCCGTACGATCCGCAGGCCCGTGGGCTGCCGCCGGCCAGGCTCACCGAGCCGTCCGCGCACTGCACGAGGTACCCGCGGCCGGCCCAGAACTCGGGTACGCACTCGAACCAGTCGCACACCTCGGCCGCCGGCTCGCGGATGCGGGTGCCGGCGCAGAAGCCGTACCCCATGGGGTTGGCCGGTGCCCCGCACCGGTCCTCCGGTGCCGATGGCGATGGCGACGGCGACCGGGCGGGCGCGGACGGTGCGGCGGCCGCGCGCGGGGACGCGGCGCCGGTTGCCGGCGCCGCCGTTGTCGCGGCCGGCCCGGGGGTCGCGGCGACCGCCACTTCGGGGCGGGTCGGGGCGGACGGGTCGGACTCCAGCAGCGCCAACGGCACCAGCAGGGCGATCCCGGCGGCGACGGCCACCGTCCGCCGGCCGCCGGGCACGAACCCGGTCAGCCGCGCCTGCGCGGGCGTAGCGATGGCCGGCCGGAACGGCTTGAGCTGGGCGTGCTCGGCGATCGCCTCGTCGAGTTGCGCGACGACCGCGGCGCGCTGCTCGATGGCGTCCGCGAACGCCAGGGTCAGCTTGAACCGGAAGTCGGCCGCCACGTCGGCCGGCAGCAGCAGCCCGGAGGCCCGCCGCCGGTCGAGCACCTGGATCAGCGTGACCGGTGCGGTCGCGTCGTGGGCCAGGCCGGTCATCTTCCCGTACGCCCAGTCACGCCGGCCGCGCCCACCCAGCAGCACCAGCCGGCGGTTGGTGATCACCGCCATCCCGGCGTCGGCGACGCGGATGCCGTCCGGACGCCGGTTGCGCAACGGCTGCGGTTGCGAGGTGACCGTCAGGTCGGGGGCGGGAAGCACCGCGGCGTGCCGGACCTCGACCAGTTGGGCGGCGGGCAGCGCCCAGAAGACCACCTCGCCGGGGGCCAGTTCCACCGGGAGGCCGACGCCCGCCTCGGCCGAGCCTTCGAACTCCTCGGCGAGGGTACGCAGGCGGCGCAGTTCCTCGTCGCGCCGCCGCCATGCCCGGTCGGCGTCGCGGAACGTCCGCCGCCGCCGTTCGTTCTGCCGGTGTGCCCACCGGTACCGCCACGTCGAACCCGTCGATTCAGTCATTGCCACGCCGACTCCTTCGCCGCGCAGGCGCACCAACCGGGGTGTCACACCTGTTAACCGCGGAGGGGCCCGGACGGGGACGGGTTGCGCGGCGCAAATTGCCCGATCGGTGGAGCAATCCGGACGAGAGGGCGGTTTTGCCGGATCGGTTCCTGCCCTCCGGGCGTGTCCGTCTGCCAGCAGCTCGCGCTGGTGCCGGCCTTCGTATCGCTGCGCCGGCTCGCGCCGAGCCTGCCGCCGGAGCACCCGCCTTCCCCCTAGGTCGATGGCCGCGTACGCTGACCGACACATCGAGCGGCGACGATGCCGCAGAAAGCCGGGTGAGCCATGCGGTCGGTGCTGTCGAGGCGGACACGGTTCCGGTTGATCGGTGCGGGGCTGCTGGCCGCCGCGCTCACGGTCACGACGACCCTGGTGCACCTGGCGGGTGACCCGCCCGTCCCGGTCGCGTTCGAGGAGGAGAACCCGGCCGCGCCGGCCGAGTGGATGTGGGAGCAGCGCGCCAACGCGGACGGCTCCATCCCGGCCACCGCCTACCAGGAGGCGCTGACCCAGGCCCGGACGCTGGAGGGCGCCACCCGCCGCAGCTCACCGCAGGTGTCCGGCGTGCGGTGGCGGCTGCTCGGCCCCACCAACATCGGTGGGCGCCTGATCGACGTGGTCCTCGACCCGAAGACCCCCGGCACCGTCTACGTGGCCGCCGGCACCGGCGGGGTCTGGAAGAGCACCGACGGCGGCGCCACGCTCACCAGCGCCTGGGCCGACCACCTTCCGCAGTCGATGGGCGCTCTGGCGATCACGCCGGACGGCACCCTGTACGCGGGTACCGGCGAACCGGACCACGGCGGCGGCGGCTCGTACTACGGCACCGGCGTCTACCGGTCCACCGACGGCGGCGCGACCTGGCAGAGCCTCGGCCTCACCGACACCGGCGCGATCGGCCGCATCCGCGTCGACCCGACCGACCCGCGCCGCATCCTGGTCGCCGCGCAGGGACGGCTCTTCGACACCGGCGGCGACCGCGGCGTCTACCTGACCACCGACGGCGGCGCGACCTGGCGGCAGGTGCTCGACGGGTTGAACGACTCCACCGGCGCCATCGACATCGCGATCAACCCGGCCGACCCGGACATCCTGCTCGCCGCGATGTGGGACAAGCTGCGTTACCCCGACGGGCGCGAGTACGGCGGCCCCGGCTCCGGCCTGCACCGCTCGACCGACGGCGGTGCCACCTGGACCCGGATCGACGCGCCGCTGCCCGCCCCGAGCACCGACCCGGGCCGCATCGGTGTGGCGTTCGCGCCCAGCGACCCGGACCGCGCGTACGCCATCACCAACGACCGGATCGGCAACCTCACCGGCTTCTTCGTCTCCGACGACGCGGGCGCCACCTGGACCCGGCCGATGTCGGGCGAGGCCGCGCTCGACGCCGCCGACGGCGGGTTCGCCTGGTGGTTCGGCCGGCTGTGGGTCGACCCCGCCGACGCCGACCACGTCTTCTCCGCCGGCGTGCCGATGATGGAGTCCCGCGACGGCGGCCTCAGCTGGGTCACCGGCCAGGGCATCCACGTCGACCAGCACGCGATGGCGTGGGACCCGCACCACCCGGGCCGGGTGTACGTCGGCAACGACGGCGGCCTCTACTGGTCCGACCAGGGCGGCGACGTGGTCGGCCCGTGGACCGCCGCCTCCGTGCAGCCGTACATGCAGTTCTACGCGATGGACGCGAGCGCGCAGGACGTCCGCCGGGTCTCCGGCGGCACCCAGGACAACGGGTCGCTGCGCTCGTGGGGCGCCACCGACTGGAACCTGTACCGCGGCGGCGACGGGATGATGAACCGCATCAACCCGGTCGACCTGAACAACGTGTACGCCTGCTCGCAGAACGGCGGGTGCGCCCGCTCGGACGACGGCGGCGACACGATGCAGTCCATCCGCTCCCGGTTCGCCGGCACCCGGTTCAACTGGGTGTCGCCGCTGGAGATCGCGCCCGGCGCGCCGGACACCGTGTACTTCGGCTCCAACCTGCTCAACCGCTCCGACGACCGGGGCCGCACCTGGCGGGCGGTCAGCCCCGACCTGACCGGCGGGCCCACACCGCGCAACGCCACGTCGTACGCGACGATCACCGCGATCGGCATCGCGCCCTCCGACAAGGAGGTCGTGTACGTCGGCACCGACGACGGCTACCTCTGGGTGACCCGGGACGGTGGCGGCACCTGGACCCGGCTCACCGACCCGGACCTGCCCGACCGGTGGGTCACCCGGGTCACCGTCGACCCGGCCGACTCGCGGACCGCCTGGGTGACGTACTCCGGTTTCCGCTGGCAGAGCGAGACCCAGCCGCACGTGCTGATGACCACCGACGGCGGGGCGAACTGGCGGGACATCTCCGGCAACCTGCCGCAGGCGCCGGTCAACGACGTGATCCGGCACCCGAAGCACCGCCAGTGGCTCTACGTCGGCACCGATATGGGCGTCTTCTTCACCCCGAACCTCGGCCGGACCTGGCTGAAGGTCGGCGCGTCGTTCCCCGCCGTCCCGGTCATGGACCTGCACTTCCACGCGGGTGAGAAGACGCTGTTCGCGGCGACGTTCGGGCGCGGCATCCTGTACGCGACGATCCCCGGCTGACCGGCCGGCGCCGTGGCCCGGTCCGGGGCCACGGCGGGTCACGCGCGGCTGATCGCGTTGGCGTGGATGGCCTCGCTGAGGTACGCGGCCATCCCCGGCCGGAGCGTCTCGAAGTACTCGGTGAACCGCGGGTCCCCGACGTACATGTCGGCCAGGCAGGTGTGCATCTCGTACGGGCAGTCGTAGAACCACTGGCTGATCAGCTGCCGGTGCTCCTCCGCCAGGTCCATCGCCGCCGGGCTGTCCGCCGGCGCTCCGGACGCCATCACCTCGGTGAACCGGCGGCCCCAGTCCTCGTTCTCGGCCTTGTTGCGCAGCCAGTCCTCCTTGGAGTAGCCGGCGGTGCGCCGGGCCGACTCCCGGTACGCCTCGGTGTCGCCCCACCTGCGCTCCACCTCGTCGGTGTGCTCGTCCGGGTCGAAGTCGCCGAACACCTCGAAGCGCTCCTCCGGGGTCAGTGGGATGTTCATCTTCCGTGCCTCCATCGCGAGCTCGATCGCCGCGACCATCTCCTGCAGCTTGCCGATCCGGGCACTGAGCAGCTCGTGCTGGCGGCGCAGGTGCTCGGCCGGGTCGCTCGACGGGTCGTCGAGGATCGCGGCGATCTCGTCCAACGGGAAACCGAGCTCCCGGTAGTAGCGGATGAGTTGCAGCCGCTCCAGGTCCGCGTCCTCGTAGCTCCGGTAGCCGGCGCTGCTGCGACCGCTCGGGGACAGCAGCCCGATCTCGTCGTAGTGGTGCAGCGTCCGGATCGTCACACCGGCCGCCTTCGCGACCTGTCCCACCGTGTACGCCATGGTCTCCCTCCCTTCCGCGATCCAGGTTCCGGCCTGACGTGACGTGAGGGTCAAGCCGGTTTGCCCCCGTTCCCGTCGCGGTCCTCGTCAGCCGGCGACCGGCTCCGGCTGGCGGGCACCCCGGCGGACCAGTACCGCGACGGCCAGCGCGGCGAGCGCGGCCAGGCCGGCCATCGTCCAGAGCACGGTCCGCAGGCCCCCGGTGAAGCCGGGATCGGCGAGCCGCCCGGCGGTCGTGGTGGCCAGCACCGCGCCGACCACCGCGATGGCGATGGTCTCGCTGGCCAACCGAGCCGTGTTGATCGTTCCCGCGCCGGTGCCCGCGCGGTGCGCCGGCACGGTGGCGATCGCGAGCTGGTCGAGCAGCCCGATCGACAACCCGATGCCCACACCCATGGTCGACAACGGCCCCACCAACTCGGCGAGGCCCACGTCCGGCGAGAGTACGGTCGCCCAGGCCGCGCCGGCCGCCACCACCGCCACGGACACGACCACCACGGCGACCGCCGGCACCCGGCGGACCAGCGCCCCGGTGAGCAGCGGCAGCACCAGCGTGGGCGCGGTCAGCAGGATCAGCGTCGCACCGGCCGCGCCCGGCGTCAGCCCGACGACGGTCGTGAAGTACGACGGCAGGTAGACCAGCAGCGGCACCATGACGGCGACGATGGTGGCCGCCGCCAGGCAGATCCCGACGAACCGGGGGTTCGCCAGCAGGGTCAGGTCGAACATCGGATCGGGGCGGGACCGCTCCACCCGGACGAACACCACGAGCAGGGCCGCCGCGGCGCCGAAGGCGGCGATGATCCGCGCGTCGTCCCAGCCGTACTCCGGGCCCTGCACGAACCCGAAGATCAGCAACAGGAGCGCGGCCGTGAACGACCCGGTGCCCGGCCAGTCGATCCGGCCCGCCTGCGCCGGGCGGGCCTCCGGCAGCCACGGGGTCAACAGGAGCACCACGAGGGCCGCCAGGGCCGGCGCGGCGAACACCGCCCGCCAGCCCAGCGTGTCGATCAGCAACCCGGCGAGCGACGGACCGAAGGCCAGGCCGGCGCCGATCGTCGTACCGAAGACACCGAAGACACGGGCCCGCGCCCGGCCGTGGAAGGCGCCGGCGAGCAGCGCGGACGCGCTGGTGGCCGCGGCCGCGGCGCCGATACCGGCGAGCGCGCGGGCGACGTCGAGCAGCACGATGCCGTCGGCGGTCGCGGCGAGCAGGCCGGAGCCGGCGAACAGCGCCACACCGCCGGCGAAGACCCGCCGCCGGCCGACCAGGTCGGCGAGCGCGCCGGCCGCGAGCATGAAACTGGCGAAGGTGGCGTTGTAACCGTTCACCACCCACTGCACCGACGCCAGACCGGCATCCAGGTCCCGTCCGATCTCGGGCAGCGCGACCGAGGCACCGGTCAGCGAGAACGGCAGCGAAAAGGTGGACAGCAGAACGGCGACCAGCACGACGGCTGGGTGGTTGCGCAAAAGGTCTCCCCGGTTTCTCGCGACCATCCCAGGCTAGTGGGCGCGACGGGACCGGTCGCCGGGGCGGGGCGGAGATCACAGGGCCGGATAGGGGCCGGTCAGCGGCCCGCCGAGCGGTTCCAGGGCGAGCGGGGCAGGGCGGTGCCGGCCAGCGGCCGGCGCTCGCGGCGGCGGTGGCGCCGGCGTCCCGGCGCGCAGGGCGGGCG
>JAEYGD010000149.1 GCA_023402505.1 Actinomycetes bacterium
ATCACCAGCGACTCGAGCCGCCCGAAGGCGGACACCTCGGCCTCGACCAGCCCGTCGCCGCCGGTGCCGCGCCCGACCAGCGCGTCCACGTCCGGTGCGGCCGGTCCGGCGGCCGGCTGGGCCGTGCCCTCGCCGGTGGCCTGGTGCAACAGCCGCATCGCGTCCTCAAGCGACCGGCCCAGGCCGGATGGATCGACGCCCCCCATGGTCACCACCTCACGGTCCGGTTTTCGTCCTGCCCCGGGACGGGCGAGACTACCAATGGCGGGCCGGTGCTCGGGCACCCGGTGTCGCCTGTGGACCCTTCGGCCCTCGTCCGCCCCGCAGGGAGGAAACCCGTCCGTGTCGCACATCGAGAAGATCGCCACCGAACTGCGTACCCTCGGCGCCGGCGTCGAACGGGCGCGGGCGCTCACCGCGACCGCCGACCACCAGGCCCAGGAGGTCGCGCTCCGCGCCGCCGGCGCCGGCTTCGCCGCGGTCGCGGCGGGCATGACCCGGGTACGCGGTGCGATCGCCGCCGTCCAGGGGCGGCTGGGCGGGCTCGACACGTCGGTCGGTGAGGCGACGACCGCGACGGCGGCCGTCCCCCGGGAGGCGACGCCGGAGGAGACCGTCGCCGGGCTGGGCCCGGTACGGGAGGGCGTCGCCGGGCTGCGCACGGCGGCTGCCGCCACCATCGTCCAGGTCGGCGAGGCTCAGCAGCTCGTCACGGTGGTCCTGCACGGCGGCCAGCCGGGGGCGCTGCTGCAGACGCTGGACAGCGTCAAGCAGGTCCTCCTGCAGGTGGTGCAGCGCACCACCAGCGCGGAGCGGAGCGTCGAGGAGGCGACCGCCGAGGCTCGGCAGCTCGGGGCGTCCGGCGCCTGACCCGGCACACGGACGCTCCCGCGCTGCTCCCACTCAGATAATGATCTTGTACATGTTCCAGCCGCTGCCGGCCTTCACCCGGGCGGCGAAGGAGCCGCTGCCCAGGCCGGGGTAGAGCCAGAGGGCACCGTCCGCGTCCCGGGCGACCACGTCGTTGCGGCCGTCCTCGTCGAGGTCGCCGATCGGGACCACGGAGTTGTAGATGTTCCAACCGGCGTAGACCCGGACCCGGCCGCTCCAGCCCGTGTTGCCGTTGCTGAGGTAGTGGTACATGACGCCGGAGGAGTCGATGCCGAGCAGGTCACCGTGGCCGTCGCCGTTGAGGTCACCGGCCCCGATGACGCGGGGGTAGATGCCCCAGCCCGAGCCGACCTGCACCCGGGGGTTGATCGCGCCTCGGCCGGTGGTGGTGTAGAGCCACAGCTTGCCGTCGTTGTCGATGCCGAGGATGTCGGGCTTGCCGTCGCTGTTGACGTCTCCGGGAGCGAGGATCGACCGGTACATCATCCAGCCGGCGCCCAGGCTGATGGTGTCCCGACCGCCGAAGTGCAACTGGCCCATGCCCAGGTGGGCCTTCATGTTGCCGTTGCCGTCACGGACCAGCAGGTCCGGGTACACGTCGCCGTTGTAGTCGCCGAACGGCACCAGCGCCGAGGTGCGCGCCGAACCGGTGCAGCTCAGGCACCAGTTGTCGGTGTACCCGTTGTCGTAGAGGCGGCCCGGGCTGGTCGCCCCGGCATGGGTGCCGTACCAGTGGGCCTCGCCGTTCGACTTGACCCCGAGCAGGCCGGGGCCGCCGTGGCAGTCGTAGCCCCGGAAGGGGAAGGTGCCGCAGGCGACCACCAACTGCCCCGACCCGACCGTCACGGGCGCCGACGTGTCCGTCGGCGTGCCGGTCAAGGTCCAGGTGTACGCCCCGTTGAGCGCCGGCTCGCCCGACGCCAGCCGGCCGTCCCAGTTGAGGCCGACGGACTCGCGGGCCTTGCCGCCGGAGGCGCGGTGGACCACGGCCCCCGTCCACTTGCGGGTGATGGCGAGCTGCCAACTCCACAGCGGACGGGTCAGACCGACCCCGGCCCGCCAGTGGTTGTTGTGGTCCAGTCGCGGGTACCCGAACTCGGTCGACCACACCGTGCCGACCTGCGGTGGGGAACTCGGGACGCCGGCGTCGATCACGTGCACGGCGCGTGCGGCGTCCACGTAGGCCACACCCGAGCCGTGCCGGTCGACGGTCCAGGTCAGGTCCCGGCCGTCGGCGGGGGTGCCGGCGGGCAGGTCGGCCAGCTTGACCGGCGGCTTGAGGGCGCCGTCGTGGAAGGCGGTCATCACCAGGCTGGCGGCGGCGGTGTCGTGCCGGACGAGGAAACCGTCGCCGAGCAGCGCCGGCCCGGACGGCACCGGCAGCGCCCGGTTGTTCTGCAGGTCGTACAGGCCGGCGGGACCGGTGGCGCCGCAGGCCCACCAGAGCCAGCGGGCGCTCGTCTGCACCTCGCCAGGTACGCACGCCGCACCCGTCGACACCGTACGGACGGTCTTGCCGGCCTTCAGGTCGACCGCCGCGAGCTGCCCCGCCGTGCCGGTGGCGGTCCACAGCGTGGTGAACCAGAGCCCGGCACCCGTCCTGGCCGCCGTCCGCACGATCCTGCCCTGACTCACGTCGAAGACGTGCTGGTCGTTGGAGGCGCCGTCGTCGACGAGGAGGTACGGGCCGCTGCTGTCGACGATGCGTCCGTTGGTGGTGGGCAGTGGCACCTGCTGGTAACCCTGGGACACGTCGTGGGACAGGACGGCGGTGTTCGTGCTGCCGAAGGTCAGGTAGGCGGCACCGTAGTCGTTGCTGTCGACCAGGCGTACGCACTTGACGCCGGTGGCGCAGGGCAGCGGCGTCAAGGGGAGGACGCCACCGCTGGTGGAGAGGTCGGGGTCGGGGAAGACCGGATGGCTGAAGGCCACGTACTGGGTCGCGCCGCTGCGCGGCGACACCTGCGACTGGACGTGCCGGATCAGTCCCCGCCGGTAGCTGAGCCCGGCGTTCGCCACCGGATCCCGTACCGGAAGCACCGGCGTCACCGTCGGCGTCTGGCCCGGCTGCCCCTTGATCCGGTGCACCGCCCAGTCCGCGTCGCCGGAACCGCCGACCGCCAGAGCGGTTCCGTCCGGCCCCTGGACGAGCGCGTTGAGACCCCAGGTGATCTTCGGCAGCAGCGTGGGGCGGGGAGCGGTGGTCTGCACCGGGACGCTGATCGCGGGGAAGTACTCGCCGGTGTCGTTGGTCTGGCTCCGGCTGATCACCAGCCCGCCGTCCACAACGACGGTGCGGAGCAGGCTGTCCTGCGGGACGGTCACCAGCCGGGCGCCGGTGTCCGTGCCGCTGGTCAGGCCGCTACGCGACCAGAGGTGGTACTGGCCGCTGCTCGTCATCCAGGCGACGGTGTCGCCCGAGAGCCGCCACAGGGACGACGGCACACCGCTCGGGATCCTGACGACGGTGGCGGTGGCGAGGTCGAGCAGTCCCATCCGCTGTCCACCGCCGGCCTGGTAGCCGACCACCACCGAGGTCTCGTCGCCGACCGGCGGCAACCCGGTGGGGCCGGCGTCGCCCGGGACCCCGGCCACCGGTGTCGTCGTCCAGGTGCCGTCGGCGGCGGGCGTGCGCAACTCGAGGTGGACCCCGGTCAGCCCCTTGCGCAGCAGCATCCGCTGCCCGTAGACGCCCCAGAGGGTGTGATCGGCGGGGATCTCCCACTGCTGCCAGCTCTGGTCCGCGAGGTCGAGCAGGCTGACCTTGCCCGGCGCGGGCCGGGCCGGCACCTGGGCGGTGGTGAAGAGGCTGTCGCCGCCGGCCGGCTTGAGCGCCGACGGCACGACGCCCGCCAGGTCCTCGACGACGACGGTCTGGCCCGTGTCGTAGCGGGTCCAGCGGTAGTCGGGGGAGTTGTTGTGCCGGTGCAGGAAGCCGGTGCGGCCGGCGAAGATCACCGCCTCGTGGGCGGGAACCGTCGCATCCTTCTGCGGGATGACGGCGATTTCACGAGGGGCGGTGGCGGTGTCGGCGGCGGCTGGCGCGGCCGGCACGGTCAGCAGCGCGAGGGCGAGAGTGGTCGCCAAGGCGCCCGCCGGGAGACGACGGCCCAAGGGGTCCTCCTGGGATGGGGCAGCGCAGAACGCGCAAGATGCCGGCAGCCTAACCGGATGATCACCGCAACGGGTGCCGCCGAACGGATGATTCGGCGGCACCGCCAATTGACGAATTGATTTTTCGATTACACGATCGACACATGATCAGCAGCCTCAACTACGTCGACGAGCCCGAGCGGGTGGCCGTCGCGCTGTCGCCGCTGCGCCGGCAGTTGCTCGGCAAGCTGCAGGTTCCGGCCTCGGCGACGCAGCTCGCGGCGAGCCTGCGCATCCCCCGCCAGCGGGTGAACTACCACGTACGCGCGCTCGAAGCGGTGGGCCTCGTCGAGCTGGTCGAGGAGCGGCGGCGACGCGGCTGCACCGAACGCATCGTGCGCGCCAAGCCGGGCGTGCTCGTCGTCAACCCGACGCTGATGGGGACGGACGGGACCACGCCGGCACCCGATGGCGCCCTCGCGGACCAGTACGCGGCCGAGCACCTCGTCGGGGTCGCGGCCGCCGCCGTGCGGGACGTCGCCCGGATGCAGGTCAAGGCCGACGAACGCGGGAAGCGCCTGCTCACGTTCACGATCGAGGCGGACGTACGGTTCGCCGGCCCGGCCGCGGTGCACCGGTTCACCGAGGAGCTCACCGAGTTCGTCGCGCGGACCGCGGCCGCATACGACACCGAGGGAGGCCGTCCGTACCGGATGGTCGCCGCCGGGTATCCGGCACCGGCAGCGGAGGCACCAGCGGATCAATGAGCACCCCCGAGATCGAGATCACGGTCGACGCCACCGTCGACGCCGCGTGGCGGGCGCTGCGGGACTCCGCGACCATCCGCCGGTGGCACGCCTGGGACACCGACGGGATCGCCCAGGAGATCGAGTCCATCTACTTCACCGACGTCACCGTCGACGACGAGGCGCACGTGCTCGTCGCCAACGGCGGCGACCGGTTCGAGGTGTACGCGCTGTCCGGCGGCGTGCGCGTCACGCTGACCCGCGCGCCCCTCTCCGGCGACCCGGACTGGGACGCCTACTACGACGACGTCACCGAGGGCTGGACGTCGTTCCTGCAGCAGCTGCGCTTCCTGCTCGATCGTGACCCCGGCGGCGTCCGGCGCACGCTCTTCTTCGCCGACCGGCACGTCCACTCCAGCACGGTCATCGACCGGCTCGGCCTCGACGACGTCGCGGCGGCGCCCGCCGGCAGCCCGTATACCGCCACCGTCGCGGGCGTCGAGACGACGGGCGAGGTCTGGTTCCGTTCGACCAACCAGCTCGGCCTGACCGTCGACGCCTGGGGGCCGGGTCTGCTGGTGCTGGCCGGGACCGCCCCGTCGCGAACCGATCCGGCGGGCACCTCGATGGCCATCCTCAGCACCTACGACCTCGACGACACCGCGTTCGGCCGGCTCTCGGAGCAGTGGTCGGAGTGGTGGGCCGAGCACTCCGGCCCGTCCGGCGGCAGCGGGGGAAAACCACGATGAGCGGGAACAAGTCCGGCACGATCGCCGGCTTCGACCTGACCGTCCAGGACGCGGACGGTGTCCGGGACCTCTACGCGGAGGTCGGGCTGGCGCTGATGCAGAACCCGCACGCCAACTGACCCCCGGGCCGCCTCAGCGGTCGCCACCCGCTCCGGGCGGAGTCACTCCGCCGACGGGCCGCGGGCCCTCCCTCGATCGATCGCCGGAGAGCCCGCGACTCGTACGGCTCAGCCAACTATCCCCGGGTCTTCACCAGGAACGCGTACCCGATCACCTTCGACCCGTCCCAGTTGTACATCGGGTAGCACGCCTGGGGCTTCGTCCAGGACGAGTTGTACTTCGGCCGGGCGTCGTTGCACGCCTTCATGGTCGGGTAGATCGGGCTGGTGTAGTCCGCGTACGCCGGCGTGGCCAGGCCCAGCACCAGAGCGCTCGCCATCGAGGCTGCTGCGACGAGGTTGCGGACGCGGGGCCCACGCATGGCGTTCATCTTCGTTTTTGCGTTCATCGTGCGGCAGTTTACGGTCCACTGTCGACTCGCACCGTGTGCGGGTCAGGGCAATCCGGCCCAGAGCGGGCCGGCCACAGGTCCCTCCGGCGACGGTCCTCCGCCTCTGACCGACGTCACCTGCCCATCCATACGGTGGGGTCAGGACCGAGAAGGAGGGCGTGATGAGGACCTGGCGGGTGGGCGACGTGATGAGTACGGACGTCGCCACAGTGCGGGACGACACCCCGTACCGGAAGATCGTCGACGTGTTGGCGCACCGTCGCGTCAGCGCGGTGCCCGTGGTCGACGACTCCCAGCGCGTCCTCGGCGTGGTCTCCGAGGCGGACCTGCTGCACAAGGTGGAACTCATCGGGGCGCCGCACGAACGGCGCGTCTTCGAGGGCAGCCGACGGCGGACGGCGCGGGTCAAGGCCGAAGGCGCTGTCGCCGCCGACCTGATGAGCGCGCCGGCGGTGACCGTCACCGCGCACGCACCGCTGGTTACCGCGGCCAGGACGATGAACGGCGAGCAGGTCAAGCGCCTGCCCGTGGTCGACGACTCGGGCCGGCTCGTCGGCATCGTCAGCCGAAGTGACCTGCTGAAGGTGCACCTACGCCCGGACGCCGACATCCGCCACGAGGTGGTGCGGGAAGTGCTGCACCGGGTCGTCTCGGTCGAGGAGGGCGTCGTCCAGGTGACGGTGCGCGACGGCGTGGTCCGGTTGACCGGGCAGCTCGACCGCAAGAGCTCGGTGGACATCGCCGACCGCCTCGTCGCACAGGTCAACGGTGTCGTGGAGGTGGTCAACGAGCTCACCTTCGACTTCGACGACAGCCGGCTCGCCGACCGGTGGTCCGGACGGGCCACGTTCACCGCCAGCGCCTGACGGCAGCGGGACGGGCCCCGATCCGCGCCCTGAGTCGAAACGGGAGGCGATCATGAAAGCGATCTACATCGCGAGGCCGGAGACCGGCGGTAAGCCCGGACGGCTGGCAACCCGGCCGGTCACCGAGGTGATGAGCAGCCCGGTCCTGTCCGTAGAGGTCGACGTTCCGCTCGGCGACGCGCTGGAGGCGATGGTCCGTACCGGGCGTCGCCACCTTGCGGCCGTCGACGGAGCCGGACGGTGCCTGGGCGTGGTCTCCGACCGGGCGGTGGCCGCGGTGTGGGCGAACGACCACACGGCGCTGTCCCGGCTCACCGTCGCGGCGACGCTGGACGCGGATCCGGCCGTCGCCGGCGCCGACGTGCTGGTGGTCGACGCTGCTCGCTTGATGCGGGCGCGGGGCGTCGACGCGGTCGTGATCACCGATGCCGACGCCCGCCCGGTGGGCATCATCACCGGAAGCGACCTGATCGCCCTGTTGGCCCGGTAGGCACTCCATGCCCCCGAAGAGTCGACGCAGGCTCCACCCCTGGCGGTCGCACCGTCGCGACGGCCTGTGCCCGGGCGTACCGGCCGTGGGGCGGCGTCCGCCGACGAGGATCAGATGGCCGGGACCATCGGTAGCGCTCGTGGTCCCGGACCCCAGGGCCAACCGCCGGCGGTCACGCGCGGGCGGTACGACCTACAACGCGCCGGCTGTGGCTCGGACCGGACGCCGGCGCGCCGCGCGGATGGCGTGCCGACCGGGCGGCGGTCGGAGCCGGATCGGGACCCTTTCAAGGACCATCGGCCCGGGTGCGCCCGCCGTGCCCGGCCTACCGTCGAAGTGCACGATCGAAGCGATCGGAGGACGTCATGAGTGATCACCGAGGCACGTGGGCCGAGCTGGTGGACCGGCTCAACGCATTGGGCCTGAAGCTCAAGCTGCACGCGGAACAGGCAAAGGACGAGGAGTTGTCGGACGCCCTGTCGACCCTCCGGCACCAGATCGAAGAGGCGTTCGCCGCCACCGGCCGCGCGGTCGAGGACGACGCGGTCCGGGCCGACGTACGTGAGGTCGGGCGGTTGCTCAGCACGGCGGTCTCCGACGCGCTCACCCGTCTCGGTGACGATGTGCGGAAGACGGTGCGGCACCGCGGGTAGGACCGGCAGGCGGCGGAGATGACGACGCGCACCCGCCACCACGCACCACGAGGAAGGCCCTTCCGGTCCGGAAGGGCCTTCCTCGTGGTGCGGTCCGACCCCGCCTGGACGGTCGTCGGTAGTCACGGTTGCCTGGCGGACCGGTTGCCAAGCCGCTGCTGACCGCGACGGTGGCGGGCCGGAGGAGGGGCAGCGTGGGCGGCTGCGCGTCACCCGCTGTGGCCCCGTCCGTGGCATGATCGCTGACCGTGCGCCCCCCGCGTGTTCTTCTGATCGCGGCCGCCGCGACCGGAGCGCTGTCGGTCCTGACGGCGCTGGTCTCCGCCGGGAGGCCCGCTATGCAATTTGGTCTCGCCGCGTTGGTCGCGCTGGTCGGGTACGTATTGCTCACCGGCTCGGCAGTGCCACGCGTACGACCAGCGCTGGCTGCCGGCATCGGGCTGTTCGCGGTGCTCATGGCCGTGGAGCTCTGGTGGCTCCCGGAGCAGCCGACCGACGTCCTCTGGATGACCCCCTTCTACGCGCCGCTAGACGGTGGTGGCCCCTCCGTGGGGTCGGTCCAGATCTCGCGGACCATGCTCGACCAATGGCGGCAGATGATCGACCAGGAGCGGTTGACCGGCGTCGGGCTGTTGCTCGGAGTGGTCTGTCTCGCGGTCGCGACAGTTGCCCTGCCGATTCGGCAGCAACCGAGGGCCACTGCTCTGGCCAGAGTCGTCGCCGTGCTGCTGCTCGCCGTGGTCGGTGCGAACGTCTGGCTTCGGGTCGACGACGCCCCGCTGCTCGGCCTGCTCGGGGCCGGGTGGCCAGCGTTGCTCACCACCCTGGTGGCGGCGGGGATGGTGGCGCTGTCCGGCGCGCGCGCTGACCGGGTTGCCCTCGTGCCGTTCGGGGCGCTGCTGGTCGCGGTGTCGGCGGCAGTCGCGTTCGAAGACGTGACCAGCACCTGGTTGACCTGGTGGAGGTTCTCGGACGGCACTGACCATGTCGTCGTAGGAACTGCCGTAGCCGTATCGGTGGCCAGCTGGGCGGATGTGTCTGCGGCGGCGCGGACCGCTCTGGCGCTCGCTGGGCCGGCGCTGCTCGCGGTCGGCGCCCTAGCCGCTCCCCGCGAGGTGGATTCGCCCTAGCTGCGCGGCGGGCCACCTTCGCGGTGAAGGACCACGCTTGTTGAGCCGCAGTCACGGTCTGCCGGTGGGAAGGGCGGCGCCAGGCCCGGCTACGTCGTTTGCTGTGCCTTTGTGACGACTTGGACGAAGGCGCGTACCAGGGCATTCTCGCTGCCTTTGCGCCACACCGGCGCGTAGTGCAGCACCGGTCCGTCGGTGATGGGCAGGTAGGTGATGTCGGCTCGTTGCCGGGTAGCTTCCACGTCCGATCCGATCGGGGACACGACGCTGCCGCCGGCGATCACTTGCAAGGCCTCCTCGAGGGTGACGATGCCCAGTCCGCGCCGGACGGGCCGCCCAGCCGGGGTGGTGGACGGGGTGTGCGCCTCCCACACGTAGTCGGGAATGGGTCCCTCGGGGTAGACCACCGGGTGATCGCCGAGATCCTCCAGCTCGACGCTGCCCCGGCTGGCCAGCGGATGACCGGCGGCCACCGCCAGCACCAGTTCCTCGCGGTGCAGGACCGGCCCGACCGTGAGGTCGGGCTCGCGGATGGGCAGCCAGAGAATCCCGATGTCGACCGAACCGGCCCGCAGCGGCCCGAGCGGGTCGGTCGGCAGGATTTCGCGCAGGCGCAGCTCGCACTGCGGGTGCCGCTGCCGGAACAGGTCGAGGACGGCCTCGACCGACCGGTAGTGGGTGGCCATGGTGCCGACGGTCAGCGTGCCGGCCTGGCCGCGTGCGGTGGCGGCGGCCTCCTCGATGCCGGAGATGATCTCGCTGTAGCCGACGCGGAGGCGGTCGCGTAACCGTTCGCCGAGCGGGGTGAGTCGAACGGCGCGGCTCGTACGCTCGAACAGGCCCCCGCCGATCCGGCGTTCCTGCTGTTTGATCGACTGGCTGACCCGCGACTGGGACACGTGCAAACGCTCGGCCGTGCGACCGAAGTGGAGCTCTTCGGCCAGCGTCAGGAAGATCTCGATGTCGCGCAGTTCCACCAGACGGCCCTACCTTCGATCATTGCGGCCTGGAATTGGGCAGTCTACGGCCGCGACGAGAACGGGCGGCACGAGCGTGGCTCGGACCACCGGCCGTCGCGGGGTCCGTCGTCGATCGATCACCGCTGGCTAATGCGGCGATGCGATCTTCTGCGTTGTTCGGCCGGGGCGGCCGGGCGATGGTGGACGCATGAGCGAAAGCGTGATCGACATCGTGGTGGCGCTGGATCATCTCGGGACCCCACGCTGGCACGCTGTGACGTCGCCCGGTTCGGTGGCCGGGGTCGCCGATCTACGTCCGGTCATGCCGTTCGAGTACGAACTGCCACCACCGACCGCCCTGCAGCCGGGCGCCCTTGATCTGAACCTGTATGTGCAGCCGCAGTGGCGTCGACAGGGGATCGGATCGCGGCTGCTGGCCGCCGTCGGTGCACACGCCGTGGGACGGCGGCTGATCGTGGAGACCGCCCCGGATTCCGCCGCGCAGTCGTTCTGCGAGCGGCACGGATTTCGGCGCACCGGATCCAGGATCCATGGCCTGCTCGCCTACCGAGATATTCACCATGCCTGGCTGGGTGAGTTGGTCGACGTCGAGCACCCCGGATACCGACTTCGTCACTGGACCGGGGACCCGACTGGCGCGAACAGCGTCGAGCAACTACTCCGGTATCCGAGCCGACCGGGTAACGCGGTGGTGAGCACCGCCGAGGCGGACGGCGGCGTGGTCGCCTATGTAGCGGCGATGACGGGTGCACCGTCGCAGCGTCGCGCCCGCCAGTACGGCCCTGCCGTGCTCGTCGGTCATCGCGGACGGCGGCTGGGGCTGTGGGTCAACGCCGCTCTGCTCACGCGACTGCGCGAGATCCACCCACACGTCGAGGAAGTCGCGACTCGCACCGCCGACGAGAACTCCGACCTGGTCGCCCTGCATCGACACCTGGGCTTCCGCCCTCTCGGGCGGCGTCTCCGCTACGAACTCACCCTGCCGTAACCGGCGGCCCTGACCCCGGGCCAGCAGCACACCGGACCGACGCGTTCCGCTGAAGAGAGGTTTGTCATGAAAGATCCTGTCCGCCCCCGGACGTGCGCCGCCCCGGGCGGGAACCGAGACCCGCCCGGTGATCCCGGGCCGCCACCCGGCGGTCGCCACCTGCCCACATCAACGACAAGGAGCTCACCGCCGTGTCCGTCAACCTTTCCACCCAGGACAAAGTCACGCTTCGCACCGCCGCGTACGGTGCGGTCACGCTGCTGTCGGCCGCCGGAGCCGCCGGCGGCTCACCCCACAAGATCGCCACCGGCGGGTCCATCGCCCTGGCCTCGGCAACCGGCCTGGTCGGGCACGTGCTCGCGGAGAAGTCCACGCGTATTGACCTGGGCGGCAGGTCGGTGGCCGAGATCGCCGACCGCGTTCTGCCCGCCCTGACCGAGGCGATGCGCCTGCTCGCCGAGCAGGCTCCGGCCGAGGCCGACAACTTCCGCCGCACCGTCGTCGTCGCCCTCGACGCGGCCGTCCGTACCCGGCAGGGCGCACCCGGTCCCACCGTCGTCGACATGACCAACAAGATCATCGCGGCGCTCGACGCCGCCGAGGCCTCCCCGGAGGTGACCACGTGACGACCCCGGCGATCTCGGTCTCCGGCCTGCGCAAGGCGTACAAGGACAAGACCGTCCTCGACGGCGTCGACTTCGACGTCCACGCCGGCACGGTGTTCTGTCTGCTCGGCCCCAACGGCGCGGGCAAGACGACGACGGTGAACGTCCTGACCACGCTGGTGCAGGCCGACGGCGGCGCGGTCCGGGTCGCCGGCCACGACCTTGCCACCGACGCCAAGGCGGTCCGCGCGGCCATCGGCGTCACCGGCCAGTTCGCGGCCGTCGACGAGCTGCTGACCGGACGCGAGAACCTCCAGCTGATGGTGGACCTCAACCGCGGGGTCGCCGGCGACGGCGAGCGAATCGTCGCGGACCTGCTGGACCGGTTCGAGCTGACCGCCTCGGCGGACAAGCCGACCTCCACCTACTCCGGGGGCATGCGCCGCAAGCTCGACCTGGCGATGACGCTGGTCGGCAATCCGCGGATCATCTTCCTCGACGAGCCGACGACGGGCCTGGACCCGCGCAGCCGCCGCACCATGTGGTCGATCGTGCGTGACCTGGTCGACGACGGCGCGACCATCTTCCTCACCACGCAGTACCTGGAGGAGGCCGACCAACTCGCCGACCGTCTCGCGGTGCTCGACCAGGGCCGCCTGGTCGCCCAGGGCACGCCGGAAGAGCTCAAGCGCCTCATCCCCGGAACACACGTACGGCTGCGGTTCTCCACCGCCGCCGAACTCGACGCCGCCGCGGGGATCTTCCCCGAGGCCACCCGAGACGACGACGCGCTGGCCCTGCGGGTGCCCGCCGACGGCGGCACGAAGTCACTGCGGGCCCTGCTGGACCGGCTCGACGAGCACTCCCTCAGCGCCGAGGAGTGCTCCGTGCGCACCCCGGACCTCGATGACGTTTTCCTCGCCCTGACCGGCCACGCCACGGAGGTCGACACGAAATGAGCGCCCAGTCCCATTCGCTGGTCATGCTGCGCCGCAACCTCAAACACCTCACCCGGAACCCGACCTCGGTGTTCAACGCCGTCCTGATGCCGATCATCATCATGCTGATGTTCGTGTACATGTTCGGCGATGCCTTCAGCGTCGGCGTGGACTACATCGACTACGCGACGCCGGGCCTGATCCTGCTGGCCGTCTGCTACGGGCTGGGAGCCACCGCGACGGCGGTGAACTCCGACATGACCAAGGGCATCATCAACCGGTTCAAGGCCATGGACGTCTCCCGCGGCGCGGTGCTGACCGGCCACGTCATCACCAGCGTGCTGACCAACGTGATCGCCATCGCGGCGCTCGTCGGAGTGGCCTTCCTGCTGGGGTTCAGCCCGGAGGCGAGCCTGACCGACTGGCTCGCCGTGGGTGGCGTCGTCGTTCTGCTCGCGTTCGCGGCGGGCTGGTTCACGGTCGCGTTGGGACTGTCGGCGAAGTCGCCGGAGACAGCGGGCATGGCCGCCGTGCCGCTGGTCATGCTGCCGTTCTTCAGCAGCGCGATCGTACCGGCGGAGAAGATGGGACCGGGTCTTCGTCAGTTCGCCGAGTACCAGCCGTTCACGCCGATCATCGAGACCGTGCGCGGCCTGCTCGACAGCGCACCCGACACCACCGACGCGGCCGTCGCCGTCGCCTGGTGCGCGGCGATCGCCCTCGTCGGCTACCTGTGGGCGCGCTCCGCCTTCACGAAGCGGGCGTGACCCCGGACCGGCGTGGGGCGTTCGCGGCGCCGTCTCGGTGAACGGTAATCCGACGAGGCGGCGCCGCAACGGGTCGAGAGCCCTCGCGCTCGGCACCTGGGCGTCGCGGCCGAACGGCCGTCATCGGCATGTCCTTGTCAAGCTGTCAGATCAGGGGCGGTCTTGCTCACGTCGCAACTTTCGCTGCACCACATCATCCGCCGCTACGACGAGCGCACCGTGCTGGCCGGCGTGTCCTTCAGCGTCAGACCGGGCGAGAAGGTCGGCATCATCGGCGACAACGGTGCCGGGAAGTCAACCCTGTTACGCCTGATCGCCGGGGTGGACCGACCCGACAACGGGGAACTCACGGTGATTGCCCCCGGCGGTGTCGGCTACCTTGCCCAATCGCTGGCGCTGCCCCCACATGCCCCGGTCCAGGACGCGATCGACCTCTCTCTGGCCGACCTCCGCGAGCTCGAGTCGCTGATCATGCACACCGAAGCCGGACTGAACGGTCTGCCGAGGGCTGAACTCGTCGCCGGCCTGGAGCACTACGCCGGGCTGGTATCCCGTTACGAAGCACGGGGCGGGTACGGGGCGGACACCCGGGTCGAGAAGGCGTTGCACCGGCTCGGCCTGCCGAACCTGGACCGTACGCGGGCGCTCGGCACCCTGTCCGGTGGGGAGCGGTCCCGGCTGGCGCTGGCCGCCACGCTGGCCTCCCAGCCGGAACTGCTCCTGCTCGACGAGCCGACCAACGACCTCGATGATCAGGCCGTGGGCTGGCTGGAGACGCGCCTGCGGCAGCACCGTGGCACACTGCTCGCGGTCACCCATGACCGGGAGTTCCTCAGCCGGGTCACCAACACGATCCTGGACGTCGGTCAGGGCACGGTGACACGCCACGGCGACGGCTACGACGGGTACCTGACTGCCACGGCCGCCGAACGCCGCCGTCGGCTTCAGGAGTACGAAGACTGGCGCCATCAGCTGGTCCGCAACCGAAAGCTCGCTGCCGCCAACGCGTTCCGTCTGGAAGCGATCCCGCGGAAGGCGCCGATGGCCAAGTTCGGGCACGGCGCCTTCCGTGCCCGCGGCCGTGATCACGGTGCGATGGGACGCATCCGCAACGCCAAGGAGCGCATCGAGCGTCTCACGGCAAACCCGGTCGCGCCGCCGCCCGACCCGCTGGTGTTCGCGGCCAGTATCACCGGCGTCGACAAGGACGCCCCGGAGACGGTTGCCGAGCTCACCGAGGTTCGCGTCACCGACCGGCTGTACGTGCCGTCACTGCGGATCGGCGGCACGGACCGGCTTCTGGTCACTGGGCCTAACGGGGCGGGCAAGTCCACCCTCATCCGGGTCCTGGCAGGAGAACTGCGCCCGGACGATGGAAGGGTACGCACCCAGGGCCGGATCGGTCACCTGCGGCAGCAGATGACGCCGTGGCCGCCGGACCTGACCGTGTTGGAAGCGTTCGCCGGCGGGCCGGCTGGTGACCCGGACGAACTGCTGTCGCTGGGCCTGTTCCGGCCGGCTGACCTGCGGTTGCGGGTCAGGGAGCTGTCGTACGGTCAACTCCGCAGGCTCGAAGTGGCCCGCCTGGTCAGCAAGCCGGTCGACCTGCTGCTCCTGGACGAGCCGACCAATCACCTCAGCCCTGCTCTGGTCGAGGAGTTGGAGCAGGCGCTGGTCGACTACCAGGGCGCAGTGGTCGTCGTCACCCACGACCGCCGGATGCGGGCTCGGTTCGCCGCCACGCACCTCCAGCTGCGTGCCGGCCACGTGGAACAACTCAGCGAGAGGACCGGCTGACGCCGGCACCTGCCGCGACGGCGGTGCCAGGGGCGGAGAGAACCTCAGAGGGGAGGGGCGAGTAGTGGAGACTGACGTAATCATCGTGGGCGCCGGTCCGGCGGGCTTGATGTTGGCCGGGGAATTGCGCCTGGCCGGAGCCCGAACGGTGGTGCTGGAGCGCCACCCGCAGCCGCGAGACATCCCGAAGGCCAGCGGCCTCGGCGGGCGGATCCTGGACCTGCTGCGCCACCGGGGAATTCTGGAGCGATTCGAGGAGGTCAGCAGCGATCCCCAGGTGGCCCCTCGATTTCCGTTCGGCACCATACACCTGGACTTCACGCACCTGGCGGATCCGCCGATGCGGGCGATGCCAATTCCGCAGCGGGAGGTCGAGCGACTGCTCGAGGAACGCGCGCGGGAACTCGGCGCTGACGTCTGTCGCGGACACGACGTGGTCGGGGTGACCCAGGACGATGCCACGGTGACCGCGGACGTGCGTGGGCCGGACGGGCCCGCGCGAGTGACCGCTCGATACCTGGTCGGTTGCGACGGTGGGCGCAGCCGGATCCGCGACCTCGCGGGGATCGCGTTCCCCGGCGTGACCTACCCGGAGGTCAACAGGCTGGGCCAGGTCACTGTGCCCGACTCGGTAACGGTGCTCGACAACGGCGACATCGACGTTCCCGGACTGGGCCGGATCCGCGCGGGGTTCACCCGGACGGACCGCGGTGTGTTGGCGTTCGCGATTAGCGCCGGCGTCCTGTTCGTGCAGATCACCGAGGACGAAACCACCGAGTACGACGACGACGAACCGCTGACCCTGACCGAACTCGCAGAGAGCGCTCGCCGTGTGCTCGGCGCGGACCTCCCGCTGGGGGAACCGATCCGGCTGTCGCGCTACACGTTCAAGGATCGGCAGGCCGAACGATACCGCCACGCGCGGATCATGCTGGCCGGCGACGCAGCCCATCTGTTCCCCGCCACCGGTACGGCACTCACCGTCGGCATGCTCGACACGGTCAACCTCGCCTGGAAGCTGGGCGCCGACATCCACGGCTGGGCGCCGGCCGGCCTGCTGGACACGTATCACGACGAGCGCCACCTCGCCGGCGCACGTGCACAGCTGCAGACCCGAGCCCAGGCGGCCATGAGGCGCGGACACGACCCGGCCGCCGAAGCGCTCCGGCAGGTCTTCCAGGAACTGGTCGTCGACGAGCCGGCGCTGCGCCGGATGGGAGCACTCGTCGCTCATGCCGACGTCCGCTACCCGATGCCGGGCGCCGGCCACCACGCCTTGGCGGGCGCCTTCGCACCCGACCTCACCCTGCACACCGACCGGGGCATAACCAGCGTCGCGGAGCTCATGCACACCGCACGGCCCGTCCTCCTCGACCTTGCCGACCGCCCCGAGTTGCGCCAGCTTGCCGGAGACTGGGTCGCTCGCGTCGACATCCGCACCGCGATGACCGACACCCGACCAGCAGACGTCCTCCTTATCCGCCCCGACGGGCACGTCGCCTGGGCCGCGGCGCTCGACGAACCCGCTGTCACCGCCGGGGCCACGTTGCGAGACGCGCTCTCCCGCTGGTTCGGCACACCGCCAAAGCCAAGGGGAGTGCCAGCTGTCTAATACTGCTGCTCGAACGGGCCGACGTCGTGAAGGTGGTACGGACGCGGAAGGCGCGGGGACAGCTGGGGGCGCGGTTACCGGCCCCGGTCGCTCTGTTCCACCCGGAACCGCGCGAGCGCGTCGAGGGAGCTGCCAGGTGGCCTCAGAGAGTGTTGTGATACCTGGACGTGATCTTCGCTGATTGTGTCAGCGAAGATCACGTCTGTGTCGCTGTGTCTGTAAGCCGGCGTACGAGTCGTCGTTGACTGATAGGCAGTGGGCGGTGATTGAGCCGTTGCTGCCGCAGCGGGACCCGAGTCGGGGCGGTCGGCCGTTGCGGTATCCACGTCGGTTGGTCATCGACACAATCTTGTACGTACTGCGGACCGGTACGGCGTGGCGGCACGTCCCGCATGACCTGGTGCCATGGGACGTGGCCTACCGGTGGTTTCGCTGCTGGAGCGCCGACGGGACGTGGGACCGGGTGCATGATCGGCTGCGCGAGGCGGTGCGGGTGGCCGAGGGGCGTGACCCGCAGCCATCGGCGGCGGTGTTGGACTCGCAGACCGCGCACAGCCACCAGGGCGGCGAGGCGATCGGCTACGACGCCGGCAAACGCACTCGGGGCCGTAAGCGGCATGTCCTGGTCGACACCTGCGGACTGTTGCTCAAGACGGTGGTGCATTCCGCGTCGATACAAGAGCGTGCCGGCGCCAAGTTGGTCCTCGCGGGGATCACCGAGACGTTCCCGCTGCTGGGCCTGGTCTGGGCCGACGCTGGCTACGTCAACCGCGTCGACAAGGGGCTGCTGGCATGGGCCCGCACGCATGCCGGGATCGACCTGCAGATCGTGGCCCGCAACGCCGACGTGAAAGGCTTCCAGGTGCTACCCCGACGGTGGGTGGTGGAACGAACCTTCGCCTGGTTGGGACGGTGCAGACGGTTGGCCCGCGACTACGAGCGCAAACCCGCGCACGCCGAAGCGATGATCAAAGTCGCGATGATCCGCCTGATGGCCGCCCGCCTCGCTGGCGAGGACATCGAACCGCAAGGCCCCATCGAGACCGAAGCAGCCCGACGCCTCGACGACGAACTCAACCCGAAGTAGCCCTCCAGTTACCCAACACTCTCT
>JAEYGD010000256.1 GCA_023402505.1 Actinomycetes bacterium
GGCCAGCCCGTGCCGGCCGTGGTCCTTGTACGCGAGCAGCGCCTCCCGCAGCGGCCCCGCGTACGGGCCCAGAGCGACGCAGGGCGGCAGGCCGGCCGGTGCGGGGGTGGGGCGTACCGGGCGGGGCCGCAGCCCGTCCAGCTCGGCGGCGCAGTCCGCGCAGACGCCGTGGCGCAGCCCGGACCGGCGTTCCCGGCACCCGGCGCAGTCGACCGGCAGCACCAGACCACCCAGGTCCGCGACGAGCCGGCCGACGTCCAGCACCGCGATCAGTAGAGGAAGAAGGGCGCGGTCGGGTTGCCCGCGCGGCCCGGCGGCGTACCGTCGATCTCCCGCACCTGCTCGCGCGCGATCCGCTCGGCCGGGAAGCCCCGGTACGCCACCCGGTTGGCCTCGTACATGACCATGCCGAACCGGGCCGCCGGGTTGGCCGGATACGCCGACAGGTGCGTGACCGTCGCGCCGGTGGGCCGCAGCTCGGTCTCGCGGACCCCGTCCACGCCGATCTCGTAGATCGCCGGCTGGCCGTTGGATCCCGCCACGACCAGGCTGTTCTCGCCGTACCAGTCGACGGCGGTGAGCCCGGTCAGCGACGTACGCAGCTGCCGGGGCTGCCCGACGGCGAGCCCGTCGCCCTCCTGGTTGACCGACGCCACGTACAGCCCGCCGCCGGCGATGAACGCGACCCGGTGCCCGTCCAGGGAGGCGGCCACGGCCGTCACGGCACCCGGCGCACCCACCGGCACCCCCTGCAGCCGGGCCCGCTCGTCGAACCGGTACAGCTGGCCGTCGGCGACCACCAGGCCGGTGGGCGCCTGCGGGTCGGCCGAGCGCAGCCAGACCGGCTGGCCCATCTTCCGGAAGCCCTGGGCGCTGCGGGTGAACGACGCGACGGGCGCGACGCCGGCCCCGGCGGAGAGGTGCTGGCGTCCGCTCCCGCCGTTCACCACCAGCGCGGCCAGGACCCGCTGGCCGGAACGGCTGAAGCCGGCCGAGATCACCCCGGTGTTCGCCACCGCCGCCACCGGCACCGCCGACCCGCCCGCCTGGTCGGGGTAGTACAGGGGATGCACGGCGCCCTCGTAGACGCAGAACGGCTGCGGCGGCTCGCCGCCGAGCTGGTACACCGGAAGCGCCTGCCGGCGTTGCGCCACGTCCTTGATGATCAGCCGGGACTGGTTGCCGACCTTCAGCTCGAGCTGGCCGTCCGGATCCGGCAGCGAGTGCGCGAGCTGGGTGCCGAACAGCTCCAGGCGGGTGCTGTCCTCACCGGGCATGTCCAGGTTGACCTCCCAGCGATCGCCCGTCCGGGTGGCGTTGTTGATCAGCCGGGGGCGGTCGGGCACCGGGCTCGCACCCTTGCGCAGCCAGGTCGAGGGACCGCCGGTGAGCCACCGGACCACCTCGCTGACCCGCCGGTCCTCGGGTACGGCACGCGGCAGGTAGCGCTGGTCCGGCACCAGGCGGCGGCGGTCGGAGCTCCAGAAATAGATCGTCTGGGGGGTGTAGTAGTCCTGGAGCGCGTCGACGCTGAGCAGCGGCACCGGCGGCGGGTCGACCACGAACCAGTCGGTCTCGTCGCCGGACTCCTGCACCGTCGGCCGCAGCCCGAACTCGTACGACGTCGCGGTCGCCTCGGGCGGGCCGAGCACGCCGTCGGCCCCCAACTGCCCGACCTGCTGCACCTTGAGGGTGACCCGGATCTCGTCCGGCGCCGTGACGATGCCCGGCGGCTCGACCAGCCGCACCACGGTCAGCGCCACCTCGCTGCCCTGCTTGATCGGCAGCTGGGCGCGGTCGGTGGTGGCGATGAACTGCCGGACCCGGTCGTACGCCCCGTCCGGCTCACCGGCGGCGGCCGAGAGGAAGTGCTCCACGAACTCCTCCGGGCTGTCGCTGGCCGTACGCCCCGGGGGCTCGACCCGGCCGCCGCTGCTGGCGCCCGCCTCGGTCGCCGGGCCCGGGCCCTCGACGCGCACCTCGGTGTTGTCGGGGATGCCGCAGCCCGCCGAGGCGGCCAGCAGGAGGCCGCCGAGCAGGCCGGTGACCAGTCGCCGGGTCATTTCCGCACCTCCGCCCGCTCACCGGCCGGCCCCGGACCCACGGCCAGCGCGCCGGCGCTGCCCGGGCCGATGGCGAGCAGGCCGCCCTCGCGCGGGCCGCCGAACGGCAGGGCCGCGTCGGCGGGGACCAGCCGCAGCGGCGACGTGGTGAGTCGGTCGCCGGCGCGGACCGGCAGGGTGAGCCGGAACTGGGCGCCCTGGCCGGGCGAACCCCACGCCTCCAGCCAGCCGCCGTGCAGCCGGGCGTCCTCCAGGCTGATCGAGAGGCCCAGCCCGGTGCCGCCGGTCTGCCGGGCCCGCGACGGGTCCGCCCGCCAGAACCGGTTGAAGACGAGCTTCTCCTCGCCGGGCTTGAGCCCGACGCCGTGGTCGCGGACGGTCACCGCCACCGCGGTCTCGTCCATGCCCAGGGTGATCCGCACCGGCTTGCCCTCACCGTGCTCGACGGCGTTGCCGACCAGGTTGCGCAGTACCCGTTCGACGCGGCGGGGGTCGACCTCGGCGATCACCGGGCCGGCGGGCACGTCCAGCTCGATGGCCACCCCGACCCGCTCGGCGAGGCCGGCCAGCCGGTCGGCGACCCGGTGCACCACCGGCACCAGGTCGGTGGGCTCGGCGTCGAGCGCGGCGAAGCCGGCGTCGAAGCGGCTGATCTCCAGCAGGTCGGTCAGCAGTTCCTCGAACCGGTCCAGCTCGGCCTGGAGCAGCTCGGCGCTGCGAGCCACCGCCGGGTCGAACTCGTCACGCTCGGCGAAGATCAGGTCGGCCGCCATCCGGACCGTCGTCAGCGGCGTCCGCAGCTCGTGCGACACGTCGGAGGTGAACCGGCGCTGCAGGCGGGACATCTCCTCCAGCCGCAGGATCTGCCGTTGCAGGTTCGTCGCCATCTGGTTGAAGGAGGCCGCGAGCAGGGCCAGGTCGTCCTCACCGTTGACGGCCATCCGCTGGTCCAGCAGACCGGCGGAGAGGCGCTGGGCGGTCCGGGCGGCCACCCGGACCGGGGTCACCACCAGTCGGGTGACCAGGGCGGCGAGCAGGCCGAGCAGCAGCACCAGGGCGACGCCGGTGCCGACCACGGTCGCCCGGGCCTCGGCGGCGGTCTGGTCCTGCTTGGTCAGCGGTACGAGGTAGTACAGCTCGACCTGGCCGAACTTGGTCGGCACCGGCGAGCCGTAGACCAGGTACTTCGTGCGTTCCTCACCGAGCCGTCCGGTGCTGATCTGGCTGGCCAGGGTGCCTCCGGCGACGGTCGCACGCAGTTCCGGGCTGATCACCGCGCCCAGGTCGCCGACCGCCGGCGACGTCCGGGTCTGGATGATGCCGGGGAAGGCCTGCCCGGTGAGGGCGATCACCACGCCGGTGGTCTGCTGGGGGTCGCCGCCGGCCAGGTAGCTGACCGTCCCGTCGACGGTCTCCTGGAACTGGGCCTCGTTCGGCTGGTTGTAGAGGCCGAGCTGCTTGGCCGCGTACGCCGCCCCGCTGTCGAGCCGGAGCCGCACGTCGGTCTCGGCGCTCTGCAGCAGGATGCTCGTGATCTTGTCGGCGATCAGATACGCGAACCCGCCGACCAGGAGGCTGGAGGCCAGCAGGGTGATGGTCACCACACGCACCTGTAGCGAGCGGCGCCAGGTCTGGTGCAGCCCGGCGGCCAGCCGCGCGCCCCGGCCGCGCAGGGCACGCCACAGCTCCCCGGCGGCGGTGCGCCGCGGGGAAACCGTCGTCGTGGAGCCCGGAACCGAGGAGGTGGCCACAGTGTGACCAGGCTATCCGGTGCCCGCCTTGTAGCCCACGCCCCGCACGGTGAGGATGATTTCCGGTCGCTCCGGGTCCGGCTCGATCTTGGCGCGCAGCCGCTGGACGTGCACGTTGACCAGCCGGGTGTCGGCGGCGTGCCGGTATCCCCAGACCTGTTCCAGGAGCACCTCACGGGTGAAGACCTGGCGCGGCTTGCGGGCGAGCGCGACCAGCAGGTCGAACTCCAGCGGCGTGAGCTTCACCTCCTCGCCGTTGCGGCTGACGGTGTGCGCCGGCACGTCGATGGTGATCTGGTTGCCGGGAGGGCCGATGGTGAGCAGTTCCGGGGCGACGTCCTCGCCCCGGCGCAGCCGGGCCCGCATCCGGGCGACCAGTTCCTTCGGCTTGAACGGCTTGACCACGTAGTCGTCGGCGCCGGACTCCAGCCCCAGGACGACGTCGACCGTGTCGCTCTTGGCGGTCAGCATGACGATCGGGACGCCCGACTCGGCCCGGATGGACCGCGCGACGTCGATGCCGCTCATGCCGGGCAGCATGAGGTCGAGCAGCACGATGTCCGGCCGGTTCTCACGGAACGCCGCCAGCGCGCGTTCGCCGTCGGCCACGAACGAGGGCAGGAAACCCTCGCTGCGCAGCACGATGCCGAGCATCTCGGCGAGCGCGGGGTCGTCGTCGACCACCAGTACCCGAGCTCTCATGGGATTAATTTTCCATCCCCATTTCCATCGGTGGGATCCGCGTCCTCCGGCACGGTACTGCCGTCGGCCGCCGGTCGCCCGGCAACCCCCGCCCGGACAGGGTCATCCGGTGTGCGGGGTCGCCGGATCGGACCCCGCGTGCCACCATGATCCCCGCCTGGGCGGTTCCACGCCACCACCGCCGCCACACTGGTCCCACGCCCCTGCCGGATCTGGCCGGATCCGGCTTCTCCGCTCCAGGAAGGGACACGAGTGGTCGACGAACTCCGCACCGCACGGGCAGCCGGGGTGCCCGGCTCGCCGCTGGCCCCCGGGCAGTCGCGGCGGTGAGGGCTTTCGGGCCCTGGCTGGCCGTGCTGGCGGTGGTGCTGGTGCTCTCCGCGCTGCGGTTGCGTCCGCTGGCGGCGGCGGTGTCGCTCGCCTGGCTCGTGTGGTGCGTCTGGACCTGGGTCCGCCCCTCGCGGCGGTCGGGCTCGGGCCGTCCCGACTGATCACGACCACGGGCAACGGAACGGCCGGGCCGTCGCTGCGCTGGCAGCGGCGGCCCGGCCATGGCGTCGTGCTCAGTAGCGGTAGTGGTCGGGCTTGAACGGGCCGTCCTGGGGCACGCCCAGATAGGCGGCCTGCTCCTTGGTCAGCGTGCTCAACTTCGCCCCCAGAGCGTCCAAATGCAGCCGCGCGACCTTCTCATCAAGATGCTTCGGCAACACATACACACCCGTCGGATACTCATCCGTCTTCGTGTACAACTCGATCTGCGCGATCGTCTGGTTCGCGAAACTGTTCGACATCACAAAACTCGGATGACCCGTCGCGTTACCCAGATTCAACAAACGCCCCTCCGACAACACGATCACCGCATGCCCGTCATCGAACCGCCACAAATCCACCTGCGGCTTGATGTTCTCCCGCACCACATCACCACGCCGCGCCAAACCAGCCATATCGATCTCATTATCGAAATGCCCGATGTTACCCACGATCGCCTGATGCTTCATCCGCGCCATATGCTCATTCGTGATCACATTGAAACACCCCGTCGCGGTCACGAAAATATCCGCGACCTCGACCACGTCATCCAACGTCGCGACCTGATAACCATCCATCGCCGCCTGCAACGCACAAATCGGGTCGACCTCAGTCACCACCACCCGCGCGCCCTGCCCCCGCAACGACTCCGCGCACCCCTTACCCACATCCCCGTAACCCATCACCACGGCCAACTTCCCACCGATCAACGTGTCCGTGGCCCGGTTGATCCCATCAATCAACGAATGCCGACAACCATACTTGTTGTCGAACTTACTCTTCGTCACCGAATCATTCACATTGATCGCCGGAAACAACAACGTCCCCGCCCGGTGCATCTCATACAACCGATGCACACCCGTGGTCGTCTCCTCCGTGACACCCCTGATCCCCGCCGCGACCCGCGTCCACCGCTGCCCATCAGCGGCCAACGAACGATGCAACAAACCCAGCACGACCGCGTACTCCTCGCTGTCGGCCGAGTCCACCGGCGGCACCACACCCGCCCGCTCGAACTCCACCCCCTTGTGCACCAACAACGTCGCGTCCCCACCATCGTCCAGGATCATGTTCGGACCCTGCCCACCCGGCCACGCCAACGCCCGCTCAGTGCACCACCAGTACTCCTCCAGCGACTCACCCTTCCACGCGAACACCGGCACACCCGCCGGCGCCTGCGCCGTCCCCTCCGGACCCACCACCACCGCCGCCGCCGCGTGATCCTGCGTCGAGAAAATGTTGCACGACGCCCACCGCACCCGCGCACCCAACGCCACCAACGTCTCAATCAACACCGCGGTCTGCACCGTCATATGCAACGACCCCGTCACCCGCGCCCCCGCCAACGGCCGCGACCCCGCAAACTCAGCACGAATCGCCATCAACCCCGGCATCTCATGCTCCGCAAGCCGAATCTCCTTACGCCCAAACTCAGCAAGCGACAAATCCGCCACCTTGAAGTC
>JAEYGD010000422.1 GCA_023402505.1 Actinomycetes bacterium
GTCCTGGCGGAGCTGGCCGACGGCCGGGCCGACCCGGCCGACCCGGACGTCCAGCGCCGGTGCGTGCTGGCGGCGGCGCGGCTGCGCCGGCTCATCGCCGAGTCCGACGACGTGCCCGACCCGCTGCTGCACGAGCTCCGGGCCGCCGCCGACCTGGCCGAACGCAACGGCCTGCCGATCGACCTGGTGACCATCGGCTCACCGCCGCCGCTGCCGGTGGAGATCCGCCGGCGGCTGGCCGACCCGTTGACCGCCACGCTGGCCGGCGCGCGGGGCTGGGCCCGGCTGACGGTGGTCGCCGAACGGGACGAGGTGGTGGTCAGCCTGGTCACCCCGGACTCCGGCATCGACGGTTCCCCGGGCGGGAATCCGGCTGGGGTGGACGGCGGTGCCGACGGCCCGGTGGAGTACCTCGACGAACGGGACGGGGAGATCAGATGGACGCAGACCCGATGGCGGCGATGAGCGCCCGGCCGGTCGGTGTGGCGATCGTCGACGACCACCCGGTGGTCATCGACGGTGTGCGGGCGTGGCTCGCCACCGAACCGCGGCTGGAGGTGCTCGCCACCGGCGACGACCCGGACGAGGTGCTGCGGGCGGCGCCGCACGCCGACGTCATCCTGCTCGACCTGCGGCTGCACGGCCGGATGGCGCTGGACAAGCTCGCCGAGCTGAGCGCGGCGGGCCGGCGGGTGGTCGTCTACTCCGAACACACCGAACCGGCGACGATGCTGGCCGCACTGGACGCCGGCGCGGTGGCGTTCCTCGCCAAGCACGAGGGGCGGGAGCACTGCGTGGCGACCGTCCTGGCCGCGGCGAGCGACCGCGCGTACGTGCCGCCGGCGCTGGCCGGCGCGATGGTCGGCGACCCGCGCCCGGACCGGCCCGTGCTGTCCGACAAGGAACGCGAGGCGCTGCTGCTGTGGTTCCAGTCGATGTCGAAGGCGTCGGTGGCCCGCCGGATGCGGATCAGTGAACACACGGTCAAGCAGTACGTCGACCGGGCGCGGATCAAGTACACCCGGGCGGGGCGGCCGGCCGCCACGAAGGCGGCTCTGCTCGCCCGGGCGATCGAGGACGGCCTCGTTCGGCCGGAGGAGATCGGCACTTACCGGTCGCAGGCGTCGTACGACCGGCCGACCCCCTAACGGGTGTCATGACAGCGGTACGTGTTGTCGGCGAGGCTCTGCGGTGACAAAAGAGGGTCGCGGAGGGGTACCGGCAGCCCACCGCCGTCTGCACGGGAGGTCGTGGCGATGCACGACGACGCGTCACCCTTCTTCATCGCCCCGCACCGCTTCGACGCCGGCGACGACGCCGGCCTGACGCTGGACCGGCGGCACGAGCTGGTGCCGGAGCCCGGCGAGCAGGTGCTCGGGCGGCACCGGCTGCACGTGGCGGGTCACCTGCTGGGCCCTTCCGAGGCCTGGCGGCACTGGGAGCTGCCGGGGCCGGTCGCGGTCACCGTCACCGACCGGCGGCTCGCGTACGTGGGCACCGCCGCGCAGCTGTCCGTCGTGGGTGGGACGGCCGAGCCGCGGCACCGGCGGGCCGCCCGGCTGCCCGGGCTGGTCAGCGGCCAGATCCGCTGGCAGTGGCCGTCACGCCTGGAGGTGATCCCGCCCGGTCCGGACCGGCCGGGGCAGGTGCTCGTCGTCTGCGACGCGCTGCGGACCATCCACCAGCCGGCGCTCGCCCTCGCCCTGCCGGGCGGGGTGGTCGACCTGGCGCGGCAGATCCGCCGGGCGGTGGCGGTGTTCCGGCTGACCCACCCCGAGCTGGTCGACCTGTCCCCGCCGGAGCGGGACGTGCTGGCCCTGCGCGCCGGCGGCGGCCCGCTGACCGGGGACGGGCGGGTCACCCTGCCCGGGTCGCTGCCGGTGGAGTTCCGCTCGCGGGACGACTACTACCGGCCGGACGGCTCCGACCGGGCGTGGCCCGGGCCCGCAGCCGGCGCAGCATCCGGCCGTCGGTGAACCCGACGGCCCGGGCGGCCGCCTCGACGGTGGCGCCGTGCCCGATCAGGTGCTCGGCGCGCTCCACCCGCAGGGTCTGCTGGTAGCCGAGCGGGGTCAGCCCGGTGGTCTGGCGGAACAGCCGGCTCAGGGTGCGCTCGGCCACCCCGACGACGGCGGCGAGGTCGGCCAGCGGCAGCGGCTGGTCGTAGCGGGCGTCGATCAGGTCCTGCACGCGGTGCACCGCGTCGGACAGGTGCGACCGGTGCCGCATCATCGCGCTGGCCTGCGGCTCGTGGCCGTTGCGCCGCGCGTACACGACGAGAGCGCGGGCGATCCGCGCGGCGGCGGCCGGGCCGTGCCGGGTGGCCATCAGGTGCAGCGCCACGTCGATGCCGCTGGCGATGCCCGCCGAGGTGACCACCCGGTCGTGGACCACGTAGAGCACGTCCCGGACGACCTGCGCCGCCGGGTGGCGGCGCGCCAGGTCCTCCTGCACCTCGTGGTGGGTGGTGCAGCGCCGGCCGTCGAGCAGGCCGGCCCGGCCCAGCGCGTACGCCCCGGCGCAGACGCTCGCCACCGTCCCGCCGGCCGCGTGGTGCTCGGCGAGGCGGCGCAGGTCGTCCGCGCCGACCGGGCCTGCCGGCCCGTGGGCGCTGGGCCGCCAGCCGGGCACGACCACCAGGTCGTCGCGGGTCAGCTCGGGCCACTCGGACCGGGCCACCAGCGGTACGCCCTGCACGGTCGGCACCTGCTCGCGGTCGGCGACGTAGTGCAGGCGGTAGTCGTAACCGAGGTCGGCGGCGGTGGAGAAGACCTGGGCCGGCCCGGCGAGGTCCAGCAGGTGCAACTGCGGCACGAGCAGGAACACGACCCGGGCCATGCGGTCAGCCCCGCGCGCCGGCGGTCTCGTACCGCGCTCCGGTCACCTCGGCCACGGTCCGCACCGTCGCGAAGCGGCCGGCCAGGGCGTACTCGGTGCGGGCGGTCATCTCGTCGGCCGACAGCGTACGCGGGTCGGCGAGGATCTCCGCCAGCGTGGCCGTCGCCGGCAGGTCCCGGTGCGGCGTCGGGAACGTCACCGTCGCGTCGGTGACGAAGGTCATCTCGTAGCCGAGGTCGCAGCCGACCCGGGCGGTGGTCTCCACGCACTGCTCGGTACGGATGCCGCAGACCGCGATCCCGCGGATCCCGGCCATCGTCAGCAACTGCTGGAGGTTGGTGGTGGTGAAGGCGTTGTGCGACGTCTTCACCACGGTGGGCTCCCCGTCCACGGGGGCGAGACCGTCGATGAGGCGCACGTGGCCGCTGGCCGGGTCGAAGACGTCGCCGCTGCCGGGCTCGGCGTGCAGGACCCAGATCACCAGGTCACCGCGCTGCCGGGCGGCGGTGACCAGCCGGTCGACCTGGCCGACGATGTCCGGCTGGGAGGCGTACGCCCAGATGGGGCGCTGCCGGAAGGACTCCTGGACGTCGATGACGACGAGTGCCGCTCTGCTCATGCCCGGAACTCTGCCCTGCCCGACCGCTCCCGGCGAGACACCATCACGCCCACCACCGGAACGATCCGGCCACTCGGGGGTGCGGGATCGCGGGTGGCGGTCGGGTCAGCGCGCCCGTTCCAGCGCGGGTCAGCGCGCCCGGTCCAGCGCGGCCGCCTCGGCGGGAGTGGGTGCGGTGCCGCCCAGGTGGGCCGGGAGCCACCAGGTGTCGTCCGGGCCGGCCGGGCTGTCCGGATAGTTCCGCTGGGCGCGGTCCACCAGCGCGCTCAGCCGCTCCTTCAGCTCGGCGGTCATCGCGTTCGGGTCCGGGTACGCGGCCGGGTCCATCGGCTCGCCGACCAGGATGGTGATCGGCGTGTGCCGCCGGGTCAGGGTGCGCGGGCGACCCTTGGTCCACAGCCGCTGGGTGCCCCACAGCGCCACCGGCAGCAGCGGCACACCGGCGTCCCGGGCCATCCGGGTCGCCCCGCTCTTGAGCTCCTTGACCGTGAACGACTGGCTGATCGTGGCCTCGGGGAAGACGCCGACGACCTCACCGCGCTTCAGTGCGCCGACCGCCTCGGCGTACGAGCCGGCACCCGCCCGCCGGTCCACCGGGATGTGCCGCATCCCCCGCATCAGGGGCCCGGAGACCCGGTGGGTGAACACCGACTTCTTGGCCATGAACCGGACCAGTCGCTTCGAATCCAGGGCGCCCAGGCCGCAGAAGATGAAGTCCAGGTAACTGACGTGGTTGCTGGCCAGCACGGCACCGCCGGTACGCGGGACGTGGTGGGCACCCTCGACGGTGAGCTTCAGGTCGAGGACCCGGAACATCGTCTTGCAGGCGGCGATGACGGGCGGATACACGAGTTCCGGCATCCGCTGACTTTACCCCGAGTAGGTTACGCCACCGTAGGGGCGCGGTGCTGCGGCGAAGGGCCCCGGCCGGCGCGGGGCCCCTTCTCAGTCCCCCAGTTTGTGCAGGTCCAGCCGGCCGCGGGCGAAGGCGTCCACCCGGCCCCACCGGCCCGGGATGTCCAGCACCTCGATCCGGCCCATGCCGATCGGCAGCCGTGGCTCCACCGCCAGGTGCCCCTCGTGCGGCTCCAGGCCGAGCATGGTCCGCAGCAGCAGCAGCGGCGTTCCGGTGGACCAGGCCTGCGGGCTGCACGCCGTCGGGTACTCCACCGGGAACTTCGTCAGCTCCCGCTGGTAGCCGCCGAAGGCCTCGGGCAGCCGGCCGTCGAAGTACCGGGCGGCGTCGAGGATGCCGCTCGCGATCGTCGCCGCCTCCTCAGCGAAGCCGTACCTACGCAGCCCCCACGCGATGAAGGAGTTGTCGAACGGCCAGATCGTGCCGTTGTGGTAACCGATCGGGTTGTAGCGCACCTCCCCCTCGGCCAGCGTCCGGACACCCCACCCGGAGAAGAGCCGCGGCCCGACCAGGTGGTGGGCGATCTTCTCCGCGCGGTCGTGGTCGACGATGCCGCTCCACAGCAGGTGCCCGATGTTCGAGCTGAGCACGTCGCACTGCCGGCCGTCCGGGTCGAGGGCGAGCGCGAAGTACTCCCCGTCCTCCACCCACCAATCCCGGTTGAACCGCTCCTTCAGAACGGCCGCCTCCCGCTCCAACTCCTCCGCGAACGCCGGGTCGCCCCAGAACTCGCGGGCCAGCCGGGCCGCCCGGACCTTCGCGTCGTACGCGTACCCCTGCACCTCGCAGGTGGCGCGCGGGAACGGGGGCAGCGTGCCGTCCCGGTACGAGATGGAGTCCCAGGAGTCCTTCCAGCACTGGTTGTCCAGACCGGTCTCGGTGTTGCGCCGCTGGTACCAGATGTAGCCGTTGCCGACCAGGTCCGCGTAGTCGTCGATCCACTTCAGCGCGGCCCGGCACTCGGCCTCCAGTTCCTTGACCAGCGCGGCGTCACCGCTCCACTGCTCGTACTCGTCGAGCAGCACGATGAACAGCGGCGTCGCGTCCACCGACCCGTAGTACGGCGAGTGCGGCTGCTCCTCGAAGGCGGCGGTCTCGCCGTACCGCATCTCGTGCAGGATCCGCCCCGGGTCCTCCTCCCGGAAGTCGTCGAAGCGGGTGCCCTGGAGGGCGGCCAGGATGCGCAACGTGGTCTTCGACATCTCCGGCGTGAACGGCAGCACCTGCAGGCAGGTCAGGATGCTGTCCCGGCCGAACATCGTCATGAACCACGGCAGGCCGGCCGCCGGCAGGGTGGCCCCGCCCAGCGAGAGCGGCGAGAACCGCAGCGCGGCGAGGTCGATCAGGCTGCGCCGGTAGGTGTGGGCCAGTTCCTCGTGCTGACTGTTCACCTTCGGGGCGTTGCGCACCCACTCCTCGAGGTCCTCCTGGAGGGCGAGCCGCTCGGTGCCGTGCGCGCGCAGCCCCATCCGCAGGTCCCGGCCGCCGGGCCCGACCGCGTACGTCTGCACGTCGATCTGGGTTTCCCACTGCTCGTTCGGCTCCAGGTGGACGGTGTACGCGAAGCCACCCCGGTCGTAGCGGGCCGGTGCGGCCGACGAGATCACCGTCTCCCGCTTGAAGTTGCCCCGCCGGTAGCCCAGACGCAACCGGTCCGGCTCGACCTCGGTGTAGAGCTCACCCTTCTTGTTCAGGATCTCGTCCTTGACCTCGAACAGGTCCGCGAAGTCGGACGCGGCGTCCATCCGGATCTCCAGGTCGACCGGCTTCTCGTCGTGGTTGAGGATGGTGATGGTCTCCCGGAAACTGCCACCGACCGCGCGTTCCCGGATCACCGACAGCTTCGCGTCGATGTAGTGCGTCGCCATGCCCGGCACCAGGAAGAATCGGGCCTCGTAGTACTGGAGGTCGTCGTAGGACAGCGGGTTGAGCCGCTCGCCGTTCAGCGTCAGCACCCAGGTGGAGAGGAAGCGCGTGTCGATGGAGAAGAGCCCGGTCGGCTCGCTCGGCGTCGCCTCGATGTCCCCGGTGTCCTCGGAGACCACGAAGGTGTTGCCGTCGAGGATGCGGATCGTGTTGCCCTGCGTCATCAGCGCACCTCCCTCTGGAAGACCCGGCGGGGTCCACGGGAGTTGGGATCGCCGGGAAAGAGCCGCTCCACCTGGACGATCAGCCGGGCGTCACCGCTGACCGTCAGGTCACCGCGCAGGATCGCCGCGATTCCGTGGGACCGGCCCGCGGCGAGTTCGTCGAAGAGTTCCGGAGTGGTGCCGACGACCGTGTCGGCGTCGAGGTCCTCCTGGCGGACGCGCAACTTCCCCCGGTCGATCATGATTGTCCAGTGCGTGGTGTGCGCCCCCTCGTGCAGATCGAACCGCAGCGTCCCGGAGGTCTTCGCGAGCAGCGGCTCGTACCCCCGCCGGTCGAGGTCCTCGAAGAACTTCATGGTGGCTTCCGCCATCGGGTCGTCTCCTCCCGTCGTCCGGTCCCCACCCGGCCGGGCTGTTCCGTTCCGCCCGGGGCCGGTGGCACGACATCTGGCTGCACGACGTCCGAGCACGGGTCCCCGCCGCGGGCCCGGTCAACCTCGCCCGCATAGGGTGAGTCGGCGACGGTGCGATGTCGGAGGACGGCGGCGTGACGTCGTAGGGCGATGCGACGCCGCAGGGCGATGCGACGCCGCAGGGTGGCGGCCGGAGCCACTCCCGCACCCGCCGGGCGGGCGCGGAAGCCCGGCCGAGGCGCGGGTCCACGTCGAGACGCCGTGACGCCGGCCCCCGCAGGTCGGGAGCCGGCGTGTCCGCGGCGGACGTCAGTTGTTCGGGTCGTCGGCGCTGATGTCGGCCAGCACCGACTGCGGTTCGCGTTCCACCGCCAGGTCACCCATCGAGACCAGGCCGATGAGCCGTCCGTCCTCGACCACCGGCAGGCGGCGTACGGCGTACGTCCGCATCAGGTCGGCGGCGGCCACCGCGTCGTCGTACTGGCTGACCGTCACCACGTCCTTGGTGGTGATCTGGTCCAGCCGGGTCGAGGCGGCGTCCATGTTCTCCGCGACCGCGCGGACCGTGATGTCGCGGTCCGTCACGATGCCGATCACGTTGTCGCCGTCGGTCACCACGACGTCCCCGATGGCGCTGTCACGCATCTCCTGCGCCGCGGCCATGAGCGTGTCGTTGGCGTCCATGGTCACCAACCGGGTCGTCATGAACTCTCCGACCGTTGTCATGGTGCTCCCCTCTCGGTGTCGGCACCGGCGTCTACCCGCCGTCGGCAGGCAGGTAACGCCGCGCGGGTCGGCCCGCGCGCACCGCTGCCCGGAGGGCGACACCGGGCCGACCAGCCGCCACCCGGAGAGCGACAACCGGGTCGGTCAGCCGCGTGGGGGAATGCCGTAGAGGCGTTCGACGTGCAGCCGCAGCACCAGCCGGCGATCGGCCACCATGGCCCGGCGGTAGTCGTCCCAGTCGGGGTGTTCGCCCTGCAGGGCCCGGTAGAGCGCGACCAGTTCCTCGACCGTCGCGTCGTCCGGACTGGCGGCGACCGGGGTCAGCTCGGCGTGCGCCTCGGCCACCGCGTACGCCCAGCCGTCCTCGCTGCCGACGTGGAAGCTGGCGCGCGGGTCGCGGCGCAGGTTCGCGGTCTTCGCGCGGCCGTCGGTGACCGATACCCGGATGACGCCGGCCGCGCGGTCGTACCCGTACAGCACAGTGGACAGCTGCGGTCGCCCGTCCCGCTTGAGCGTGGCCAGCACGCCCAGCCGGCGGCCCGCGATGAGATCGGCCAGTGCGGCCTGGCTCCGGTCGTCGGACACGGCACCCTCCTCGTCGAGTCGCCCCCCATCCAAACACGCCGCCACCGCCCGCGCGGCGCGGACGGTGGCGGCGACGGGGCCGGCGAGCGGTCGGCGCGCGGATCGCTCAGCGGCGCTCGGCGGCGACCAGTTCGGCGATCTGCACGGCGTTGAGGGCGGCGCCCTTGCGCAGGTTGTCGTTCGAGCAGAACAGGGCGAGGCCGTGCTCGGCGGTCTCGTCGGCCCGGATCCGGCCCACGTACGTGGGGTCCTGGCCGGCCGCCTGCAGCGGGGTGGGCACGTCGGAGAGCGCGACGCCGGGCGCTCCGTCGAGCAGTTCCCGCGCCCGCTGCGGGGTGATCGGCCGGGCGAACCGGGCGTTGACCTGCAGGGAGTGGCCGGTGAAGACGGGCACCCGGACGCAGGTGCCGGAGACCTTGAGCCCGGGGATCTCAAGGATCTTGCGGCTCTCGTTGCGGAGCTTCTGCTCCTCGTCGGTCTCGTCGGTGCCGTCGTCGACGATCGACCCGGCGAGCGGGAGCACGTTGAACGCGATCGGGCGGGCGAAGGAGCGCGGCGCGGGGAACTCCACCGCCGCGCCGTCGAAGGCGAGGCCGCTGGCGTGCTCGGCGACCTTGCGGACCTGCTCGTCCAATTCGGCGACACCGGACAGACCGGCGCCGGAGACCGCCTGGTACGTCGACACGACGAGACCCACCAGCTCCGCCTCGGCGTGCAGCGGACGCAGCACGGGCATCGCCGCCATCGTGGTGCAGTTCGGGTTGGCGATGACGCCCTTCGGCCGGTCGGCCACGGCGTGCGGGTTGACCTCCGCGACGACCAGCGGCACCTGCGGGTCCATCCGGAACGCCGAGGAGTTGTCGATGACGACCGCGCCGGTGGCGGCGACCCGGGGGGCCAGCTCCTTCGCGGTGCCCTTGCCGGCCGAGAAGAGGACGATGTCCAGCCCTGAGTAGTCGGCCGTGGCGGCGTCCTCCACGGTGACCTCGCCGTCGCGCCACGGCAGGCTGCGCCCGGCCGACCGGGCCGAGGCGAACAACCGGACCTGCTCCGCCGGGAACTCGCGTTCCGCCAGCACCTGCCGCATCACGCCACCGACCTGGCCGGTGGCCCCCACAATGCCGATCCTCATGCCCGCGAGGCTACCCAGCCGGACCAGCCGACCGGCACCGCTTTCCCACCCCGGAAAACGCGACCGCCATCACACCCCCGCCCCCCGCCCCCACCCCCTGCGTGGTCGCCGGCCACTTTCACCGAAAGAGTGGCCTCCGGGCGCGAAATGAGCACTCTTTCAGTGAAAGTGGCGCGGGGTGGACGGGCGCGGGGTGGACGGGCGCGGGGTGGGCCGGCGCGGGGGGTGGGGCCCGGGGTGGGCGGGCGTGGCGGGGTGGGTTAGCCGGTGGTGATCTCGCCCAGGTTGGTGGCGGCCAGGTCGTCGCGGATCGCCGCGGCGTCGCCCTCCACCACCAGCGTCAGCGAGTCGGGGTGCAGGTGGGTGGCGGCGGCGGCCGACACCTGGTCGACCTCGGCGGCCAGCAGTTCCTCCCGCAGCCGGGCGTGGTAGTCGTCCGGCAGGTCGTGGACGACCAGCGTGGCCAGCGCCGCCGTGATCGCGCGCGGCGTCTGCAGTTCGACCGAGAGCTGCCCGGCCCGCCAGGACCGGGCGACCGCCAGTTCCTCCTCGGTCACCCCGGTCTCCTGGGTACGGGTGATCTCGCCGACCGCCTCGACCAGTGCCGGCGCGGTCACGGCGGTCTGCACACCGGAGCTGACCGCGAACCGGCCGAACCGGCGGGACGCGGCGAAGTCGCCCCGGATGCCGTACGTGTAGCCGCGTACCTCGCGGATCAGGTGGTTGAGCCGGGAGGTGAAGGCGCCGCCGAGCACCGTGCCCGCGAGGGTGGTCGGCACGTGGTCCGGGTGCGCCCGGTGCGGCGACGGGTGCCCGAGCCGCAGCGTCGACTGCACCGAGCCCGGCCGGTCCACCAGGATGATCCGGCGGCCCTCGCGCGGCGTCACCGAGATCGGGTCGCCCCGGTCGACCGGGCCGCCGCCGGTGCCGGCGAAGGCGGCGGCGCCGAGCGCGGCCAGGTCGACTCGGTCCAGGTCACCGGCGACGATCAGGGTGCCGGGGCGGATGAACCACTCCGAGTGGAAGACCCGCACGTCCTCGACGTCCAACGCGGCCACCGAGTCCGGGTCGCCGTAGAGGGGGCGGCCCCAGCGGTTCTCGGCGCCGAACAGGTCGGCACGCAGTGCCGCGTCCGCCCGCGGCCCCGGGTTCGCCCAGTCCATCCGCAGCGCGGTGGCCTCGTCGTCGCGGACCCGTCGGACGTCGTCCGGGTCCAGCCGGGGTGTCCGCACCGCCTCGGCCAGCAGTTCGACGGCGGCGGGCAGCCGGTTAACCGGGACCTGCACGCTCACCTGGAACGAGTCCCAGTCCAGCCCGGTCACCAGTTCGGTGCCGAGCGCCTCGATGGCCAGCGCGTACGCGGTCGCGTCGCGTTCGGCCGTCCCCTCCTCCAGGGCCTTGGCGAGCACCGCGCCCAGCCCTTCCCGGCCGCGCGGCTCCCGGCCGGCGCCCGCGTCGAGCAGCAGCAACGCCACCGCCAGGGACTGCCCCGGCAGGTGCGCGGCGACCACCTGCCCACCGGCCACGGACTGCCGGACCACCTGCGGGAACCGGTACGGGCGGGCGGCTCCCGGGCCCGGACGGGTGGTGATCAGCGTCATGAGGTCTCCTCGGGCAGGTAGGTCAGGGTCACCCGGTCGGCGGCGAGCACGTCGGCGGCCACCTCCGCGATCTGCTCGGCGGTCACCGCCAGCCACGCGGGCAGCCGCTCGGCCGCCTGGCCCGGGTCGCCGAACTGGGTGGCGTACCGGCCGAGGGTGTCCGCACGGCCCTCCACCGTGGACATCTGCCGCCACCACGCGGTGCTGAGCAGCGCCTTGGCCCGGTCCAGTTCGGCGGCGGTGACCGGCACGGTCGCCAACTCGTCGACCACCTCGGCCAGCCCGGCGGCCAGCCGTTCCGCGGTCACGCCCGGGCGGGCGGTGGCGGTGGCGATCAGCGGCGCCGGTGCGTGCGCCAGGTCCACGCCGTACGCCCCCACCAGGTCCGGCTGCGCGATCCGCTCGCCGTCGGCGAGCCGCTGGTAGAGCCGGCTGCCCCGGCCGCTGCCGAGGACGGTGGCGAGCACGGTGGTCACGTCGTACCCGGGGGTGCCGAAGGGGTGGGTGCGGTGCGCGACGTACACGCGGGGCGCGGGCACGTCGGCGACGACGGTCTCCACCGCCGGTACGCCGGTGCCCGGCACCTGCCGCCCGTCCGGCGCTGCCGGGATCTCCGGCCGGGACGCGATCCCCCCGAAGTACGTCGCGGCGAGGTCGAACACCTCGGCGGCGGAGGTGTCACCGACCACCGTCAGCACGGCGTTGTTCGGGGCGTAGTAGGTCGCGTGGAACGCCTGGAAGGTGGCGAGGTCGGCGGCGTTCAGGTCGGCCATCGAGCCGATCGTCGCGTGGTGGTACGGGTGCCCGGGCGGGTAGAGCAGCGGCAGCAGGCGCAGCCACGCGTCGCCGTAGGGGACGTTCTCGTAGCGCTGGCGCCGCTCGTTCTTCACCACGTCACGCTGGTTGTCCAGCGTCTCCTGGGTGAGCGCGGGGACCAGCCCGCCCATCCGGTCGGCCTCCAGCCACAGGGCCAGCTCCAGATGCTCGGCGGGGACCGTCTCGAAGTAGTTCGTGCGGTCCGGGTTCGTGGTCGCGTTCAACGAGCCGCCGCACCCCTGCACCAGCTTCATGTGCTCGGTCTTCGCCACGTTGACCGAGCCCTCGAACATCAGGTGCTCGAAGAGGTGGGCGAAGCCGGTCTGCCCCGCCGGCTCGTGCCGGGAGCCGACGTCGTACCAGATGTTCACCGCCACGGCCGGGGCGGTGCGATCCTCGCTCACCACCACGCGCAGGCCGTTGTCCAGTCGGGTCGTCTCGATGGGCCAGGGGTAACCGCTGTCGGGCATGGCACGACGCTATCCGATCTCGCGACCGGGCAGCCGGCCCGGCGCGCGCCGGGCGCGGTGCTGTATCCCGCCCAGCGCGCGCCGGGCGGGACAGGCATCGAGAGGCGGTCGCCGGGTACCGGAGGGGCATGCCGCGTGCCGCCACCGCCCTCGACCGCATCGCCCTCGACCGCATCGCCGTCGCCCTGGAGGGGACCACCGCCGCGTTGACCCGGCTGCGCCGGGCCCGGGTGCTGCATCCGCTGGGCCGCTCGTTCGCCGGCGAGGTGACGGTGTGGGGGCGGCCCGGGCCACCGACCGGGGTGGCCCTGATCGACCGGCCGGGCCGGTACCCGGCGACGGTGCGGCTGTCGAAGGGGGTGCCGACGCCGAGCGGCTGGCCGGACGTACTGGGACTCGCGGTACGCGTACACCTCGGCGCCGGGCGGCCCTTCGACCTGCTGGTCAGCTCGGCCGGCTCGGCGCCGGTGCTGCGCCACCTGCCGCTGCCCCGGCGGCGGTTCGCCGGCACCTACTCGACGATCATGTCCTACCGGGCGGGTGGGCGCCGGCTGTTCATCGCCGCGCTGGCCGACCCGGAGTCGGTGGACCTCGGCCGCACCCTGGCCGACGTCGCCGCGGCGGCCCGGGCGGACGCGCCCCGGCTGGTGCTCGCGGTGGCGTCCGCCGCCGGGCCGTGGCGCGTCTTCGGCCAGGTGAGCCTCGGTCCGCAGCTCAGCGCCCGGGAGGACGCCGCGCTGGCCTTCGACCCGATCGGCAACCTGCCGCCGGGGTTGCGGGCGGCCGGGCCGCTGGCCTGGCTCCGTGAGCACACCTACCGCGCCTCCCAGCGGACGCGGGGCGCGGTTCCGGAGCGGGTCAGTCCGGCGGCTCGATCGCGGTGACCGTCTCGTCCGACGTGCGCTGCTCCAGGAAGGTGTCGGGAGCGGCGTTCCGGTCCGCCTCGCGGATGTCCGACTCGGTGAGGATGGCGTCGGCCTGCGCCTCCGGGTCGTCGCTGCCCACGGCGGCCTCCTCCGGCAGCAGGTGCGCGCGGGACTCGACCCGCTCCTGGTCGCTTCGCTCGTCAGTCATGCCCGCTCTCATACCCCGCCCCCGCTGCGCGCACGCGTGCCGCCGGGAGTACCGGGTTTCCCACTTCGCGGACGACGGGTGAGCGGTTGCTCGCTGATCGGGTACGCTGGCCGGCGTGACGCGCTCGTATCGATGGTTTAGGCAGCCGGCTCGCCAGCCGGTGACCTCATCGTGATCTGACGTCACCGCACACGAGCCGGCCGGGCAGGAGCTTCGAAGTTCCTGCCCTTTCGCGTACGAGCAGCCGGCTCGTCCCGGGCACCGGCCCCGGGTGCGGTCGGCGGAAGGATGCCCACCGTGACGACCCCGGAGACGGACCGGGTCAGCGATCAGCGGATCGACCGCGTGGTGCCGCTGACCACCCCGGCGCTGTTGCACCACGAGCTGCCCCTGGACGACGCGCTCGCCTCTGCCGTGCTCGCCGGCCGGCGCGCGGTCGGCCGGGTGCTGGACCGCGCCGACGACCGCCTGCTGGTGGTGGTCGGCCCGTGCTCGGTGCACGACCCGGCCGCCGCCCTCGACTACGCCCACCGCCTCCGCGCGTTGGCCGAGCGCCTCGCCGACGACCTGCTCGTGGTGATGCGGGTCTACTTCGAGAAGCCGCGCTCGACGGTGGGTTGGAAGGGGCTCATCAACGATCCCGGGCTGGACGGTTCCGGCGACGTGAACTCGGGTCTGCGTACGGCCCGGGCGCTGCTGCTGGACGTGCTGCGGCTGGGGTTGCCGGTGGGCTGCGAGTTCCTGGATCCGATCACGCCGCAGTACATCGCCGACACGGTGGGGTGGGGCGCGATCGGCGCCCGGACGGTGGAGAGCCAGGTGCACCGCCAGCTCGCCTCCGGCCTGTCGATGCCGATCGGCATGAAGAACCGGCCCGACGGGAGCATCGCCACGGCGGTGGACGCGATCCGGGCGGCGGGGGTGCCGCACGTGTTCCCCGGCATCGACGTCTCGGGGACGCCCGCGATCCTGCACACCCGCGGCAACGCGGACGGCCACCTGGTGCTGCGCGGTGGTGGCGGCCGGCCGAACTACGACGCCGAGTCGGTGGCCGGCGCCCTGGCCCTGCTGCGCGCCGCCGGGCTGCCCGAGCGCCTGGTCGTCGACGCGAGCCACGCCAACAGCGGCAAGGACCACCGCAACCAGCCGCTGGTCGCCGCCGACGTGGCCGCCCAGCTGGCCGGGGGGCAGCGGGGCATCGTCGGCATCATGCTGGAGAGCTTCCTGCTGCCGGGCCGCCAGGACCTGGACCCGACCCGGGAGCTGACGTACGGCCGCTCGGTCACGGACGCCTGCATCGGCTGGGACACCACCGAGGAGGTCCTGACCGACCTGGCAACCGCCGTCCGCACCCGCCGCCAAACCCCAGCCCGAACCCCCGCCTGACCCACCCACCCCCAACCCCCTCTCCCCGGCCCCCCGGGCGGAAGGGGGCGGTTTGGGGGGAGTGGGGGCGGGTAGGTGGGCGGCGTGACCGACAACCCACCTGTGACCGAGGCGCCCGGAACCGAGTCGGACATCCGCCGCCTCGACGACCTGCTCGAGGATCTGTACCGCGGGCAGGAGCGGATCAGTCAGGGCGACATCTACCGCCGCGCCGTCGCCGCGGAGCTGCCGGCGGAACTGCTCACCCGGATCAACGCCCTGCCCGAGGGCGAGTACTCCGTCGAGGAGGCGGCCGACCTGCTCGGCGGCTCGGTCACCTGACGCCGTACCCGCACACCGGCGCGGGACGGCCGGACCCCCGACCCCCACGGCTCGACGCGAAGGAGAGCGACATGTCCCACCACGAGGAGCAGCCCGGGAAGCTCGCGGCGCTGGGGCAGCCCCCCGGCGGTCGGGACACGTTGCCCGAGCCGGACTTCGCCAACGAGCACGACCGCACGGCCGTCGACCGGGACATCATCACCGGCGACGAGGACGAGGAGGAGCACGAGGAGGAGTCCCCGCGGGGCTGGTCCGGCGAGGAGAGCTGACGCGGAGGAATTACAACGGAGAACGGGCCGGCGTCCAGGACGCCGGCCCGTTTCCGTGTGCTCAGTCCTCGTCGTGGTCGCCCTCGGCGGCCTGCTGGGCCACCGCGTACGCCATCTGCAGGAAGTCCGACGCCGCCACGGCGGTGAGCGCGGTGGCGACGAGACGGGTCAGGCGCGGCGCCAGCACCAGCCCACCGGTGAGTCCGGTCGCCACCCAGACCGCGAGGCAGAAGGGGCAGCTCAGCAGCTCCCCGATCGCGTGCCGGGTGGCGCTGCCCGAGTCGCGTACCTCCTCCATCACCTCGCCGCTGCCGATCGGCCGCTCGTACCGGGTGAACGGGGCCCGCAGCGGGCTCGTCACCGCGTCCTTGGACAGCAGCCGGCTGAGCTTGTGCGTCGCGATGGACAGCAGCACCACGTCGGCCGGCGCGGGCCGCTCCGGCACCGGCCGGCCGGTGGCCTTCACCAGCCCGGCGATCGTGGCGGTCACCCCGGCGTAGGTGCCCATCGCCGCGAGGTAGCCGCCCAGCGGCCGGTGCTCGTGCGGCGCGTAGGCGCGGCGCAGTCGCGCCACCTTCTCCTTCAGGTCGGTCACCCGGTCTCCCTCGGTCCTCGTTCACCGGGCCGCGGCCCGGCCCGGAAGCTACGCCAGCCCGGAAGCTGCGCCAGCCCGGACGCTGCGCCAGCCCGGACGCTGCGCCAGCCCGGAAGCTGCACCGGCCCGGCCAGGCTGGTCGAGCCGGCCGGACCGGAGTCGGTCAGCCGGCCTGGAGGTTGTCGGCCACCTCCCGGGCGAGGCTGTCCAGTGCCTCGTCCGCCATGCGGTCGGCGTCGTCGCCGCCGGTCAGGTCGAGCCGGATCCGGGCGCCGCCGGCGTCGGCCTGGTCGACCCGGATCTCGGCGGCCCACTCCCCCGCGGCCCGCCACCGTGCCGCGAGTTCCTCGGTGCTGACGTGCTCGGCCGGCGTGCCGTCGGCACGCAGCGGCTCGGGCAGCCAGGCCGACGCCCGGTCCGGGTCGGTGGCCGTGTTGAACACCACCTCCGGCGGCGCCGACATCCCCCGCTCCGCGGACGCCATCACGCGTCCCGCAGCCGGCTCGGGTCGACCTCGCGCCCCGGGTGCCGAGCCAGGTACTCGGTCTCCAGCTCGGCGGTACGCCGCAGGTGGTTGGCGAGCGCCGAGTCGGTGGCGTGGCGCAGCGTGTCCAGCCGGGTCCGGTGCAGGCTGTGCATCTCGCGGATCAGGTCGTCGTCACCGAGTTCGGCGGGGTCGATGCCGAGCGGCTCGCCGGCGGTGTCGGGGCCACCGGAGGCCATGTCGTGCACGTGGTCGCCGTCCCACTCGGGCATCCGCTGCTCCGGGCTCGGGAACTCGTCCTGCCGTAGGGATCCGGTCATCATCGCCCCCCTGGTCTGTTTTTGGGCTGGCGTCTAGACGGATGCCCAGACCGGCTGGCACCAAACCATCCCGCCACTACGACACCGCGTCGGAGAGGACCGCCGGCCCCGGTACCCTCGATGCCATGAAGCGGCTCTGGACCCCGGCGTGGATCGTGCGCCACGCGGCCATGGTCGTGCTGGTGGCGGGTTTCCTGGGGCTGGGCTGGTGGCAGCTGAGCCGGGCCGCCGGCGGCAACGCGATCAGCTGGGGCTACGCCGTCGAGTGGCCGGTGTTCGCCGGCTTCGTGGTCTTCGTGTGGTGGCGGGAGGTCCGCCACGAGCTGCGGGGCCGTCCCGGCCCGTCGGGTGACGCGGCCGGCGCCGCCGAGCCGCGGCCGGCGGCGCAGTCCCCGGCCGCCGCGACGCGTCCAGAGGTACGCCGGCCCGTGCGGGTTGCCCGCGGGGCGGTCCCCGTGCCGGACGGTGAGGACCCGGACCTGGCCGCCTACAACCACTACCTGCGATGGTTGAACGACAATCCGGGCGCCCGGCCCGGTGACTATCCCGGCTGAGGCCGGTTCGGAAGGACGGACGACGGTGGGCGCAGCCCTGACCCGCTACCGCGTGATCGCCTGGATCGTCGGCGTGGTGCTGATCCTGCTCGTGGTGATCGGGATGCCGCTCAAGTACGGCTTCGACAACCCGATCGTGGTGGAGACGGTGGGCCAGGCCCACGGCTTCCTCTACATGGTCTACCTGGCCGCCACCTTCGACCTGGCCCGCCGGGTGGGCTGGCCGCTGAAGCGCATGATCCTGGTGATGCTGGCCGGCACCGTGCCGTTCGTCTCCTTCTTCGCCGAGCGGCGGGTGAGCACGTGGGTGACCGAGCGCACCGAGCCGACCCCGGAGCCGGTCACCGGCGCTCCCGCCCGCTGACCGGCCGGCCGTTCGGCGGCGGGCAGCTCAGCGGCGCGGCCGCCACGGGTCGGCGCTGGCGAGCGGGTCTTCCCAGCCGCCGTACCGCTGCATCTCCAGGGCCCGGCGCAGGGCCCGGGTGACCTGCCCGAACTGGCGCTCGTCGTCGCTGGCGAACAGCAGCTCGTCGGTGCCGCGGCGCCGGCCCCACAGTTCGTACGCCGGGGGCCGCCAGCGGTCCCCGGCCAGGGCCAGCAGCACCGGCAGCAGGAACACCACGCCGAGCGTCAGGTATGCCCCCGCGGTGAGGCGCTGGAGGCCACCGGTGAAGCCGAGCAGCAGCCCGACGCCGGCCACCGTGCCGCCGGTGAGCAGGACGGCGCGGACGGCGACCCGGTCGTGCGGGCCGCGCGTGGTGTGCAGGTGGGTGAGTTCGGCCACCGGCCAGCTGCTGCTGCCCACGGTGAACCGGTCGACGGTGACGGCGATCCCCGGGCTCGTGTAGAGCACCGCGGCGCGCGGCACGGAGGTGGCGTGCGGTGACGACGATGTCGGTCTGGCGGTGGCTTGAGGGTCCACGGCGTACCTCCCGCGGCTCGGTGCCGGGTCGGTCGGGGACCCGCCGTGCTCGGTATTGCCGGTCGGCGGGACTCCCGGCTCCGGGCACCATTGTGTTGCCCCGGCGCCACCTCTCCTGCGAATTTGCCCTGCTGGTGGTCGGTCCCACGGACGAGACGCGCCGGATAGATGCCGTCAAATCCGTCATGCCGGTCAAGCCATCCCACGTCATGGCGGTATCCGGTGAGAACGACGAACTACGTCAATGTGGCAGGCAGTGCGAAACCGGTCGGCGCACTGCGTGAATCACTGCTGAACCGTTACGACACTCATGTTCACTTGCTGCCGTTTCGCAACAATCGCCCCTGCTTCCACTGCGGGCGACTTCCGTCCCGGGTTACGTTGTCCCGGTCGGTCCCGTCGACCGCCGTCCAGCCGGACGGCACGGGAGCGGCGCCGCCCGGGACCCCGGCACCCCGGCGCGGCCGGTGGAGAGGAGCCCCACGCTCTTGTCGTCCATCCGGAAGACGCTGCGCGCCCTCGCGGTCGCGGCGGTGTCGGTCGTACTGGTCGCACCTGCCGTGCCCGCCAGGGCCGAACCAACCCCCGCCGAGTTGACCCGGCGGATCGAGAAGTCCTCCGCGCAGTTGGAACGCGTCGTGGAGGCGTACAACGCACTCGCCGAGCAGATCAAGGCGAACAAGGCCAGCGCGGCCCGGTTGCAGGCCCGGCTCGGCCCCCTGCAACGGCAGGCCGACCAGAGCCGGGCCGAGGTCGACGAGCTGGCGGTGACCGCGTACAAGACCGGCGACGTCAGCACGGCCGCCGCGCTGCTACGGCCGGGCGACGCCGCGTCCCTGATCGACCGGCTCGCCACCGTCGACCACCTGACCCGGGAGCGGCAGCAACGCATCGACGCGTTCAACCGCGACCACCGCCGCCTGATCGAGGAGAAGACCCGACTGGACGTCACGCTCGAACGCGAGGCCGCGCAGGCCCGGGAGCTGACCAGGACCCGCACCCGCATCGAGCGCGACCTGGCCGACCTGTACGAGCTGCGCCGGCAGGCGTACGGCCAGGCGACCGAGCGCCCCACGGCCCGCCCGGACAGCGCCCAGCAGGCGCCCTCCGTGGCCGGTTCGGCGGGGACCGCGGTGCGGTACGCGTACGGCGCCCTCGGCAAGCCGTACAAGTGGGGCGCCGACGGCCCCGACGGGTACGACTGCTCCGGCCTGACCTCGGCGGCCTGGCGGGCGGCCGGCAAGTCGCTGCCCCACAACACCCGGATGCAGTGGGGTGCGGTGACCCACATCAGCCGTGCCGACCTGCGCCCCGGCGACCTGGTCTTCTACAGCGGCCTGGGGCACGTGGCCCTCTATGTCGGCGGAGGCCAGATCATCGACGCGCCCAGCGCCGGGCGCAACGTGCTCAAGCGGGACATCGGCATCATGCCGATCGTGGGCTACGGCCGGGTCCGCTGACCCGGTGCCCCGACCCGACAAACGGCCGGCGTCCCCCTATCGGACGCCGGCCGTTCCCCGTCATTCCTACCAGCTCAGGCCGCCCGCAGCCCTTCGGCGCGGGCCAGCTCGCGCAGCCGCCCGAGGGCCTGGATCTCCAGCTGCCGGATCCGCTCCCGGGAGAGCGAGAACCGCGAGGCCACCTCGGTGAGCGAGTGCTCCCGACCGTCCTCGAGACCGTACCGGGCCCGCATGATGCCGGCCGACCGGTCGTCGAGGTGGTTGAGCAGGCCCTCGATGCGCTGCCGCTCCAGCCCGGTGAGGACGATGTCCTCCGGCGACGGCGCGTCACTGTCGGCGACCAGGTCGCCCAGGTTGGTGTCGCCGTCGTCGCCGACCGGCGTGTCCAGCGACACGGTGTCCTGCGACCAGCGGACCAGTTCGTTGACCCGCTCGACGGTCACGCCGAGCGCCGCCGCGATCTGCTCCGGCTCCGGGTCGCTGCCCAGCTCGCGGGTCAGCTGCCGGGCGACGTTGCGCATCCGGTTGACGTCCTCCACCAGGTGCACCGGCAGGCGCACCGTACGCTCCTGCTGGGCGATCGCCCGGCTGATGGCCTGGCGGATCCACCACGTCGCGTAGGTGGAGAACTTGAAGCCCCGCTCGTAGTCGAACTTCTCGACCGCCCGGACCAGGCCGGTGTTGCCCTCCTGGATCAGGTCCAGCATGGGCATCCCGGAGCGGACGTACCGCCGCGCGATCGACACGACCAGCCGGAGGTTGGCGCGGATGAACAGGTCCTTGGCCCGCTCGCCTTCGGCGACCAGCCGCTCCAGATCCTCCCGCTCCACGCCGGCCGGGACCCGGTCCTCGTCGAGCAGGTGCTCGGCGTAGAGCCCGGCCTCGATGGCCTTGGAGAGGTCGACCTCCGTGGCGGCGTCCAGCAACGGCGTCCGGGAGATCTCGTGAAGGTAGACGCCGACTAGGTCGCGCTCCTCGGCGACCTCGTCGGTCCGCATGCCGATGTTCTTGTCCACGTTGCCCACGGTCCCCTCGCTAGCGCCGGCTGCCCGGTTCCTTGCCATCCCCACGTCCGTCAGCTCCCTCCCCGAAACTTCCGCTGTGCCCCACGGTGCTGACACCTGCACAACAGATGAGACGCGTCGGGGATTCCATGTCGTGAGTCGAAAGTGTCACGAATGCCTGATAATCAGCTGAGAGCGCGGTCCATGTTTGCTGTCAGCACCCCATGTGGCGGCTCTCTGGCGGGCACCACGTACGGGCTGGTGGATCGACGGTCCACCGTTCCCCACGGTCCATGGCAGCACTGCCGGCCCGGGGGCGCAGCGACCCGGGTCACCACCCAGCTGCGATCCTGGTCACTGCCAGATACGCGCCGGTGGACCGGTCGGTTCATCCACGCCCGTGGTAATACCCCACGCTCAGATGAACAATCCGGAGGCCGGTTCTATGCCCGGCGCCGGAAACGGGTCGAGCGTCAGGACGCGAGCAGCGCCAGGGCGTCGCGGACGTGGTCCTCGGAGCGGGCCAGAGCGGCCCGCGCGGCGGTGACGCCCGCACCGGACACGAGCGAGACGAGGGCGGTCTTCAGGTCGCCGCCGGCCTCGTGCAGCGCCCGGCGGCAGAGCTCCTCGGCGCAGCCGGTCGCCTCCATCAGGATCGAGATCATCCGGCCCCGGAGCTTGGCGTTGGTGGCCACCATGTCGATCATGAGGTTCGAGTAGACACGGCCCAGCCGGACCATCACGGCCGTGGAGATCATGTTCAGCACCAGTTTCTGCGCGGTGCCCGCCTTCATCCGGGTCGACCCGGTGACCACCTCGGGTCCGGTGTCCACCCCGATGAACACGTCGACCGACCCGGCGGCCTCGGCCTCCGGGTTCGCGCAGAGCAGCACCGTCGCGGCGCCCTTGGCCCGGGACGCGGCGAGCGCCCCGAGGACGTACGGGGTGCGGCCGCTGGCGGCCAGACCGACCACGACGTCACCGGCCGCCACGCACCCGGCGGCCTCGGCCGCGCCGCCGCGGTCGTCGTCCTCCACGTTCTCGACCGCCCGCAACATGGCGTCCTGGCCGCCCGCCAGGTGGGCGCAGAACCAGCCGCGCGGGGAGTTGAAGGTGGGTGTGAGTTCGGCGATGTCGAGCACGCCGAGGCGACCGGACGTGCCGGCGCCGAAGTAGTGCACCCGGTGCCCGGCACGCAGCGCGGTGACGGCGAGGTCGACGGTGGCGGCGATCTCGTCGAGGACGGCGGCGACCGCACCCGGCACCCGCCGGTCGGCCTCGTTGATCACCGTCAGGACGTCCCGGGTCGACATGAGGTCCAGGTCGACGCTGCGGGGGTTGCGTTGCTCGGTGGGCGCGCCGACCCGGATGGCCGGAGCCGCCTCGGGGGCGGCCTCCTCGGGCTCCACCGCCGTCATGCCCGCCTCCGGGCGGACCCGACCCGGTGCGACTGGACCGCAGCGGCCGTCACCTCCAGTGCCTTGCGGGCCCGGGTGCGGTTGCGCGCCGCCACCCCCACGAAGAGACAGTCGACGACGGTGAGCTGCGCCAGCCGGCTGGCCATCGCGCCGGAGCGGTAGGTGGTCTCGCGGGCGGCGGTGGTGAGCACGAAGTCGGCGATCTCGGTGATCGGCGAGCGCGGGAAGTTGGTCAGCGCGACGGTGGCCGCACCGCGGGCACGGGCCTGCTCGAGCACCTCGATCACGTCGGAGGTGGTGCCGGTGTGCGAGATGCCGACGGCCACGTCGCCGCGTCCGAGCAGCGCCGCCGAGGTGAGGGCGGTGTGCACGTCCGGGAAGTAGAAGGCCGTACGGCCGATGCGGTGCAGCTTCTGCTGGAAGTCGGAGGCGACGAAGCCGCTGGCGCCGGCGCCGTAGACGTCGATGCGGCCGGCGGCGGCGATCGCGTCGACGACCTGCTCGCAGACGGCCGGGTCGAGCTGCTCCGCCGTCTCCTCGACCGCGCGGGCGTCGTTGAAGGCGATGGTGGCGATGATCTGCGCGAGGTCGGCGCCGGGCGGGATGTCGCCGCCGACGACCCGGGCGTCCGGTGGCTCCACCCGGCGGGCCGCCTCGGCGGCGAGCCGGATGCGCAGCTGCGGGTAGCCGTCCATGCCGACCGACCGGCAGAACCGGATGACGGTCGCCTCCGAGGTCTCGGCGGCGGTGGCGAGGTCGGTGATCGTCCGTCGCGCCGCGTCGGCCGGGTCGGCCACGACCAGGCGGGCGACCCGCTGCTCGGCGGGGGACAGCGACGGCAACAGCCCGCTGATGTGGACGATCAGTCCACCGGGCTCGTGACTCGCAGAAATCTTCGGACTCTTCGCCACGGATGAAACTTACTTTCATAGTGGCTGAGCGTCAACCATCACGGCTCGTGTCGGGAAAAGTACGCCCGACAACCGGACCCCGCCTCCGGCCCAGCCTGCCACCCGGCCGGGCTCCGCCGCCTCCACCGGGAGGCCGGGCCGGGCCTGCCGGACGGGCCGTCCAGCAGGGCGCGTGCCGGCCGGGACGCTCGCCGCCGACACCGACCGTACCGCCCGGGCCCCGGGCCACGGCCTCCCGGGCACCGCACTAGCGTGAGGACCATGGCGGATCGCAGTGTGCTGGTCACCGGAGGCACGGGCGGGCTCGGCGGGGCGGTCACCGCCGCGTTCGCCGAGGCGGGCTGGCGGGTGGTCGTACCGTCGCGGGAGAGCACGCCGGCTGCCGAGCCGGCGGCCGGCGACGTCGTCCGGGTGGTCGCCGACCTGACCGACCCGGAGGGGGCGCGGCGCGCGGTCCGGCTCGCCGCCGGCGCGGCCGACGCGCCACTACGGGCGGTGGTCAACCTGGTCGGCGGGTACGCCGCCGGCGGGCGGGTGCACGAGACGCCGGTCGACGAGCTGGACCGGATGCTCACGCTCAACCTGCGGCCGACCTGGCTGGTCACCGGCGCCGCGCTGCCCCACCTCGTCGCGGCGGGCGGTGGCGCGGTGGTCTGCGTCTCGTCCCGGGCGGCGGTCGCCCCGTTCACCGGGGCGGCGGCGTACGCCACGGCGAAGGCGGCGGTGCTGGCCTTCGCGAACGCGGTGGCGGTGGAGTACAAGGCCTCCGGTGTGCGCTGCAACACCGTCCTGCCCAGCATCGTCGACACCCCGGCGAACCGCGCCGCCCAACCGGACGCCGACCACTCCCGCTGGGTCTCCCCCGCCGAGATCGCCCCGGTCGTCCACTTCCTCGCCTCGCCGGAGTCGGCGCCGACCAGCGGCGCGAGCATCCCCGTCGACGGGCGGGCCTGAGCGCCCCCGGCACCGCTCACGCCTTCACCGGGACCGGGTCGGGCTCGGGCGCGTGCGGCGGGACCGGCTCGACCAGCGCGGTGACCGGCTCCGCCGGGGCGACCAGCCTGCCGTCCAGGTGGGCCAGGATCTGGCGGCTCACCTCGTCCGGCGGGCGATCCGCGTCCACCACGACGAACGTGGCGCGCTCCGGGAGCGTCCGGTACGCGTGGTCGGCCGCGGCCAGGTAGCGCATGCTCTCGTGGTCGGTGCCGCGCCGCTCGATCCGCCGGTACGCCTCGACGGGGTCGACGGCCAGCAGGAAGGTCACCTGGGGCCGGGGGAACACCCGGTAGCCGAGACGGGCCAGCCACTCCCAGCGGTGCCCGCCGTGTGCGCGGATGCTCGCGTACTGGCAGGCGGAGTAGCGGTCCATCACCGCGACCCGGCCGGTCAGCAGGTGGCCGAGCAGGGCGGCGGCGATGGCGAGCCAGCGCAGCAGGGACTCCATGAGCAGCAGGCCGCCGCACCCCAGGAGCCGTTGGGCGTCCGGCCGGCCGAGCCGCTGTGCCACCCGGCCGAGGAAGCGCCGGCCGCCGGCGTTGCGGTGGTAGGTGGCGGTGCGGCCCGCCGCGGTCAGCGCGTCGGCGAGGCGGTGCGCCTGGGTGGTCTTGCCCGAGCCGTCGATGCCGATCAGGGCGACGGTGCGCAGTCGGGGCCTGCCGCGACGCGCACGCTTCGATCTGGCCACCCTGACGAGGTTATCCGATCCGCGCTCACCTTCCATCCGTTATGCCCGCTTTGATGCTGGTTGGTAGCTACCCGCGCGCCTGCCAGGTGTGGTCGACGGCGATGCCGGGTACCCGACTTCGACGCCTTCCCCCTGACCCACCACGACGGGAGACACCGATGGCCGAGCGCGGGGACGAAACCCTGGTGCACACCTTGAAGAAGGTCGCCGCCGTGCTCAAGCAGGAAGAGATCCCCTTCGCGCTCGGCGGCAGCTTCGCGGTGTACGCGCACGGCGGCCACTCCAGCGACCACGACGTCGACTTCCTGATCCGCGAGTCCGACGTCGACCACGCCCTGGAGGCGCTGGTCGCGGCCGGGTTCACCGCCGAACGCCCGCCGGAGGACTGGCTGGTCAAGGTCTTCGACGACGGTCGCATGGTGGACCTGATCCACCGCCCCATCGAGACCCCGGTGACCGACGAGACGTTCGCCGACACGGTGGTCCGGCCGGTCGACGCGATCCACATGCCGGTGCTCTCGGCGTCCCAGCTGATGGTGCACAAGCTGCTCAGCTTCTCCCAGCACTACTGCGACTTCGCCCGGGGCCTGCCACTGGCCCGCTCGCTGCGCGAGCAGATCGACTGGGAACGGGTACGCAAGGAGACGCAGCACTCGCCGTACGCCGAGGCGTTCCTGGTGCTGCTCGACCGGCTGGACGTGGTGCCGCACTCCGGCACCCCGGAGGGAGAGGGGAGACCGTGACCGACCATCGTGACGTCGCCACCGGACCACCCGACGAGTACGTCGAGGCGGAGATCCAGCGGCTGCTCACCGAGGACCCGGACGTGGCCGAGCAGGGCATCACCGTGGTCCGCCGGGAGCACGGGCTCGTGCTGTACGGCGAGGTGGAGAGCCCGCACCGGCGGGAGGAGATCCTGCGCCGGGTGGCGGAACGCTTCCCGGACGCGCCGATCACCAGCGACATCGGGGTGATCCGCGTGCAGGCGCCCACGGAGATCGAACAACTGCCCTGAGGGAGGCCCGATGGTGATCCGCATCGCCGCCGTGGGCGACGTGCATCTGGACGAGGACGTGGTCGGCCGCTTCCGGCCGGCCCTCGAGGAACTGCCCGACAGCGCCGACGTGCTGCTGCTCGCCGGTGACCTGACCCGGCACGGCACCGAGGCCGAGGCGCGCTGCGTGGCACGCGAGTTCGGCGACCTGGGCGTGCCCGTGGTGACCGTGCTCGGCAACCACGACCACCAGTGCGACCAGGTGCCGCAGGTGGTCAAGGTGCTGGAGGACGCCGGCATCACCGTGCTGGAGGGCAACGGCGTGGTGCTGGACTGCGCGGGCGGCCGGCTCGGCATCGCCGGGGTGAAGGGGTTCGGCGGCGGGTTCGCCGGGCGGTGCGCCAGCGACTTCGGGGAACCGGAGATGAAGGCGTTCGTACGGACCACCACGGAGAGCGCGGACGCGCTCGGGAACGCTCTCCGCTCGCTCGACTGCGACGTGCTGGTGGCGCTCACCCACTACTCGCCGGTACCCGACACCCTCGCCGGGGAGCCGCTGGAGATCTACCCCTTCCTCGGCTGCTACCAGCTCGGTCAGGCGATCGACTCGGCGCCCACCGCACTGGCCCTGCACGGGCACGCCCACCACGGGACCGAACGGGGCACCACGCCCGGCGGGGTACGCGTACGTAACGTCGCCCACCCGGTGATCAAGCAGGCGTACAGCGTCTTCCACCTGGGCGATCACCTTGATCAGGGCGAGGTTTCCCGGATCGGGACCTCGGGTACTCAGCCGGCATGGAGCTGATTCTCTGGATTCTCGCAGTCGTACTGGTGGTCGCCGGCATCCTCGCGCTGTTCCGGCGGCAGATCCTCTGGGGCATCGTCCTCATCGTCGTCGGGCTCCTGGTCGGGCCTGGTGGTGTCAGCATCTTCAACTGACGTGGCGGCTCGCCGCCGCGCCTCGGGCGCGGTGACCGACGCCGCCGGCACAGGGACCCGCCGGGGTCGTCGCCGCCGGAAGCTCCGTCCTCCCGACAGG
>JAEYGD010000436.1 GCA_023402505.1 Actinomycetes bacterium
GGGAAAGAGTGGCCATTCCACGCCGAATGGCCACTCTTTCCCTGTAACTGCGGGTGCTCTAGCCGACGCCTCCGGAAGCCGCCGCGGGACGGATCTCGGCAAAGTGGCAGGCCGACGGGTGCGGATCGGCGGCGCGGGGCACGGCCGCCGGGTCCTCGTGGGCACAGACCTCCTGCGCCTTCCAGCAGCGGGTGCGGAACCGGCAGCCGCTCGGCGGGTTCGCCGGACTCGGCACGTCACCGACCAGGCGGATCATGTTCCGGCTGCCGCGCTGCTCCGGATCGGGCACCGGCACCGCCGACAGCAGGGCCTGCGTGTACGGGTGGGTCGCGCGCTCGTAGATCTCGTCCTCGGTGCCGATCTCCACGATCCGGCCCAGGTACATCACCGCCACCCGGTCGGAGATGTGCCGCACCACCGACAGGTCGTGGGCGATGAAGATGTACGAGAGCCCGAACTCGTCCTGGAGCTGCTCCAGCAGGTTGATCACCTGGGCCTGGATCGACACGTCCAGTGCGGACACCGGCTCGTCGCAGACGATCACCTCGGGCCGCAGCGCGAGCGCCCGGGCGATGCCGATGCGCTGGCGCTGGCCACCGGAGAACTGGTGCGGGTACCGGTTGATGTGCTCGGGGTTCAACCCCACCACGTCCAGCAGTTCCTGCACCCGCCGCTGCCGGCTGCCCCTGGGCGCCGCCTCCGGGTGGATCTCGAACGGCTCGCCGATGATGTCGCCCACCGTCATCCGCGGGTTCAGCGAGGTGTACGGGTCCTGGAGGACCATCTGCATGTTGCGGCGCAGCCGCCGCAGCTCCGCACCGGAGGCGGCGAACAGGTCGCGGCCCTCCAGCGTCGCCCGTCCGGAGGTGGGTGTCTCCAGGCGCATCAACAGGCGGGCCAGCGTGGACTTGCCGCAGCCGGACTCGCCCACGATGCCCAGCGTCTCGCCGCGGCGCAGCTCGAAGCTGACCCCGTCGACGGCCTTGACCGCGCCGACCTGCTTCTGGAAGACGACGCCCCGGGTGATCGGGAAGTGCTTGACCAGGTCCTCCACGGCGAGGACGGTCTCGCCGCGGACCTTGGTCGGGCTAGCGGGCGCTGTCATCGTGGACCTCCTGGGCGAAGTGGCACGCGCTGGTCCGACCGTCGCCGAGGACCAGGTCGTGCGGTACGACGTCCACGCAGACCTGCTGGACGTACGGGCACCGGGGGTGGAAGGGGCAGCCGGAGGGGATCCGCATCAGGTTGGGCGGCAGGCCCCGGATCGTCGACAGCTGCTGGCCCCGCACGTCCATCCGCGGGATCGACTCCAGCAGCCCCTTCGTGTACGGGTGCGCGGGCGCCCGGTACAGCGACCGGACGTCGGCGTGCTCGACGATCCGGCCCGCGTACATGACGGCGATCCGGTCCGCGACTCCGGCGACCACACCGAGGTCGTGGGTGATCAGGATCATCGCCATGTTCAGCTCGCGGCGCAGGTCGGCCAGCAGGTCCATGATCTGGGCCTGCACCGTCACGTCCAGCGCGGTGGTGGGCTCGTCGGCGATGAGGACCTTCGGGTCCATCGCCAGCGCCATGGCGATCATGACGCGCTGCCGCATGCCCCCGGAGAACTGGTGCGGGTAGTCGCCGAGCCGGTCGGCGGCGGCCGGGATCTTCACCAGGTCCATCAGCTCGACGGCGCGGCGCCGGGCGTCCGTCCGGGACATGCCGGCGCGTTGGCGCAGCGTCTCGCCGATCTGCCAGCCCACCGGGAACGTCGGGTTCAGCGCGGACAGGGCGTCCTGGAAGATCATCGCGATCTCCTTGCCCCGGACCTGGCGCCGCTGCTCCTCGGACTGGGTGAGCAGGTCCCTCCCCCGGTAGAGGATCTGGCCGGAGCGGATCACCGCGGGCGGCGTGTCGAGAATGCCCATGATCGCCTGAGCGGTGACCGACTTGCCCGAGCCGGACTCGCCGAGCACGGCGAGGGTCTCACCGGCGTCCAGGTGGTACGAGACCCCGTTGATCACCTTCGCCACGCCCTCGCCGGTCCGGAACTCGACGTGCAGGTCCCGCACCTCGAGCAGGTGGCCGCCCTCCGGGGTGGGGGAGGCGGGCGTGGGGTGGACAGCGGACTGGGTCACTGTGCCTGCCTTTCGCTCGCGACTGCGGGGCTCGCTTCGCTCACTCCTCGCGCTCGCATGTGAAACCTCACCGGAGCTTCGGGTCGAAGGCGTCACGGATCGCGTCGCCGAGCATGATGAACGCCAGCACGGTCAGCGCGAGGAAGGTCGACGGGACGACCAGGGGGGTGGCCGACTCCCGCATGTGCACCCGGCCCTGGTTGATGTCGATGCCCCACGAGATCGTCGGTTCCTTCAGGCCGATGCCGAGGAAGGACAGCGTCGCCTCGGCGGCGATGAACGAGCCGAGCGCGATGGTCAGCACCACGATGGCCGGGGCGAGGGCGTTGGGCAGGATGTGCCGCCACATGATCCGGCCGTTGCTGGCGCCGAGCATCCGGGCGGCGGCGACGTAGTCCTGCTCCTTCGCGGTGATCACCGACGAGCGGACCACCCGGGCCGTCGTCGTCCAGCCGAGCACGGCCAGCACGAAGATCACCGCGGCGATCCGCACCGCCGAGCTGTCACTGGCGACCCGCTTGAGCAGCACGATCGCGGCGAGCAGCAGCGGGATGCCCAGCACGATGTCGATGACCCGGGAGAGCACCGCGTCCACCCACCGGCCGAAGTAGCCCGCGAGCATCCCGACCACGAGCGCGATCACGCCGGTGAGCAGCGCGGAGAGCGCGCCGACCAGGAGTGAGGCGCGGGCCCCGTACACCGCGCGGGCGTACGTGTCGCACCCCTGGAAGTTGTATCCGAAGATGGCGCCGCCGGACGGCCCGGCGTGCTGCCGGCGGAGCGCGCAGTCGGCGGGGTCGTTGGCGGTGAACAGGCCCGGCGCGGCGGCCATCGCCGTGACCAGCAGGACCAGCGTGAGGCTGATCCAGAAGATCGGCTTGCGGCGCAGGTCGCGCCACGCGTCACCGGCGAGGCTGCGGGGCCGGCCCGCGGCGACGGAGGTGCCACCGACCTGGTCCGGCGCGCCGGGCTCGCCGGTCGGTCCTCGCCGGGCGGCCTGGTTCTCCGACGCGGCCACGGTCTCGAAATCGCTCATGCCCGCACCTCGCTCCGGCGCGGCGAGCCGCGGAACGCGGTGCTGCCCATTCGTTCGCTGTGCTCACTCATAGCGGATCCTCGGGTCGAGTACGGCGTACAGGACGTCCACCACCAGGTTGGCGACGAGGTAGACCACGACGAGGACGCTGACGATGCCCACCACCAGGGGGCCGTCCTCGGTGTTGATGCCGCGGAAGAGGTTGAAGCCGACGCCGGGGATGTTGAACACGCCCTCGGTGATGATCGCGCCGCTCATCAGGTTGCCCAGCTCGACGCCGAGGAAGGTGACCACCGGGATGAGCGAGTTGCGCAGCACGTGGATCCCGACGATCCGGCGCTTGACCAGGCCCTTCGACTTGGCGGTGCGGACGTAGTCGGCGCGCAGGTTCTCCGCGACCGAGGTCCGGGTCAGCCGCAGCGCGGTGGCCAGCGAGAGCGAGCCGAGCACGATGCCGGGCAGCAGCAACGCGTACAGGTCGGGGTCGGCGCCCGCGGTGGGCGGGAAGAGCTGCCACTTGACGCCGAGGAAGTACTGGGCGAGCGGCGCCAGCACGATGGTCGGGATGCCGAGCACCAGCAGGGTCAGCAGCAGGGTCGAGTTGTCGAAGATGCTGGCCCGCCGGATCCCGGCGAGAACGCCGGCGGTGACCCCGAAGAGTACGGCGACCGCCATGGCGATCAGCGCCAGCTTGATCGTCACCGGCCAGGCGTCGGCCAGGATGTCGCCGATCTGCCGGCCGGTGAGGGACTGGCCGAGGTCACCCTGGAGCAGGTTCCCGACGTAGTCGAAGTAACGGTAGAAGAAGCCGTCGATCCCGGTCTTGTCCAGGTGGAACTTCTCCGTCAGGTATGCCCGCTGAGCGGCGGTGACCGGGCGCTCGCCGGCGAGTGCCTGGATCGGGTCGCCCTGACCGGCGAACATCAGCGCGTAGACGATCAGCGTGGTCCCGAAGAACGCGAGGACCATCTGGAGCAGTCGCCGCAGAATGAAGCGGAACATACTAGGCAGTCTCTCTGAAAAAGGGCGAAGAGGAAGGCGGGTCGGGTCACCGTCCTCCGGTGACCCGACCCGTTGCTCCGCGTGTTACTGAACGACCTCGATCTTGACCAGGTCGACCCGGTCGAAGAGGTCGACCTCGACGTTCTTGACCTTGGTCGAGTGCCCGAAGTTGTTCTGGCCGAACCGGAGCGGGATCACCGGCATGTCCTTGGCCAGAAGGTCCTCGGCCTGCTGGTACTTCTTGACCGCCTCCTCCTCGGTGGCGGCCGCCGAGCCCTCGGCGACCAGCTTGTCGAACTCCGGGTTGCTGTAGCCGTAGTAGTTCGACGAGCCGGTGCTGCTGTACAGCGGGCCGAGGTAGTTCTCCATGGACGGGAAGTCCATGACCCAGCCCATCCGGAACAGGCCGACCGGCTGCTTCGCCTTCACCTTGGTCAGCAGGTCCGCGAACTTCGGCTCGGCGGTGCCGACGCAGTCCACGCCCAGGTTCGCCTTGAGCTGGTTGCAGGTGGCGTCGATCCAGTCCTTGTGGCCACCGTCGCCGTTGTACGACAGCTCGATCTTGCTCGGGCCGCCCGCGGCCTGGTACAGCGCCTTGGCCTTGGCCGGGTCGAACGTACCGGCCGCACCGATGGTGTTGTCGCGGTAGCCCGCGACGACCGGCGAGACGAACGAGCGGGCCGGCGTCTGCGAGTCCTTGAAGACGGACTTGGTGATCTCGTCGCGGTCGATCGCCATCGAGATCGCCTTGCGGACGTCCGGGTTGCTGTATTCCTGCTGGAACGTCGGGAAGGCCAGGAACTGGAACGTCGACGCGGGGCTCGTCTTGAACCGGTCGCCCAGGTCGGTCGAGGCGGTCGACAGGTTCTCGGTCGGGATCGTCTTGATCACGTCGAGGTTGTCCGACAGCACGTCCGCGTACGCGGCGGTCTGCTGCTGGTAGATCCGGAACTCGACGCCGGCCACCTTCGGCTTCTCGCCGGTGAAGGCGTCGTAGCGCTCCACCTCGACCTTGGCGTCGTGCTGCCAGGTGCCCTTCATCTTGAACGGGCCCTGGCCGACCGGCGCCTGCTCGTAGCCCTCGGCGAGCACGCCCGGCGCGGAGAACGCGGCCTTCGGCATCGGGTAGAAGGCGGTGTAGCCGAGCATGCTCTTGAACTCGGTGTACGGCTGCGACAGGGTCACCGTGAAGGTCAGGTCGTCGACCTTCGTGAGACCGGACATGGTCTTGGCCTTCGGGGCCTCGCCCTGCAGGTCGTCGTACCCGGCGATCTTCTCGAAGAAGTAGCTCGCGTTCTGGCCGTTCGGCGCGTACGCGCCGTAGTTCCAGGCGTCGATGTAGTTGTCGGCGGTGACCTTCTCGCCGTTGTGGAAGGTGTAGCCGTCCTTGAGCTTGACCGTCCAGGTCTTGTGGTCCTCGGAGGTCACCGACTCGGCCGCCACCTCGTACGGCTTGTTCGCCTCGTCGTAGTCGACCAGCGGGCTGAACAGGGCGGCGAGCACCTGCGAGCCGCTCGTCTCGGTGGTGTTGGTCGGGACCAGGTGCTGCGGCTCGGCGATTTCGATCCGCACGGCCGCGTCGGGGTTGCTTCCGCCGGATCCACCGTCGCCGCCCGAGCCGCAGGCCACCAGGCCCAGGGTCACCGCGAGCGGGAGGGCGGTCCAGGCGGCGAGCCTACGAACACGCATGAAGCCTCCTCATCTCCTCACGCTGCGCAGTCAGGCCCGGCGCTGGGTTACGCTGCGCAACGATCGGCAACGGTAGGTCGCGGGCCGGCGATCGACAACGTCCGCGTTGCGAAGCGGTAACGGAGCGTGCGGCGGGGGGTTGCGTCCGGCCCCCGGCCCTGGTAGTGGCGGATTGCCAGGCGATGAGCGCTACCAGGGGAACTCGGTCGCGGGGGTCCGCGCCCGCCCGAGTCGTGCCGACGCGTTCAGGCGTTCCCGCGCTGGTCGTACGGTCTGTCCCGGACTCGTCCCACCGGTCCGGTCCGGTGCGGGTGGGCGGCGCTCGAAGCTACTCAGCGTGACAAAACACACCTCACTCAACGTGTTCGTCGAGCGTGCGGGTCGGTGTCGGCGCACCCCTGTCCGGGTCGTCGGTCCCGCCGGGTCCCAGCCATGAGACGATCTGAGCGTGACGGCGACGCTTCTGGACGGCAAGGCGACCGCGGCCGAGATCAAGGACGAGCTTCGGACCCGGGTGAAGGCTCTGGCGGAGCGGGGCATCACCCCCGGCCTCGGCACCGTCCTGGTGGGCGCCGACCCCGGCTCGCAGGCGTACGTCAACGGCAAGCACCGCGACTGCGCCGAGGTCGGGATCGCCTCGATCCGGCGGGAACTGCCGGCCGAGGCCACCCAGGAGCAGGTGGACGCCGTGCTGGCCGACCTGAACGCGGACCCGGCGTGCCACGGCTACATCGTCCAGCTGCCGCTTCCCGGCCACCTCGACACGCAGCGGGTGCTCGAACTGATCGACCCCGACAAGGACGCCGACGGCCTGCACCCGGTCAACCTGGGCCGGCTGGTCCTCGGCTACCCGGGTCCGCTGCCCTGTACCCCGCGCGGCATCGTCGAGCTGCTCCGCCGGCACGACGTGGCGCTGCGCGGCGCCAAGGTGGCCGTGGTCGGCCGGGGCAACACCGTCGGCCGCCCGCTCGGCCTGCTGCTCACCCGGCGCAGCGAGAACGCGACCGTGACGCTCTGCCACACCGGCACCCTCGACCTCGCCTCGCACACCCGCGCCGCCGACATCGTGATCGTGGCGGCCGGGGTGCCGGGGCTGCTCACCGCTGACATGGTCACGCCCGGCGCGGTCGTGGTCGACGTCGGTATCACCCGAGTCATCGGCCCGGACGGCAAGGGCCGCTACACCGGCGACGTGGACCCGGAGGTCGCCGAGGTGGCCGGCGCCCTGGTGCCGATGCCCGGCGGCGTCGGTCCGATGACCCGCGCGATGCTGCTGACCAACGTCGTCGAGCGCGCCGAGCGCGACTGACGCCGACCACCCATCGGGGTCATAACCGTCCGCCCCTGGACGGATCGGTGCCAGGATGGCTGATACGGTCCGGAAAACCGACTGGTATCAGGGAGTGGGACGACCATGGGTAAGAAGGTCACTGTCGTCGGGGCCGGCTTCTACGGCTCCACCACCGCACAGCGCCTGGCCGAGTACGACATCTTCGACACCGTCGTGATCACCGACATCGTGGAGGGCAAGCCGGCGGGTCTCGCGCTGGACCTGAACCAGTCGCGCGCCGTCGAGGGCTTCGAGACCAAGCTCGTCGGCGTCACCACCGGCCCGAACGGCGAGGGGTACGAGGCCATCGAGGGCTCCGACGTCGTCGTCATCACCGCCGGGCTGCCCCGCAAGCCGGGGATGAGCCGGATGGACCTGCTGGAGACGAACGCCAAGATCGTCCGCCAGGTCTCCGAGAACGTCGCCAAGTACGCCCCGAACGCCGTCGTCATCGTGGTGTCGAACCCGCTCGACGAGATGACCGCGCTGGCCCAGCTCGCCACCCAGTTCCCGAAGAACCGGGTGCTCGGCCAGGCCGGCATGCTGGACACCGCCCGGTTCACCAACTTCGTCGCCGAGGCGCTGAACGTGCCGGTGAAGTCGGTCAGGACCCTGACCCTGGGCTCGCACGGCGACACCATGGTGCCGGTGCCGTCGAAGAGCACGGTGGACGGCAAGCCGCTGCGCGAGGTCATGCCGGCCGAGCAGATCGAGGAACTGGTCGTCAAGACCCGCAACGGTGGCGCCGAGGTCGTCGCGCTGCTGAAGACCGGCTCGGCGTACTACGCCCCGTCGGCCGCCGCCGCCCGGATGGCGAAGGCGGTGGCCGAGGACTCCGGTGCCGTCATGCCGGTCTGCGCCTGGGTCGACGGCCAGTACGGCATCTCCGGCGTCTACCTGGGCGTCGAGGCCGAGATCGGCGCCGAGGGCGTCAAGCGCGTGGTCGAGACCGACCTGGACGCCGACGAGCTGGCCGCCCTGAAGGAGGCCGCCGAGGCGGTCCGCGCCAAGCAGGCCGACGTCGCCAACATGTGACCCGAAGATCTCCCGGAAGGG
>JAEYGD010000451.1 GCA_023402505.1 Actinomycetes bacterium
GTCCGAGCGGGCGGTCCCGGCGCCGCCCGGGGCGGTAACTCCGGCGGCGCCGGCCGAGGTGTCCACCGGCCCCCGCGCCCTGCGTCTCGTCGCCGCCGGCGACATCCTGGTGCATCCCCCGGTGACCGCGCAGGCCCGCCGGGACGCGCGGCGGACCGGCCGGCCCGGCGGGCTCGACTTCGCCCCGATGTTCGCCGGGGTCGCCCCGGTGGTCAGCGCCGCCGACCTCGCGCTGTGTCACCTGGAGACGCCGCTGGCCACGCCGACCGGGCCGTTCGTCGGCTTCCCCTCGTTCAACGCGCCACCGCAGGTGCTCGACGGGATCCGTGCGGCCGGCTTCGACGGTTGCTCGACCGCCTCCAACCACACCCTCGACCGGGGCGTCGAGGGGGTGACCCGGACCCTCGACGCGCTCGACGCCGCCGGCCTGGGGCACGCCGGCAGCGCCCGCAGCGCCGCCGAGGCGCGCAGACCACGGATCTACGAGGCCGGCGGGGCCCGGGTCGCGCACCTGTCGTACACCCTGAACTTCAACGGCCTGACCCGGCCGGCCGGCAAGCCCTGGCTGGCCAACCTCATCGACCCGCCGGCCATCCTCGCGGCGGCTGCCCGGGCCCGGGCGGCCGGCGCCGACATCGTGGTGCTGAGCCTGCACTGGGGTACCGAGTACCGGCACCGGCCCGACGCCGACCAGGAGGCCTGGGCGCGTGAGCTGATCGCCTCGCCGGACGTGGACCTGATCCTCGGGCACCACGCCCACGCGGTGCAGCCGTTTCGGCGCGTCGGCGACGAGTGGGTGGTCTTCGGGATGGGCAATCACCTGGCCCGGCACGCCGAGCCGGTCGACGCGAACCGCGAGGGCGTCATGGCCCGGGTGACCTTCACCGAGGTGGCGCCCCGCCGGTGGCGGGCGACCCGGATGGAGGCGCTGCCGACGTGGACGGAACTCACCCCGGAGTTGCGGCTGGTCGACCTGTCGGCGTCGCTCGCCGACCCGTCGACGCCCGCCGGGGCCCGTCGTACGCACCGGGCCGCGTACCAGCGGGTGCTGGGTCACGTGCGGGCCGGTGGCGGTGCGGAGCAGGTGGTGACGGCAGGCTAGCCGAGCACCCGGTCCAGGTGTGGGGACGCGAACACCCGGTGCGGGTCGAGCCGGTCACGGACGGCCTGGAAGTCGGCCCACCGGGGGTACGCGGGCGCCAGCGACGCCGCGTCGCGCCAGTGCAGCTTGCCCCAGTGCGGCCGGCCGCCCAGTTCCTGCGCCACCTCCTCGAAGGCGCGGAAGTACGGCTCGTAGGCCGCCCCCACGTACTGGTGGACGGCGATGTACGCGGAGTCCCGGCCGTGGCCGTGGGAGAGCCACACGTCGTCGGCGGCGGTGAACCGCACCTCCACCGGGAACAGCACCTTGAACGGCAGCCCGTCGACGATGCGGCGCAACGCGGCCAGGGCCGGTACGAGGGCGTCGCGCGGCAACCCGTACTCCATCTCCACGAAGCGGACCCGGCGCGGGGTGCAGAAGACGGTGTCGGAGCGGCCGGTGTAGCGGCGTTCGGTGAGGGCCCGCGCGGAGACGGCGCTGATGGCCGGGGCGAGCGCCGGCACGGCCCGGCCCAGCCGGCAGGCCCCGGCGAAGACGGTGTTCGCGAGGAACTCGTCGTCGAGCCAGCCGCGCCAGCGGGGCAGCGGCCGGTCGTCGGCGGGCACCCGGTCGTTGCTCTTGACCTGGACCCGGTCGGTGTACGGAAACCAGTAGAACTCGACGTGGTCGTGGGCGGCGACCAGGCCGGGCAGGTCGGCGAGGACGCTGTCCAGCGGCGCCGGCCGCTCGTGGGCGTGCAGCACGAACGCGTCGACGCAGCGCAGGGTCACGTCGACCAGCACGCCGAGTGCGCCGAGGGAGACCCGGGCGGCGGCGAGCACGTCGGGGTGCTCGTCGGCCGAGCAGTGCAGCACCTCGCCGGTGCCGGTGACCAGGGTGAGCGCCTCGACGAAGGTGGCGAGGCACCCGTACCCGGCGCCGGTGCCGTGGGTGCCGGTCGAGATCGCGCCCGCCACGGTCTGCGCGTCGATGTCGCCGAGGTTGGGCAGCGCCAGCCCGTGCCCGGCGAGCAGCCGGTTGAGTGCGTACAGCGTGGTCCCGGCGGGTACGGTGACGAGTCGGCGATCGACGTCGACCCGTACGTCGGTCTCCAGGTCCGCCAGCTCCATCCGACGACCGTCGGTCCGGGCGACGGCGGTGAAGGAGTGGCCGCTGCCGACCGCGCGGATCCGCTCCCCGTCCGCGGCGGCCGCGCGCACCGCGTCGGCGACCTCGGCGATGGAGGTGGGCCGCAGGACGGCGGTGGCGGTGGCACGCTGGTTGCCGGCCCAGTTGGACCAGGCGGTTACGGAGGGTGCGGCGGCGGCCATGGGCGCTCCTCGACATGAATATGAACTGACTTCATATCAGGAACGTTCTACCTGGTAAATACCGCAATCGAGGTCCGCTCGTTGTACCGGTAGTCACAGACTCGTGACGTGCAGATATGTTCATCCGTCGAAGGGGGGTGGCGCCGAGTGTCCACACCAGCCGCCACGACCGGGCCGCTGCGCCGCGTACCGGTGCAGGGTCGAAGTGTCGCGCGGGTCCAGCGGATGCTGGACGCCTGCGCCGAGCTCGTCGACGAGGTGGGGTACGAGGGACTGACTACCACGCTGCTCGCCGAGCGTGCCGAGGTGGCGATCGGGTCGGTCTACCAGTTCTTTCCGGACAAGCGGGCGATCGTGCAGGCGCTGACCCTGCGCACGATGGAATCCTACCTCCAGCGGCTCGACGAGAGGTTCGCCTCGGACGACCTGACCCACTGGTGGGACGGCGTCGACGCGGCGATCGACGAGTACATCTCGATGCACCGTACTGTCCCGGGGTTCCGTACCCTGCACTTCGGCGACGTGGTCGACCTGCACCTGCTCGATGAGCAGCGGGACAACAACGGGGTCATCGCGGACCAGCTGGCCCGCGTCCTCACCGAACGCTTCGGGCTCACCGACGTCCCGGAGCTGCGGTTCCACCTGGAGGTCGCCGTCGAGGCCGCCGACGCGCTCATCAAGCTGGCGTTCCGCCGCCGGCCGGAGGGCGACGACCGGGTGCTCACCGAGGCGAAGGCGCTCATCCGGGAATACCTGCACCGGCAGGTCGACGCCCGCGACGGCGCCGCCCGGCCGGCCGAGGTGGCGCAGCCCGCCTGACCGGCGTCGACCTGCCCGGACCGCCCGCAACCGGCCCGGTCGGTGGCTCAGAGGAACGCCCGGCCCTCGCCGCGGTACGTGGGGACGGTCGCCACGACGGTGTCCCCCTCCACCAGGTGCAGCTCGTTGACGTGCTCGGCGAGTTCGCCGGCCTTGGCGTGCCGGAACCAGACCCGGTCGCCCACCCGCAGCGCGGCGGCGGCCCGACCGGTCAGCGGGGTCTGCACCTCGCCGGCCCCCTCGGTGCCGACCAGTTCCAGGCCGGCCGGCAGGACCGGGCGGGGCAGGCGGCTCCGCTCGGCCGGGCCGGAGGCGATCCAACCGCCGCCGAGCACGGTGGCGTAGCCGGGCGCCGGGCGGCGGACCACCGCGCAGGCGAAGAACGCCGACGGGGTGGGGCGCCAGGCCCGGTAGGCGTCGAACAGCGTCGGCCCGTACAGGCCCGATCCCGCGGTCACCTCGGTCACCGCGGGATCGGCGCTGGTCGCGGCCACGCTGCCGGTGCCGCCGCCGTTGACGAACTCCAGGTCGGCGTGCTCGCGGACGGCGGCCACCGCCGCGCTCCGGCGGGCCAGCAACTCCCGGTACGAGCCGCGCTGCGCCAGCCGGATCGCCGCGCCGAGCACCGCCCGCCCCGGCGGGGCATCGCCCAGCCCGGCGATCTGCGCCTCGTACGCCATCAGCCCCGCCAGCCGGAAACCCGGCCGCGCGGCGATGGTGGCGGCGAGCGCGCCGGCCGCCCGGGCGCTGTGCACCGGCGAGCGGCGGACCCCGACGTGCACCTTCCCGCCCAGCGGTCGCCACGAGGCGTCCAGGTCGAGGCAGACCCGCAGCTCGGGCCGGCGGTCCGGGGCGCACACCGAGTCCACCAGGTCGAGTTGGTCGGTGCCGTCGACCATCAGGGTCACCGCGGCGGCGAGCGCCGGGTCGCCGGCCAGCTCGGCGAGGGCGGCCCGGTCGGCCGTGGGGTACGCCACCAGCGCGTCGTCGGTCACCCCGCCGCGGACCAGCCAGAGCGCCTCCGGCAGGGTGAACGCCATCACACCGTGCCAGCCGGGTGTGGCGAGGGCCCGGGAGATCAGCTCCCGGCAGCGTACGGACTTGCTGGCGACGCGGACCGGCTTGCCGGCGGTACGGCCGGCGAGGGCGGCGGCGTTGGCGTCGAACGCCGCGAGGTCGACCACCGCGTACGGGGGGTCGAGGTGCGCGGTCGCCCGGTCGAGTCGACCACGGAGGTCGGAGCTGTCGGTGGCCACGTCCTGCACGCTAACCGTCCGATGGGTCAATGCGAAACACCCTCGCGTCCGTCCGGGCTGACGGCGGTGGTCACGGCGGCCTACGCTCGGCGAGCAGGAGAATGTCGCGGCAGGGAGGCTCCCCGCCGGGTCTAGAGTGTTGCACCGGGACTGCCCAGCGATGGGCCGCCACGTGGAGGTACGGCCATCGAAAACCAGCAGAACGGCGAGTCGCCCGGCGTGTCGCCGTCCGGAGCCCGGCCCGGCCCGTCCGGTGCCCGGTCCGACCCGTCCGGTGCCCGGTCCGACCAGCCCACCGGCGGCCAGCCCGGCCCGTCCGCGTCCGGGGCGCAGGCCACCGCGCAGCCCGACCACTCCGGCTACGCCGCCATCCGCTCGGTGCTGCGCATCCGCCCGTTCCGGCGGCTCTGGATCGTGCTCGGCGCCGCCTCGTTCGGCGACTGGTTCGGCCTGCTCGCCACCTCCGTCTTCGCCGCCTCCCAGGTGGAGGGGAGCACCGCCAAGGGCGCCGCCTTCGGCACGGTCATCGCCATCCGGTTGCTGCCCGCCCTCGTGCTCGGGCCGATCGCCGGCGTGCTCGCCGACCGGTTCGACCGGCGGTGGACCATGGTCATCTGCGACGTGCTGCGGTTCGTGCTGTTCGCCTCGATCCCGCTCGTCGCCGTGCTCGGCGCCAGCGGCGCGGTGGTGGTCGGCTGGGCCACGATCGCCACGTTCCTGATCGAGTCGATCACCCTGCTGTGGATCCCGGCGAAGGAGGCCGCGGTCCCGAACCTGATCCCCCGGGCCCGGCTGGAAGCCGCCAACCAGCTCACCCTCATCACCACGTACGGCCTCACCCCGGTCGTCGCCGCGCTCGCCCTCGCCGCGCTGGACGGGGCCGTACGCGCCGCCACCGGTGGCGCCGCGCCGGGCTGGGCCGAGCCGGCCCAGCTCGCGCTCTGGTTCAACGCGTTCTCCCGGCTCGCCACCGCCGTCGTCGTGGCGTTCGGCATCCGGGAGATCAGCCAGGGCCGGTCCGCCGAGCGGGAGCAGACCGAGCAGACCATGCTGCGCCAGTTCAAGGAGGGCTGGCGGTTCATCGGCCAGACCCCGCTGGTCCGGGGGCTGGTGCTGGGCATCTTTGGCGCGTTCGCCGGCGGCGGCATCGTGATCGGCACCGCCCGGTTCTTCGCCAACTCGCTCGGAGCCGGCGACGCCGCCTTCTACCTGCTGTTCGGTGCCATCTTCATCGGCCTGGCGGTCGGCATCGGGCTCGGCCCGATGATCGTCAAGGACATGTCACGGCGGCGCTGGTTCGGCATGAGCATCGTGCTGGCCAGCGCGGCGGTGATGACCCTGGCGTTCGCCATCCACCTCTCCATGGCCATGGTCGGGGCCGTCCTGGTCGGCGCGGGCGCCGGCATGGCCTTCCTCGCCGGCACCACGCTGCTCGGCGGCGAGATCGCCGACGAGGTACGCGGCCGGGTCTTCGCGGTCGTGCAGATCGGCACCCGGCTGGTGCTGATCCTGGCCATCGCACTGAGCAGCCTCCTCGCCGGTGTCGGCGGCTCCCGCCGGTTCGAGATCGCCGACCTGGGCGTGTCGATCTCATCCACCCGGCTGCTGCTGCTCGCCGCCGGCGCCGCCGGCATCTTCGCCGGGATCAGCGCGTTCGGGCAGATGGACGACAAGAAGGGCGTGCCGGTCCTGGCCGACCTGTGGGGCTCGGTCCGCGGTCGGCCGCTGATGCCGGCCGAGCCGTTCGTGTCCGCCGGGCTGTTCGTGGTCTTCGAGGGCGGCGAGGGGGCCGGCAAGTCCACCCAGCTCGCCCTGCTCGCCGGGCGGCTGCGCGAGCAGGACCGGGACGTGGTGGTCACCCGGGAGCCCGGCGCCACCGCCGTCGGCGAGCGGATCCGGTCGCTGCTGCTCGGCCAGCCCGGCTCCGACGTGCCGTCCCCGCGCGCCGAGGCACTCCTGTACGCCGCCGACCGGGCCCACCACGTGGCCACCGTGGTCCGGCCGGCGCTCGCCCGGGGCGCCGTGGTGATCAGCGACCGTTACGTCGACTCGTCCCTCGCGTACCAGGGCGCCGGGCGGACCCTCCCGGCCGACGAGGTCTCCTGGCTCTCGTCCTGGGCCACCGGCGGGCTCAAGCCCGACCTGGTGGTGCTCCTCGACGTCGACCCGCGTACCGGCCTGTCCCGGGTGGCGGGGCGCGGCGAGAAGCAGGACCACCTGGAGGCGGAGTCGATCGGCTTCCACGAACGGGTCCGGTACGCGTTCCTCGACCTCGCCGCCGCCGACCCGAAGCGCTACCTGGTGCTGGACGCCTCCCGCCCGACCGACGAGATCGCCGCCGCGGTGGGCCGCCGGATCGACGAGATGCTGGGCGCACCCGGCGGCATCGTGCACCCGCGCCCCGCGCACGGCCCGGACACCTCGGTGCAGCCCGAGTTATCCGACGCGGAGCTGGTGACGATGGAGCAACGGACCTGATGCCCGACGTCTTCGCCGACCTGGTCGGCCAGGACGAGGCGGTCGGCACCCTGCGCCGGGCCGCCGCGGCGGCCGCCGCCGTGCTGCGCGCCGCCGCGCCCACGCC
>JAEYGD010000490.1 GCA_023402505.1 Actinomycetes bacterium
GGTCTGGTGGGGGTCGGCTTCGGTATCGGGGCGGTGCTGCTGACCACGACCGTCGGCAGCCTGCACGCCGCCGTCCGCGCGCAACGCCGCCACCGGGACCTGCTCGCGCTGGTCGCACGGCGGGACCCGACCGTGCCCGGCGCGCTGGTGCTCGACCATCCGAGTGCGGCGGCGTACTGCCTGCCCGGGGTGCGGCCCCGCGTCGTGGTCAGCGCCGGCACGCTCGACCTGCTGGACCGGGCCGAACTGGAGGCGGTGCTCACCCACGAGCGGGCGCACGCGCAGGAGCGGCACGACCTCGTACTGCTGCCGTTCACCGCGCTCTCCCGGGCGCTGCCCTGGTTCCGGTGGGTGCGGGACGCGCACGAGCGGGTGGCCCTGCTGGTGGAGATGCGCGCCGACGACAAGGCCCGCGAGTTGCACGCCGAGGCGCCCCTGGCCGGTGCGCTGCGCCGGTTCGCCGCCGCCGGCAACCGGATCACCCCGGCCGGCGCCCTCGGCGTGGGCGACCGGGACCTCGACGTGCGGGTGCAGCGCCTGCTGGAGTCCGGGCGGCCGCCCCGGCTGGTCGGGGCCGCCGCACTGAGCGTGGCGACCACCCTGGCCGCCCTGCCGATCTCGCTCTTCCTGAGCTGACCCACCCCGCGCCCGGGGCGGCAGCGATATTCGCCCCCATTCCTACTACAAACCGTCGTAGCATCTCCTACGACGACACGTAGTAGGTGGCATAGGTAGCGAGGCTACGTGTAGGGTCGCTCAGCAAGACGCGCTTATCCGCCGGAGGGCCGCCCCTTGGACACCCTGCTCCTCGCCCGCCTCCAGTTCGCCACCACGGCTTCGATCCACTTCCTCTTCGTCGTGGTCACGCTCGGTCTGGTCACCCTGCTGGTCGGCCTGCAGACGGCGTGGGTGCTCACCGACAAGCCGGTCTACGAGCGGCTGACGCGCTTCTGGGGTCAGCTCTACGTGATCAACTACGTGCTCGGCATCGCCACCGGCCTCGTGATGGAGTTCCAGTTCGGGCTGAACTGGAGCGGGCTGTCGCGCTACGTCGGCAACGTCTTCGGGGCGCCGCTGGCGATCGAGACGCTTGTCGCGTTCTTTCTCGAGTCGACGTTCCTCGGCATGTGGATCTTCGGGTGGCACCGGCTCCGCCGGGGCGTCCACCTGGCCCTGCTCTACGGGGTGGCGATCACCGCGTACGCGTCCGCGTTCTGGATCATGGTGGCCAACTCGTGGCTCCAGAACCCGGTGGGCTACGAGGTCCGCGACGGCATCGCCCACCTGACCGACTTCTCCGCACTGCTGAGCAACCCGAGCCTCGGCATGGCGCTCGGCCACGTTGTCGCGGCGGCCCTGCTCACCGGCGGGATGCTGATGGCCGCCGTGAGCGCCTGGCACCTCCTGCGGCGCACACCGGACTTCGCCCTGCACCGCACGGCACTGCGGATCGGCCTGGTCACCGCGGCGCTGTCGGTCAGCCTCGTGCAGGGATTCGGCTTCGCCCAGTTCGGCCCGGTGGGCGAGGTGCAGCCGACCAAGTTCGGCGGCGGCCCGGCGGCGGACGCGCTGGTCGCGGAATGGACTACCCGCTTCGGTCCGGGCGACTACAGCCCGCCGGTACTGGCCAGCGTCGGGCTCGGGTTCATGATCCTGATCGGCTTCGGCCTGGGCACGCTGTGGCTGCTCCTGCCGCTGCTCTGGCGGGACTGGATCATCCGGCTCCGCTTCCCGCTCTGGCTGCTGCTGGTCGCGCTGCCGCTGCCCTTCGTCGCGGTGCTCCTCGGCTGGCTCGCCCGCGAGGTCGGCCGGCAGCCCTGGGTGGCGTACGGGCTGCTCCCCACCGACCAGGCCGTGTCCGGCGTCGGCCCCGGCGTGATGCTCGTCTCCTACGTCGGCTTCACGCTGCTGCTCGGCACCCTCGCCGTCACCAACTGGGTGCTGCTGGCCCGGCACGCCGCCCGGGGCGCCGCCGACCCCGCCCTCGGCCGCCGGCCCGAGCAGCCCGCCGACCCCCGTCCCGAACCCGCCTTCGCCTGAGGGAGACGACCGTGGAACTCGCCTGGTACGCGCTGCTCGGCGCCTTCTTCGCCACCTACCTCGTCCTCGGCGGGTACGACTACGGCGTCGGGCTGCTGCTCGCCCGGCGCACCGGCGTGGCCGGCGAACGGCAGGCGCTCAACGCCCTCGGCCCCTTCTTCCTCGGCAACGAGGTCTGGCTGGTGGCCGCCGTCGGCATCCTCTTCGGGGCGTTCCCCGTGCTGGAGGGCGAACTGCTGTCCGGCCTCTACCCGGCCGTCGTCGGCGCGCTGACCGGGGTGATCCTGGTGACCGCCGGCGTGCAGCTGCGCAGCCGGCCGGCCGGCGCCCGCGCCCGCGCCGCCTGGGACCGGGTGGTCGTGGTGGGCAGTCTGCTCGCCGCGCTGGGCTGGGGTGCGGTGCTCGGCGGGCTGCTGCAGGGCGTACCGCTGCACCGCGACGGGCACGTCGCCGGGGTGACCCACCTCGGCACGCCGTTCGTGGCGGCCACCGGCCTCGCCCTGGTCGCCCTGGTCGCGCTGCACGGTGCGACCT
>JAEYGD010000044.1 GCA_023402505.1 Actinomycetes bacterium
GTTGTGGTGGGCGATACAACCGGGTACGTCGCTTTCGCGGGGCACCACAACTCCATGATCGACGCGGAAGGGGCGGGGCGGGGAGGGCGGAGGGGCGGGACCGGGTTACTCGGGGGCGGGTGGGTCGGTGGGTCGGGTAGCCTTGACGAACGAACAGGCGATGACCCGGCCATCACCGGCGAGCCTCCGGAAGAACAGCCGGGTCACCGGCCCAGTAGAACCGGACGGGTCCGGCCCGTCACAGCCGGCCAACGAGCGGGCGGTCGATCCTGGCCGCCAAGCGGGGTGGTACCGCGGGCCTTGCCCGGCACGCCGGACGGCGTACCGGATCGGGCTCGTCCTCGCAGACCCACGACCAGTGAGCTGCTGAGGAGAGCGACCCCCGATGGCCTATCCGCTGCACGACCCGGCCGCGACCGGTGTCTCCGCGAGCCCCGACCTGCCCGAGGTCGAGCGCCGGGTCCTGGAGCACTGGACCGCCGACAAGACCTTCGAGGCCTCCGTCGAGGCCCGTCCGGCCGGTGACCAGGGGAAGAACGAGTACGTCTTCTACGACGGCCCGCCGTTCGCCAACGGCCTGCCGCACTACGGCCACCTCTTCACCGGCTACGTCAAGGACGTGGTGCCGCGCTACCACACCATGCGCGGCCGCCGGGTGGAGCGGCGCTTCGGCTGGGACTGCCACGGGCTGCCCGCCGAGGTGGTCGCCGAGAAGCAGCTCGGCATCACCAGCAAGGCGGAGATCCTCGACCTGGGCGTGGCCCGCTTCAACGAGGCCTGCCGCACCTCCGTGCTGGAGTTCACCCAGGACTGGGAACGGTACGTCACCCGCCAGGCCCGCTGGGTCGACTTCGCCAACGACTACAAGACGCTCGACCTGGACTACATGGAGAGCGTCATGTGGGCCTTCAAGACCCTGCACGACAAGGGTCTGGTCTACGAGGGCTTCCGGGTGCTCGCGTACTGCTGGCGCTGCGAGACGCCGCTGTCGAACACCGAGACCCGGATGGACGACGTCTACCGGGACCGGCACGACCCCACGCTCAGCGTGTGGTTCGAGCTGACCCCGGACGAGAACGCCCCCGAGCCGGTGCGTGGTGCGGTGCGCCTCGGCGTCTGGACCACCACGCCGTGGACCCTGCCGTCCAACCTGGCGCTCGCCGTCGGCCCGGACATCGAGTACGCGGTGCTGGAGCGCGACGGGCAGCGGTACGCCGTCGGCGCGGCCCGGCTCGGCGCGTACGCCAAGGAGCTGGAGGGCTTCGAGCAGGTCGGCACGGTGCACGGCCGGGACCTGGTCGGACGCCGCTACACCCCGCTGTACGACTTCCTCGTCGAGCACGCCGGGGAGAACGCGTACCAGGTGCTCGGGGCGGACTTCGTCACCACCGAGGACGGCACCGGGATCGTCCACCTGGCGCCGGCGTTCGGCGAGGACGACCAGAACGCCTGCAACGCGGCCGGCATCCCGACCGTCGTCACGGTCGACGACCACACCCGGTTCACCGCGCTCGTCCCGCCGTACCAGGGCGAGCAGGTCTTCGACGTCAACAAGCCGGTGATCAGGGAGCTCAAGGAGCGGGGGGTGGTGCTCAAGCAGGACACCTACACCCACGCGTACCCGCACTGCTGGCGCTGCGACACCCCGCTGGTCTACAAGGCGGTGTCGTCGTGGTTCGTCGCGGTGACCCGGTTCAAGGACCGGATGGTCGAGCTGAACCAGCAGATCAACTGGACGCCCGGCCACATCAAGGACGGCTCGTTCGGCAAGTGGCTGGCCAACGCCCGCGACTGGTCGATCAGCCGGAACCGGTTCTGGGGCTCGCCGATCCCGGTGTGGAAGTCCGACGACCCGGCCTACCCCCGGGTGGACGTGTACGGCTCGCTCGCGGAGATCGAGCGGGACTTCGGCGTACGCCTGACCGACCTGCACCGGCCGGCGGTGGACGAGCTGGTCCGGCCCAACCCGGACGACCCCACCGGGCGTTCGACCATGCGCCGCGTGCCGGAGGTGCTGGACTGCTGGTTCGAGTCCGGCTCGATGCCGTTCGCCCAGGTGCACTACCCGTTCGAGAACGCCGACTGGTTCGAGCACCACTACCCGGGCGACTTCATCGTCGAGTACATCGGGCAGACCCGCGGCTGGTTCTACACGATGCACGTGCTGGCCACCGCGCTGTTCGACCGGCCGGCGTTCCGCAACTGCCTGAGCCACGGCATCCTGCTCGGCTCGGACGGCCGCAAGATGTCCAAGAGCCTGCGCAACTACCCGGACGTGTACCACGTCTTCGACACGTACGGCTCGGACGCGATGCGCTGGATGCTGATGTCGTCGCCGGTGCTGCGCGGCGGCGACATGCCGGTGACCGAGACGCTCATCCGGGACTCCGTCCGGCAGGTGCTGCTGCCGCTGTAGAACGTCTGGTACTTCTTCTCGCTCTACGCCAACGCCGACGGGTACCAGGCCAAGCGGAGGACCGACGCCGGGCCGGCTGACGGCGGCGGAGCCGCCGGCGACCTGCTCGACCGGTACGTGCTGGCGAAGACGAACGAGCTGGTGTCGACGGTGCAGGCGCAGATGGAGGCGTACGACATCTCCGGCGCCTGCGCCACCGTCCGGTCCTACCTGGACGCGCTGACCAACTGGTACGTGCGCCGCTCGCGGGACCGGTTCTGGTCCGGCGACGCCGACGCGTTCGACACCCTGTGGACGGTGCTGGAGACGCTCTGCCGGGTGGTCGCGCCGCTGGCGCCGCTGACCGCGGAGGAGATCTGGCGCGGGCTGACCGGCGAGCGGTCGGTCCACCTGACCGACTGGCCCGACGCCGCCGACCTCCCGGCCGACCACGAACTCGTCGCCGCGATGGACGCCGCCCGCGCGGTGGCCTCGGCGACGCTGTCGCTGCGCAAGGCCAAGGGCCTGCGGGTGCGGCTGCCGCTGTCGACGCTGACGGTCGCCTCGCCGGCGGCCGACGCGCTGCGCCCCTTCGCCGACCTGGTCGCCGACGAGGTCAACGTCAAGCGGGTCGTGTTCACCGACGAGGTGGACAACTACTGCCAGCAGGTGCTGACCGTGGTGCCGCGCGCGCTCGGACCGCGCGTCGGCAAGGCCGTCCAGCAGGTCATCAAGGCGGTCAAGGCGGGGGAGTGGGAGCTGCGCGACGGCGCCCCGGTCGCTGCCGGCGTCACCCTGGCCGAGGGCGAGTACGAGCTGCGCCTGGTCGCCGCCGACGCGGAGCACTCCGCGTCGCTGCCCGGTGGCGAGGGTGTCGTCGTCCTGGACACCGAGGTCACCCCGGAGCTGGCCGCCGAGGGGCTGGCCCGGGACGTGGTCCGGGTGGTGCAGCAGGCCCGCCGCGACGCCGACCTGGACGTCTCGGACCGGATCGTGGTCGCGCTCGCGGCCTCCGAGCAGGTGCGGGCGGCGGTGTCCGCGTACACCGGCTTCGTGGCCCGCGAGGTGCTGGCCGACTCGGTGGACTTCGCCGACGGGCTCGACGGCTTCACCGGCGAGGTCGGCGAGGGCGAACAGGTGACGGTCACCGTCCGGCGGGTATGAGGGAAGCGCCCCCTTTCGACCTCCCGGACGTTTTCCGCGAGCGGCGTCACCGGTAGCGGGAGGCCCGCCACCTCCATCGTCGGAGGCGGCGGGCGTCCGCTACGGTGACACCGCCCCGTACCGCTCTTCACCTGCCGGAGGACCAGTGCCGCTGCTCTACACCATCGGCAAGTTCACCGTGGCGCCCGCGCTGCGGTTGGGCTTCCGCCCGACCGTGGAGGGGCTGGAGTACGTCCCGGAGACCGGTGGCGCGATCTTCGCCGGCAACCACCTCTCGGTCGCCGACGAGCTGTTCCTCGGCACGGTCGTCCCGCGGCACCTGGCGTTCTGGGCCAAGTCGGAGTACTTCAAGGGCACCGGCCTGAAGGGCCGGTTCTCCAAGTTCGTGCTGACCGGTCTGGGCGCGATCCCGGTCGAGCGGGCCGGCGGGCGGGCGGCGCTGACCGCGTTCGACGCGGCCATCCCCGCGCTCAGGGCCGGCGAGCTGGTCGTGGTCTACCCCGAGGGGACCCGGTCCCCGGACGGGCGGCTCTACCGCGGCCGCACCGGCGCCGTCCGGCTGGCGCTGGCCGCCGGCGTGCCGATCATCCCGGTGGGCATGATCGGCACCGACAAGGTCCAGCCGATCGGCACCCGGGTGCCCCGCCCGTTCACCGGCAAGATCACCGTGCGGTTCGGCAAGCCGCTGGACTTCACCGGCCGGCCCGACGACCGAACCTCGCTGCGCGCCATGACCGACGAGGTGATGAGCGAGATCCAGAACCTGACCGGGCAGGAGTACGTCCCCCGGTACGCCCCGCCGCGCGGGCACCCGCCGGTCGCCGGTGAACCCGGGGCGGCCTGACCCCCGCCCCGGGTCTCAGCTCTTCGTGACGATCTGTTCCCGCAGGGTGCCGAGCAGGGTGACGCTGTCCTCCACGGAGAGCCGGGTGAACACAGCCGTGGCGATGCTGCCGTGGTCGGCGGAGGTGCAGACGACCACGTCGGCCCCGTCGTCCTGTCCGACCGCGCACCGCTCGTACCGCCCCCGGACGCCGGTGTCGAAGGCCCTCGGCTCGCCGAGGGCGTACTTCTCGGTCAACCGGGCGATCTCGGCGTCCGCCTCGGACTCCGGCGCGAACCAGAAGCCGGTGCCGCCGAAGACGGTCACCCGCTTACCGGCGCGGGTGGAGTAGACCCCGGCGAAGGTGTCGCTGGCCAGCCAGTGCGCGCTGCGGACCTCCGCCTTCAGGTCCTCGGCGGCCTGCGTGCTGCGGCTGTCGTCCCGCAGCCGCAGGTCGTCGACCTCCGCCGGCAGCGCGGCGCTCGCCGGCACCTGGTTGAACATGGGCGTCGCCCAGTAGGCCGGGCAGCCGCAGCAGCAGGCCAGCGTGAACAGCAGCACCCAGGGCCACTTGCGGCGCCGACGGACCGGCGCCGGCGGGTACCCCTTCGGGCCCGGCCAGCCGGGTGGCGGCGCGGCCGGCCGCGCGGGCGCGGGACTGACCGGCCTG